>VBOG01000079.1 GCA_005877815.1 Nitrospirota bacterium
CGCGTCGGTGCTAGAGTAGGCCGATGACGGAAGAACGAGACATGCTCAGCGGGGGTGGGGAGGCCATTGTCATTTTTGTGACCGTGTCTTCTCCTGAAGAAGGCGAACGGATTGCCCGTCGCCTGTTGGAGGACCGGCTGGCTGCCTGCATAAACATTCTGCCCCACATTCGCTCCTTCTTTTCATGGGAAGGAAAGATCTCCGACGAGGAAGAGCTGCTGCTGATCATCAAGTCCGAGCGGGGGCTGTTTGCCGATTTGGCGAAGGCGGTGAAAGAGTGCCACAGCTATAGCGTTCCGGAGATCATTGCCGTCCCGATCCTTGAAGGTACGTTATCCTATTTGCAGTGGATTCAGGATGTTACGCACCGCGATCTTTCTCCGACAGCGATTCGCCCAGGGGGCGAATCTTGACTCTATCGTGGAGATATGGTATCCGTAATGCCTTGTTTTTAGGGTGGAGATCGTATGAGACCTACGGAATACGAGATCGTCATCTTCCCCGGGACCACCCGGCCCCGTCGTTTCACTCTCAAGCGGCGCACGGTCGGTATCCTGCTCGTCACCACGATTCTGGCCGCCGTTCTCGAGGTCGCTTTTCTGGTCCAATATGTGGCCCGGAGCGGAGAATTATGGGAACTAGAGGACTTACGCTCTGAAGCCGCTCAGCATCGTCAGCAAGCGAGCATGCTCTCGACCGGGATGGAAGACCTCCGAAAGCAATTGTCCACCATGCGGGACATTAATCTGAGGCTTCGGGTCATGTTAGGGCTGGACCCGCCGAAGCCCTCGTCCACCGGCCCGGGATTGGGTGGTAAGGAAGAATCGAACGCGGCGCCGGCGCTCGACGTCGGAGGAGAACGTGCGTCGTTCTCGGAAATCGCCACGCAGCTCCAGCAGAAGATCGAGTGGCTCCATCATGAAGCGCTGACACAACAGGAGCATCTCCAGGAATTGAACCACATTGCGGGCGAGCGGCGGGCGCAATGGGCGGCCACGCCGTCAATCTGGCCGGTCAGAGGTTGGCTCTCTTCCCGCTTCGGGCATCGCATTTCACCGTTCACGGGCATGGACACGATGCACGGCGGCGTCGATATCTCGGCGCCCATGCATACGCCCGTGATTGCCCCGGCAGCCGGGACGGTGACGTTTGCCGGAACGGAGGCCGGCCTCGGCAACGTGGTGATAGTATCCCATGGCTATGGTCTGAAGACGACATATGGCCATCTCTCGAAAGCCCGAGTGAAAGCCGGGCAGACTGTCAAGCGCGGAGATATTCTTGGAGAAGTCGGCAGCACCGGTCTTTCCACCGGGCCCCATCTCCATTATGAAGTGGAAGTCCACGGTCGCCCCGTAGATCCGACCAAATACATTATAGATTAAGGTTTGCCCGCGGGGGCTGAACTCGCCGGACCAGTCTCGAAAATCTCGTCCACGGATTTACTGGTCCACTCCACATAGTAATCGGTAGTCCCGACTGCCCGCAACACGGTCGCCGCTGTATCGATCAACGACACCGGACGCTTGATCTCGTACCCTCGTTTGATCCCCGGCCCGGCGGCGATCCACGGAATCGTCATGTCCTCAGGCGAATTGGTTCCATGCGTCAGGTCGTGACCGCCATGATCGGCCGTGATCAGGAACACCGTCCGGTCGTAGAGTCCCAGTTCCTGAAAGCCCTTGATGAGACTTGCGATCGCCCGGTCGATATCTTCCACGGCTCGCAGGTAGGGTTTGCTCATCCAACCCTTGTCGTGTCCAGCGGTATCCACGTCCGCGAAATGCACCATGAACAGAGAAGGTTTTCCTTCCGTCGCAGTCTTGTAGCCGGTGACGACCTCATTCACGATCCTCTGAGAGCGGCAGGTGGGATCATTCTGGCTGCAGAGGTTGATGATGAGACGGCGATCAGGCTTTGCCACGTGGAGCAACTTCTCCTTGTTGAGGTACACCCCACCCCATTTGCCGTCTGCAAACGACGCAATCTCAAAGAAGGTCGGCGCCTTCAGGTATCCGCGCGCGGGATCATACTCATTCCAGTTGACGCCGTGCTGTTCGACGGTCAGCCCTGTCAGCACTGAGGCGAATGCCGGCAAGGTGAGACTCGGAGTGACCGTTTGGGCTTTCATCGTGGACGCTCCACGCTTGATGAGACCTTCGATAGCCGGCACTTTCGCGTGCTTGAGTGCATCGGGCCGCAACCCATCCACCATGATCACGACGATTTTATCGGCCTGACCCTCCGCGGCGCTCGCAGCTGGCAGCATCGCGCTGAGCGCGCCTAGTATCACGGTGAGCAGCAAGATGGCAACGGCATTCCGCGGCCGACCAACGAGTACCTGCATGCCAGCCTCCTCTAAATAAATGCCAAGAGTCGCGGCATTTTACACAAGCGAAAATGCGAATACCACATGAAATCCGCTGCTCAACGACATGCAACAGGCCCTGGGCATGCTTGACTGTCGTCAAACCCCTCTTGTAGAGTGGCGCGCAGGACACGCAGTCGAACAGCTCTGGAGGCTCTTAATGTCGGATGCGCCTCCCGCCTCACTCCCATTTGCAGCACAGGCGGTACCGTTTCATGAGATGCTGGCGACGGGAAAAATCCCGGCTGGGCTTCTCTCCAGTCCCTATGTGGCTGAACAATTCACCGAGCGCTTGGTGCATTACGTGCTCAGCGTCCCGTCCGGCAGCTATACGATGGCCAACCTTTCGAGATTGCTGGAGCAGATCGATTCCCGCCAGCAGGTGACGTTTTTTCGAAAGTTGAAGGAGACGAGTCCGGAGAGCCTGAAGGATTTCGCGCCGCTCTATTACGGCTTCATGTCTGAGTTCAAGGAATTACTGTTCACCTAGCCTTCAGATTCATTCAGCAGATCGAAGACGAAGAGGCGTGGCAGGCTTCCTTGCCGGTGGGCTTCCAGTCTTTGGCCAGGTTTTGAGCGTCGTCGATTTGGCGCGGTGTCATGGATTTGGAGAGCGCGAGTCGCGCATTGTAGGCGTGCTCGTGGCCATTCACGGCCGCGAGATTGAACCACATGTGGGCGCGCGTATAATCCTTCGGCACGCCATATCCTTCTTTGTACATGACGCCCAAATTATATTGGGCTTCCGCCAACCCCTTCTCGGCGGCCGATTGATACCAGCGGAGCGCCTGCGTGTAATCCTGACGGACGCCCTTGCCTCGTGAATACATCCATCCGAGGTTGGACATGGCCCTGGGGTATCCGCCTTCCGCTGCCGCGCGGTACCACCGTACGGCTTCCGCGTAGTCCTGGGGTACGGCCTTTCCGCTGTAATACATCACTCCCAGGTAGAATTGAGCTTCGGGTTGCCCGCCCTCAGCCAGCGGTCGAAACTCTTTCAAAGCCGTGGCGTAGTTTCCAAAGTAATAGGCGCTGAGGCCTTCCTTGAAACCTGCCACTGCCACGCAGGGCGCCGACAGCAGAAGAAGCGTGGCGACGAGCGTGCGAAATGT
>VBOG01000080.1 GCA_005877815.1 Nitrospirota bacterium
GGAGGAGGAAGATGATGATGATTGTTACTCGGGAGGCGCTAGAATCAGAGGTGGTTGAAATCATTCAAAAGTGCGATATCCTCGGGTATACCATTCTGTCGCAAGCTCATGGTTCTGGCGAAAAAGGGGTCGTAGCGGCCTCGCGTTTTTCTCACGGGCCCAACGTCGTCATTTTTGCCGTGATCGATGATGATCGAGCAGATCTCGTCACGAAAGTCTTCAAAGTATTTATTGCGGAACGTGTAGCGATGCGGAAAGAGCATGTTCCTTCTTTAAGGATGTTTCTCCTGCCCTGTGAACAGATTATTTAATCTTCAGGGTCTCGTGAACCTTTCTCGTCAATCTCTCAGGGGTGAAAGGTTTCTGAAGAAAATCCTCTCTCGGTTCGACCAGTTCCTGACCTTCTGGTAATGTGAAATTGACGTTGTCGGTTGACGGATAGCCGGACATGAACAAAACCTTTATGTCCGGACGATGCCTCGTCAACTGTCGAGCCAACTCAAGCCCGTTCATTTCGGGCATCCGGATGTCCGTCAAGACCAGATCTATTCGGTCCTTCTGTTCGGAAAAGATCCGAAGCGCTTCAAACCCTCGGTCTGCCTCTAAGACGGTGTAACCCTGGTTTTTCAGGACCATCGCTGTAAACGTTCGGACCACCTCGACATCGTCAACCACCAAAATCGTTCCTGAATTGCTCAATGGGCGACTCCTTATCCCAGTTATCATCATCACGAGATGCGAGCCTTATGCCATTAAGTAAAACTAAGCATTCCAAGGGGTTACTGTGACAGGCGAAGACGCATTGTGAAGCGCACTGTCCAATTGGGGCGCTTTTCGGTCTGTTTGTGTTCCTGGGGAATTGGATATTTTTCCGTTCTTTCAACATAGGTTTGTCTATTGTCCCGCCGGTGTCATTTCGCAAAACTGTGATTCCAGCTTAACAAAGGAGGTGCCATGGTGAAGGCAATCGGTATCATGTTCTTTTCGGCTCTCTTGGCTTTCAGCACACTATGCTATGCCGAACAATCTAAACAAGCGTCGGCCCCTGTGTCCGGCACCATCAAAGGTGAAGTGACCCGAATCGAGGGACTCACATATGTAGTGAAGGATGCCACCGGAAAGGAAGTGTCACTCCTCGTCACCGAGGATACGAAGATGGATGGCCCGGCAAATGTGGGAGAGAAGATTGAGGCCCAGGCGAAGGACGGGAAAGCCAAGTCTCTGAAGGTTCAAAAGTAAAGAGCAATATTAGGCTTTTGGAGCCATCTCTCGGCATCCGCATCTTGATGGTGAGGGGCGTCCCATGCTATGGTGACCCTGCTGCGCGTAGAAAATCCTACAGCGAACCAGCGAGACGATGCCGATGAAGATATACCTTGCCAATCCCAGAGGTTTTTGTGCCGGTGTGGACCGCGCAATAGATATTGTAGAGCTGTCGCTCAAAGCCTACGGTGCTCCGATCTATGTGCGGCATGAAATCGTACACAGCCGCCATGTCGTAAACTCATTGAAACTGAAAGGGGCCGTTTTTGTCGAAGAACTCAGCGAGGTGCCCGACGGGCAGACGGTCATTTTCAGTGCCCATGGCGTCGCCAAAGCGGTCTGGGAGGAGGCGACTCGCCGCGGCTTGAAAGTCATTGACGCGACGTGTCCTCTGGTCATCAAGGTCCACAACGAGGTCAACCGCGATTACAAATTCGGATACGAGCTGATTCTGATCGGCCATGCCGGGCATCCTGAGGTCATCGGAACCTTAGGACAAGTGCCGGATAAGTTCCACCTGGTCAGTTCGGTCGAAGACGTCGAAAATCTGAAGGTCGAATATCCGACGCATCTCTCGTATGCCACGCAGACCACCTTGAGCGTCGATGAATGCAGGGATATTGTGGCCGCATTACACAAGCGTTTTCCCACGATTAAGGGGCCGCACCAGGAAGACATCTGCTACGCCACTCAGAACCGGCAAAACGCCGTGAAGAAGCTGACGGAGTTGGTGGATGTCATTTTGGTGATCGGCTCACCCAACAGCTCCAACTCCAATCGCCTGCGAGAACTCGGCGAGCATTGCGGCGTCCCTTCTTACCTCATTGACTCGACCACGGACATCAATCAGACCTGGCTTGAAGGCATCAAAGCGGTTGGCATTTCCGCCGGTGCCTCAGCGCCCGAAGTCTTGGTGACGGAAGTTGTGGACTATCTGAAGGCGCACGGAGGCGAGGTGGTTGAAGAAGTGACCGTGATCGAAGAAGACGTTGAATTCCTGCTGCCGAAAGAATTGATCACTGCCGCCAACGACCAGTCTTGAACGAAAAGAAGCGACGTTCTCGGCCTCGTCCAGACGGCCTCATCTCCGTACCGCCGCCCGATAAACGGAAGTTCCGCCGACTCCTGCTGAAATGGTACGCCCGGCACGGCCGCGATTTGCCATGGCGGAAGACCACCAATGCCTATCACATTCTGGTCTCTGAGATCATGCTTCAACAGACGCAGGTGGACCGGGTGCTCCCCAAGTATCGTGAATGGCTGAGCAAGTACCCCACCATGCAGGACCTCGCGCGCGCTCCGCTGCCTGAAGTGACAAGGAGCTGGTACCCACTCGGCTATAATATCCGTCCGCTGCAGTTGCACAGCATTGCGTGTGAATCGGTGGCCCGCTATGGCGGAACTCTCCCGAAAGATCCCGAAAGGCTGCTGGAGTTCAAAGGCATCGGCCGTTATACGGCGGGCGCAATCCGTTCGTTTGCCTTTCACGAAGACGCGCCGATCTTGGACACGAATGTGAGGCGCGTGCTCTCCCGCATATTCGTGGTGCGGCCCAATGGGAAGAACGGCAGGAACTCAGAGGCTCTGTGGCGTTTGTCCATGGACCTCATCCCTCGCGGGCGAGGCTACGATTTCAACCAAGCGTTGATGGATTTTGGCGCAACCGTCTGCACCGCCAGAGACCCGTATTGTTTGTTGTGTCCGATGCAGGATTTTTGCAAGGCGTATCCGTTTCAGGCGAACCCCAAATGAAAATCGTTCTGGACATTGAGACCGTGCAACATTCAAAAGAGGAGTGGGCGGCTCTCAAAGGCGTCGGGCTGCTTGCGGCGGACGATCTCCTGAACGCTGGAGACGCGGCGGAGCAGGACCGCGAGTATGAAAAGTCCTGCTTTGATCCGACCTTTTGCCGGATTGTCTGTATCGGCGCTCTTTTTTTCACCGACACGATGGAACCGCAGGAAGCCACGGCATGGTACGGCTCGAACGAGAAGGAGTTGTTGCGCCAGTTCTGGGAGCGCATGAAAATTGTCCGTCCCACGCTTTTCGTCACGCATAACGGACTGAGTTTCGATCTGCCGTTTTTGAAGAACCGCAGTATCGTTCATCAAGTCAAGCCACCGTTTGACATCAACCTTGCAAAATTCAGAACAGACCCAGTCTTCGATACCATGTCCGTCTGGTCCAATTGGGAAATGCGGGGACGTGTGAAGCTCGATGTGCTCGCGAGAGTCTTGAATACCGAAACGAAATCAGGGTCGGGCAAGCAGGTGGCCGACATGTGGAGCGCCGGGCAAGGGAAAGAGATTGCGGAGTATTGTCTTCAGGATTGCTATGTGACGTACGCCTGTTATTCGAGAATGAGCTATCGTGAGCCCATGCCGTCAGAGCGGGTCCTGGCAAAGAAAGATTTGATAGAACTTAATGATCAAGCTTTCGGATAGACCTGCATGAAGGGGTGGACTTCGTAGCGGGCGAAGATACCCTCTGTGACGTAAGGATCGTCCGCCGCGAATGCCCGAGCTTCTTCCAGCGAGTCGGCCTCGATGAGGATCAGGCTGCCGGCGCCATCGGTGAGTGGGCCTGCAAGGATAACTTTTCCGGCACGATCGAGAGGATCCATGCGATCGAGATGCGCCTGTCTGTGGACTTTTCGTTTGGCTTGGCCATCGGCTCCGTCGTACCCGATAATGGCAAAAATCACGCTTCCTCTTCGGTTAGGGTGTCGATGGGACGGCGCCCGGTGTAGCCGTCCTCAATCTCGTGCCAGTAGCCGATCTCCGGCTCACCTAATTTCCAACAGAGGTAAATCACCCGGCCATCCAGCAGATAGGGAAAGTCACATAGGCCGATATCGAGGTCCTTCACCAGTACCCCCATCTCCTGGATAGTCTCAACACTGTCGCTTATGCGTTCGAGGGCTCGGATATAGCGTGGACCGGCGAAGCTTCCGCCGTTCATCTGCGCCTTGGCGCTGGCTCGCTTTACCTCTCCATGGCTCCGCACGAGCACCTCTTTTTCAAGCTTTACGGCCAGGAGTTGTTCCTCGAGGTGCGGCAGTAGTTGCTTCGCTTCGGCGAGCGTGAAAGTCCGTCCATCCATTCTTGCCATCATAGCCAAGCGCGGGTGATGTCGTCAAACGGCTAGGCAGAGGAGGGTTGCGCCGGAGGGCGTTTCAGGGGAGAATTAGTAGGGCTAGTCTTTCACGGACCACCCCCCCGTGAAAATCTTGGGTAGAGTGTTGACAAACGGGCTTTCCGAAGTTATGTTATAGGCGTATTAAGCGAAGTGTGCTATCGCCAACCACCTCAGTGATTCTTCCCCGGGTCTAATTCTCAGCCGTTTGAAGATCGCCCGGACAAGGGTCATGACTCCGTGATGCACGAGTAAGTTTATTGCCCGCGTGGGATCTCCGCACCTTCAGTGGGTTGTTATAGAACACAGTCGTCCATGCGCATCGGTTTATCATCTAACTTAGGAAGGAGAAGGGGTCTCTCATGTCCCAAACGACGGCACCTAAGGAGACAGTCATGTATTTAACTCAGTTAAAGCAGCGTAACATCACCGAACTCAATGAGGTCGCCAGGGACCTCAAGATTGAGGGGGCCGCAAACCTCCGCAAGCAAGAGCTGATCTTCGCAATCCTCCAAGCTCAAACCGAAAAGAATGGAGTGATCTACGGTGAAGGTGTCCTGGAAACGCTGCCGGATGGCTTCGGGTTTCTGCGGGCCCCGGACTCCAACTACCTTCCCGGCCCCGACGATATCTATATCTCTCCGTCCCAAATCCGTAGATTCAATCTCAGAACCGGAGACATCGTCTCGGGACAGATCCGGCCTCCAAAGGAAAGCGAGCGCTATTTCGCGCTTCTCAAGGTTGAGAAGATCAACTTCGAAGATCCCGAAGCGGCCCGCGATAAAATTCTCTTTGACAATCTCACGCCTCTCTATCCGGAGGAGCGGATCAACCTCGAGCACGATCCACAGGAATATTGCACTCGGGTGATGGACCTCATCACGCCGATCGGCAAGGGACAGCGTGGCCTGATCGTCGCCGCGCCCCGGACCGGCAAGACGATGATGTTGCAGGCGATCGCGCGAGCCATCATTAAGAACCATCCTGAGATCGTCCTCATCGTTTTGCTCATCGACGAGCGGCCGGAAGAGGTGACGGACTGGCAGCGTCAGGTCAAAGCGGAAGTTATTAGCTCGACCTTCGATGAACCAGCCCAACGACATGCCCAGGTTGCAGAGATGGTGATCGAGAAGGCGAAGCGGTTGGTCGAGCATAAGCGGGATGTCGTGGTCCTGTTGGACAGCATCACGCGTCTTGCCCGCGCCTACAATACGATCGCGCCTCCCAGCGGCAAGGTTCTGTCCGGCGGACTCGACTCGAATGCCTTGCAGCGGCCGAAGCGGTTTTTCGGCGCGGCCCGGAACATCGAGGACGGCGGCAGCTTGACGATCATGGCGACCGCCCTGGTGGACACCGGCAGTCGCATGGATGACGTGATCTTCGAAGAGTTCAAGGGCACGGGCAACATGGAAGTGCACCTGGACCGCCGGCTGGCCGACAAGCGAGTCTTTCCGGCGATCGAGATCGGTTCGTCCGGCACCCGCAAGGAAGAGCTGCTGGTGGATCGCGAACGGCTCAACAAAATGTGGATACTTCGCAAGGTGCTCAGCCCGCTGGGGACCATGGAAGCCATGGAGTTCCTCATGGACAAGATCGGCGGGACCAAAACGAACAAGGAGTTTCTGGACTCAATGAATCGTTAGTCTTCGAACGACCAGGGCGCAGTGCTGCGCGAGAAGAGGAGTGAGTCATGAAATCAGGCATTCATCCCGAATACCGGGAGGCGGTGATCAGTTGCGCGTGCGGGAACAAGGTGAAGACCCGGTCGACGGTTGGAGACATCAAGGTGGACATCTGCTCCAACTGCCACCCATTCTTCACCGGCACGCAAAAGATCGTGGATACTGAAGGGCGTGTGGAACGGTTCAAGAAGAAATACGTGAGCAAGAAAAAATCCGAGAAGAGCGCCAAACCGGCTTAACATTGAGCACAGGGCGCATCCGTGGAGAAGCCCATGACGGCGGTGAAAGAGTCTCCGGTGCTGGTCAAGTTGGAAGCCGCCGCCCAGCGGGTGGATGAAATCAACCGCCTGTTGTCCGACCCTTCCGTGCTGGGACAGACTTCCGAGATCCAACGGTTAAATAAAGAGCGTGCGGAACTCATCGCGCAGGGAGAGCTCTATCACGAGTTCTCCGCATTGCTGAAGCAGATTGCGGAGACCGAGGATCTGCGCGAAGACCCTCATCCCGAAGTCAGGGACCTTGCCCGCAACGAGTTGAAGCAGCTTCAGGGGAGGCGCGCCGAACTGGAGTCGCGGGCGAAGGCGCTCTTGACCCACAAAGACCCTCGAGACGAGAAAAATACCTTTATAGAAGTCCGGGCCGGCACAGGCGGCGATGAGGCGGGACTTTTCGCCGTCGAGTTAGTGCGCATGTACACCCGGTATGCGGAACGCCGTCGGTGGCGAATCGAGGTCATAGACTCAAACATCACCGAAATCGGAGGCGTCAAGGAAGCGGTGCTTCTCGTCGAAGGCAAGGGCGCGTACAGCCGGTTCAAGCATGAGAGCGGTGTCCATCGCGTACAGCGGGTGCCCGCTACCGAGGCATCCGGCCGGATTCACACGTCGACCGTGACCGTTGCGGTGATGCCGGAAGTGGAGGAAGTGGACGTCCAGATCGACCCGAAGGACCTCAAGATAGATACGTTTTGTTCGTCAGGGGCCGGAGGCCAGAGCGTCAACACGACGTATTCGGCTGTGCGGATCACTCACATTCCCACGGGTGTAGTCGTGAGCTGTCAGGATGAGCGGTCCCAGCTCAAGAACCGGAACAAGGCGATGCGGAACCTGCGCGCCCGGATTGTGGAGGCGGAAAAGGAGAAGCAGGAGAGCGAAATCGCCCAGCAACGCAAATCACAAGTGGGCACCGGCGAGCGGAGCGAGAAAATCCGCACCTATAACTTTCCCCAGAACCGTGTGACGGACCATCGCGTGGGGCTTAGCTTGCACCGGTTGGACCAGGTGCTTCAAGGCGACATGGATGAAATCATCAAAGCGCTGCTTGCCGCTGACCAGACGGAGTCGGACTGACCATGGTCGCGCCGCCTGAAGCGCCCCTGTTGTCGCTCCGGGCATTGCGCGAGCAAGCCTGCCTCATCCTGACGGAGGCTGGGATCGAGAACCCCCAGCAGGAGTCTGATTGGCTGCTGATCGCAGCGCTCCCTGTGAAACGGCATGCCTTAACTCTTGACGGGGATCAGCACGTTCCGCCTTCAGAACTGGAGCGCGCGATGGAGATGGTCAATCGGCGCGCAAGGCGGGAACCGCTCCAATACGTCCTCGGCACGCAGGAGTTTCGAAGCCTCGAAATCGCCGTCACGCCCGATGTCTTGATCCCGCGGCCGGAGACCGAGCTCCTGGTCGAAGAGGCGCTGCAATCCCTTCTCGATGTTCGGAACCCTGTCGTTGCAGACGTCGGCACCGGTTCTGGATGTGTCGCCATCTCGATCGCCAAGGAATGTCCACGATCAACGGTGGCAGCTACGGATATTTCGCGGCCGGCACTGGGAGTGGCACGGGCGAATGCGATTTCTGCGGGGGTTTGCTCTCGGGTGCGGTTTTTCCAAGCCGATCTTCTGGGCGCGTTTGCTCGTGGCGCGTTTCATGCGATCGTCTGCAATCCTCCGTACATTCCATCCGAGGAAATAGATAGGCTGCAGCCGGAAGTCTCCCGTTACGAACCTCGCCAGGCGTTAAACGGGGGTGAGGATGGTCTGGCGTACTATCGCCGACTACTGGCCGATACGCCTTCCCGGCTACGGCACGGCGGGCATTTGATCCTCGAGCTCGGATATTTGCAGGCGCAGATCGTGAAGAACATGGCGGCCTCGACAGAGGACTGGTCCTCGGTTCTGTGCCGGAAGGATGCCGCCGGCATCGAACGCATTCTCGTCGCAAGGCGCGCCTGATGGACAGCATCCTCATCCAGGGCGAGCGGCGGTTGGATGGCGTAGTGCGGATCAGCGGCGCCAAGAACTCCGCCCTACCGATCCTGGCTTCGACATTGCTCAACCAAGGCACCTTCACGCTGACGAACGTTCCTCGCGTCATGGATGTCTTCACCATGTCCAAGCTCCTCACGCATCTTGGAGCGGCGGTCGACATTCAAGAAGACCGCTTTACCGTGTCTGTAAAGGAAGCGCAATCATTCGCCGCTCCGTATGAACTCGTGAAGACGATGCGCGCTTCCGTGCTGGTGCTCGGGCCGCTTCTGGCCCGCTGTGGCGAAGCGCTCGTCTCTCTGCCGGGTGGCTGCGCGATCGGTGCGCGGCCCATCAATCTGCATCTGGCCGCGCTGCAGCAGATGGGCGCCGAAGTGTCCATCGAACATGGCAATGTCCAGGCTCGCGTTAACGGCAGGCTCAAAGGCGCGAGAATTTGTTTCGATCTCCAGACGGTCACCGGCACGGAGAACATTATGATGGCGGCCTGTCTCGCCGACGGCACGACGGTGCTTGAGAATGCCGCAAGGGAACCTGAAGTCGCAGACCTCGCTCAGTTCCTGAACAAACGAGGTGCGCGTATCTCGGGCGCCGGGACCGACGTGATCACGATTGAAGGGGTCACGGCACTGCACGGCGGCGATCACGAAATCGTCCCGGACCGGATTGAAACCGGCACGTATTTGATCGCCGGCGCCATTACGCGTGGCGATGTGCAGATCGAGCGTTGCCGCCCCGATCACTGTGAGGCGTTGCTCGCCAAGCTTCGTGAGGCGGGAGCTGTTCTGAC
Source organism: Nitrospirota bacterium (assembly GCA_005877815.1). Lineage (GTDB taxonomy): Bacteria > Nitrospirota > Nitrospiria > Nitrospirales > NS-4 > NS-4. The sequence continues at coordinate 9,131 of VBOG01000080.1, forward strand.
GGTCGAAAAGGAATCCGTGCGGATCCGTAGCGATGCGCGGTTGAAAGCGGTTGACGTTAAAACGCTGCCTTATCCGGGATTTCCGACCGACATGCAAGCGCAGATGATGGCTTTGATGACGCTCGCTGACGGTCCGAGCGTCATCACGGAATCCGTCTTCGAAAGCCGGTTCATTCACGTGCTCGAACTGCAGCGCATGGGAGCCGATATCAGCATCGAAGGCAACCATGCCGTCGTGACGGGCAACGAGCGATTGAGCGGTGCGCCGGTCATGGCATCTGATCTTCGGGCCAGCGCGTGCCTGGTGGTGGCAGGACTGGCCGCAGAAGGAGAGACACGCATCGGCCGGGTCTACCATCTGGATCGCGGGTATGAACGTCTGGAAGAGAAGCTGTCCGGCCTGGGCGCGAAAATACGCCGTGTCAAGGAGGCGGCATGAACGGCGCCGCCAGGGATCGATTGACGATTGCGCTTTCAAAAGGGAAGCTGCTTGAGCCCAGTCTCGATCTGTTTTATCGGGTCGGATTGATTCCTAAGAAGACGCTGTCCGAAGGCCGCCGTCTGGTGTTCGAACATCCGCCCGGCCGAACCACCATCATGATCATCCGACCGAGCGACGTTCCCACCTATGTCGAGCACGGTGCGGTTGACGCGGGCATCGTTGGCGCTGACGTGCTGATGGAGCAGACGACGGATGTGTACGAGCCCTTAGATTTGGGATTCGGCGGTTGCCGGCTTGCCGTCGCCGCGCCGGACGGATCTGCCCGCGAGACGCGCCGGACTGCGGTCGGCAGCGCCAAACGCCCGTCCCCGAATTTGATGAGCCTGGCGCGCGGGCGTCATGCGACGAAGTTGCGTGTGGCGACGAAGTAAAGCTGTACGGATCGATTGAGCTTGCACCGCTCGTGGGTCTGGCGGACTGTATCGTGGACCTCGTGTCCACGAGCAAGACGCTTCGTGCCCACCATCTCGCGGTGGTGGAAGTCATCGCGGAATCCACAGCCCGGCTCATCGTGAATCGGGCGAGTCTCAAATTGAAGTACCGGCGGGTGAACGATTTGATCGAGGCGTTGCGGGCGGGTCTTGAGGGAGGGCGGGCATGAGAGTCATCGCGGCATCAGATCGGGCATTCAAGGCAGCGGTCAAGAAGGTCGTGTCGCGCACCAACTTCCATGGTGGCAAGATCGAATCCGCCGTCAGGACGATTCTCAAATCCGTGGAGCGAGGAGGAGACACCGCGGTCAGCCGCTACACCAAGAAGTTCGATAAGGTCCGCATCAAGCCCGGGGAATTCCGTATCAGCCCGGAGCAGGTCCGTGAGGCGTATTACAAGATCCGCAAGGAAGACGGAGACGCCTTGCGTTATGCCGCGCATCGCATCATGGCCTTTCACGAGCGCGAGAAGCCGCGGGCACGGACGTGGATGTACCAGGACGGCACGATCACCCTCGGTCAGGCGATTCTTCCCCTCGACTCGGTGGGCCTGTACGTTCCCGGCGGCAAGGCGGTCTATCCATCCTCGGTTCTCATGAGTGCGATTCCGGCGAAAGTGGCCGGCGTCAAACGTGTGGTGATGTGCACGCCGGCTACGAAGGGGGAACTCAGCCCGTATTTGCTGGTGGCCGCCGACATTGCCGGCGTGGACGAAGTGTACCGGATCGGAGGCGTGCAGGCGATCGGGGCGATGACGTACGGGACGAAGAGCATCCCTCGGGTTGATAAGATTATCGGACCCGGCAATATCTACGTCGCCACGGCAAAACGGTTGATGTACGGTCTTGTTGACATCGACATGATCGCCGGGCCCAGCGAGTTGCTCGTCCTGGCGGATGCGCACGCCAATCCGTCACATGTCGCCGCAGACCTTCTGTGTGAGGCGGAACATGATGAAAACGCCTCGGTATGGCTGGTCACGACGTCGGCCCCATTGGCGAAGGAAGCGGTTCGTCGCGTCCAGGAGCAATTAAAATTCCTGGGGCGCAAGAAAGTGGCGGCGCGCTCAATCCAGCGGAACGCCATGGCGTTTGTGGTGCCCACGGTCGACGACGGCATTGCGTTGGCGAACGAGATCGCACCCGAGCATTTATCGCTCTCCGTGGAGAATCCTTTCGAGTATATCGAGAAGGTGCGTCATGCCGGCGCGCTCTTCATCGGCCGCTATACCGCACCGGCGGTCGCGGATTACGTCGCGGGGCCGAACCACATTCTGCCCACGGGCGGCACGGCAAGATTTCACTCGGCCCTGTCTCTGGACGCCTACGTGCGAAAGTCCAACATCGTGTCCTACACCAAGGACGATCTCTTCAAGGCGAAGGATCATATCCTGCGGCTGGCCCAGATGGAGGGATTCGATGCCCATGCTCAATCCGTGGAAGTGCGTCTGAAATGAAGACCGCGAAGAACGAGCGTCAGTCGAACGGGGGGAGTAAGACTGCGTCAGATCGAGGGTCCCGACGGGTCTCGGTCGAGCGGAACACGTCCGAGAGCCGGATCAAGATCGCGTTGGCGTTGGATGGCACGGGCCGCCGCAGGATCAAGACCCCCATTCCCTTTCTGGATCACATGTTGGATCTCCTGGCGAAGCACGCCTTCTTGGATCTGAAGATCGACGCTGCAGGGGACACGCATATTGACGACCACCATACCGTGGAGGACATCGGGATCGTGCTCGGCGATGCGCTGAAACAGGCGCTCGGCAAGAAAGAGGGG
>VBOG01000082.1 GCA_005877815.1 Nitrospirota bacterium
TCCGCCTTCCGGCAGACCAGTCGGATCGGTGGTTTGAATGGCAGTATCTCTGGCTCGTGAGGCTGCCGACGCGCGAGATCGTGCCGCTCTCGCGGCCCGCCGCCGAACTCATGCCTTAAAAGATTCGTTCGCGGGCCCTGCCGTCGAGTCACGGGGAATCCGTTGCTCTTTCGCGGGTCCTGTCATTGTGCAGCCGGACGTGCTCGTCCATCGCAGGCCGCTTCGCGAATGCCGTGGCGGGCATAACAGGCAATTCGCATTCGCTTGGCGGAGGGTGGTGTGGGCGGGTGGAATGGGCCGCGGAAGATGCGGCTCCACGATACTGCGCTCACCCGCGCCAGAAACTGAGCTACTTTGCGCCTTCTTTTTTGTGATGGTCGATGCCGATGTAGGCTTCAATGAACTGATCGATGCGGGCCTCATCGAAGTCGTTGAACTTATCCAGTCGGGTCCAGGCGGTAAGGGCAATGCGGTTGTCCATGTCGGGGTACGGCGCGAGGACCAGATGGATATATTTTTTGTCGGTCTCCGCGCGCTTCTTGTATTTCAGCAAGACGCCTTCAAGCTTTTTGATGAGGTCGGGGCATCCTTTGGGGCACTGGTAATAAATGACGACCCCGCCGTCCTCGAGGTTGTGGACAAGATATTCTTTGGGAATGACTTGATCATAGGCGCCCCAGGGCGCAATGCCGGGCATGTGCGGTCCGGAGGTCGGGGGCTCGCTGTTATAAGGCGCGTGTGGATCGCCCAGTCGCTGAATATGCATATTGCCCAGGTCCGGAATGTCCTTGCCGGGAGATTTGCCGGATGGAGCGGCGGGAGCACTCCCGGCGTAAGCACTCATTGAAAAGGCCAGGACGCCGCATAGTGCGACGACCGAGAAGAGTCGCGTCACGGCGACACCGAGACGGCGATTTTCCCGTCCTCGACTTTGACCTGATAGCAGGCGACGCTCATGTCGGGGTTCTTCAGATACTTGCCGGTCTTAATATGATAGCGATAGCCGTGCCAGGGGCAGACGACGATATCGCCTTTGATGGTGCCTTCGCCGAGAGGACCTCCGGCGTGTTGACACATATTGTCGATGGCGTAGATCGTTCCTTCAAGATTAAAGAGGGCCACCCCGACATTTTGCACGTCCACGACTTTGGCTGTTCCGGGAGGAATGTCGGAGATATTCGCGACATGGATGAAATTCGGCATATGCCGGATTGTATCTGCCGGCTCTCGGAACTTCAAGATTGCCGCGGCGTCCCACAGGATCGGGAAGACTGGATTTCAATCCGAGCATATGTTATAAAAATGCGCCGATATCTTGGTGCATTTACACAGGGAGACCACACGAATTAAGAAAGGGCATGTATGGAGTTGACCCTGCTTTTGAATGCCACATACGAGCCGCTGAGAGTCTTGAACTGGCAGAAGGCCGTCACGTTGCTCTGGCAAGGCAAGGTGGAGGTGCTCGAGGTCTACGATCGCGAGATTCACGGCGTCTCGATTTCCTTCAAGCTTCCTTCCGTGATGCGTCTTCTGAAAATTGTCAAAATCCGTGATGCCCATCGCTCCGTCAAGTTTTCCAGGATCAATATCTTCACCCGCGATGGGTACAAATGTCAGTACTGCCGGCGGAAGTACCGCACAGAAGATTTGACCTTCGATCATGTCGTGCCGATCGCAAGAGGCGGCAAGAAGACGTGGGAGAACATCGTCACCGCCTGCTGGGCCTGCAATAACCGCAAGAGCGGGCGCTCTCCCGAAGAAGCCCACATGCATCTCATGAAGAAGCCCGTCAAGCCGAAGTGGAACATGGTGGTGACGATCACGATCGGCGTGAGGAATACTCCGGAGAGCTGGCGGGACTATCTCTACTGGAACATGGAGTTGGATTCGGATATTCCCGAACCGTAGAACGCCTCGCGGCCAAGACCGCTCGGCTACGGAACTAGGCGCCTGCGGCTTCTGTAGCTGCGAGCTCTAGGGCGAGCCAGCGTTAAACTGGTCGCGTTCTAATCACTTCACTTTATTCAGGACGATCTCCACGTTTTTGGCGCCGACCATCGTCGGGTTCTTCGCAAATTCCCCTTCAATGTCTCCCGGCTGGGCCGGTCCTGCGCTGCCGTCCTTATCGAGCCTGGCGACGACGGCGACCATGCCTCTGAGCTCGGACCCTTGCACCATCACATCGGCGTCAAACGACACCGGAAATTTTGGGTGCTCGATCCGCACCGCCGCAAGCGGCCTCGGCGCGCCCCCCGGCCGGCGGACGATGACGAAGAGGACATCGGTGGTCTGAACTTTGGACGCCAGCGTGGGGTCGATGGTGACCGTCCCGGAAATCGTTCCGGCTTCCTTCCCGCCGTGCAGCACCCCTTGCCAGGCCGCGAGTGCCGCAAGCAGCACGATCCCGATGAAAATGAGAGGCGCGGAAAATTTTCTCATAGTTCGGGGATTATAGCGAAGCGGCTCGAGGAGGCACAACTCTTTACCTCTCCTTTTGCAGTACGGTAAGATCACGCGCCTCTCCAAGCGCGTACATACTGATCGATAACTGCCATGCCAGGAGGATCCGATGAAGTTTGGATTTCAGATCAATCTCGATGTGAAAGATAGGCCATGCCTGGTCGTGGGCGGCGGCGAAGAGGCGGCCGACAAGGCGAATCGGCTGTTAGAGGCCGGCGCGAAGGTGACGATCATCAGCCCGAAGCTGACCGACGACCTGAAACGATTGGCGTCCTCGGCGGCGATTCTGCATCGCGGTCGCAGCTTTAAAATGTCGGATGTGGAGGGCGGTATCTGGCTCGTCATGAACACGGTGCGAA
>VBOG01000081.1 GCA_005877815.1 Nitrospirota bacterium
CGGCAATTTGGTTGAAGCCAGGGAAAATTCCAGTCGCAATGCACTTTCCTCGTGGATCTCGCGCTCGCAACAATAAAAGCCGCCCAGTAGGCTCCAGATACTTGACCAGCGCCCGAACGCGCCCCAACTTATACGTGGGGACCAGTCCTTGCCTGGCAAACACATCCTTAAGTTGCTCGTAATATTCGTCCGCAAAGGTGAGGTCGTGAGCCTCTTCGATCATGACCCCGCTCTTCTCTGCCTTCCGAATGCAGCGACGGCACGCGCTGTCCATGCTTTTGAAAATCTCTTCTTCCGATTTCCTCAAATCAGTGCGGAGGGAAGTGTAGAACTCACAAGTAAATCCGAGCGCCTGCCCGTCCTCGACTGAGAAATAGGGATCGGAGACTTCCAGGTGCAAGCAAGTGAGGTCGTTCCAAGCCATGTGTTCCAACGCCGCGAGAGCTACTCCACGAGAGGTCCCCGGCAACAGATTGAAGCCCATATAAGGCGTAGTCCAACCGGGAAAGGAACTGCCTAGGACTTTTATGCCAAGTCGTGTGAAGGTTAACCCCGAAAAGTAGCCCACGACCTCTCCACCCTCTCGCAACTCGGCCAAAACAGGCATGGCATTCTGGGTCTCACTCACGAACTGGAGCCACTCACGAGTAGTCCACCGTTTCAAGGTCGATAATTTTACATTTCATTGAAGCTCTCAAGAAGAGTTGAGATCTGCTTCACAGGCATTTCAATCCACAAGAAAGGCAAGCTTACTTGTCGATCAAGACCGCCGAATAATTCACCATCATCCGCGAGAGCGGGGTATTCACCTTCGCCCACTGCTTGGTCTCATAGTAGAGGCCGTAGGCGAGCCGCATCCCCTTCGCGGCCAGCGATTGGTGCATCGCTGCTTCAGCACTCGATAAAGAGTATCCCAATTCCTGCAAGTAATTCCCTACGAGGCTCTCGAATCGCAACAACTCAACCGGCGGAAATTTCTCTCTCCAGCGGCCGACGGGCGTAAACCGCTCCTCTGTCAGCTCCTCCTTAAATGAGGTGAGCGGATTCTTGACGGAACCGACGCTGGCGCGCTGAATGCGACCGTAATCCAGGTCGTGCTGAATGAAGTTACTCAGCGCTGCCAAACTTTGTCGCGCATTGCTGACGAGCTCTTCATAACGCACTTCCATGTAATGAGGTCCTACCATCGAGCCGTATTTTCTGCCTTTGCGAACAATCCACTCCCAGTAGAGTCCGGCGGCCAGCAGCCCCTTTTCTTTATCCCAGGGAAGCGGCCGACTCCAGCCCCGCTTATCTAGGGATAACGCAACATCGCGGGCGTCACGGATTATGTGTACGAAGCGCGCTTCGGGAAAATCCCTCTTGATCCGGAGCATGTGCGGGATGTTGGTAGGCGTCGAATCAATCCAGCGATCCGCGCCCTGATTGCCCGCAACGGCGTCCATCACGATTCGCAGGAAATCGCTGGCGCCCGAGCACTCCGCCAAGACCTTGGCTTCGATTTCCTCCGCCTGCAAACCTGAAATCCGGAACGCCTTGCTCTGGAGCCACTCCTTCATCATCTTTTTCTTGTTCTTCAGCGCACTCAGATCCCCGTATATGGGCTCAAGAACGTCGAATACGTTCATCTGAGTATGAAACTCCGCGAAGCCGCCCGCGGAAAGCAGCAGGTGGTACAGGAAACTTGTGCCTGAACGCGGACAACCCACGATGAAAATCGGTGCCTTCATGGCTAAGGCTTACCAGCAGATTCCTTGATAAGAGGCCGGACTCTCGGGGCGGCGCGAGGAATCCAAATTAATGAGGTCCATGACGACTTGGTTGCTTCCCATCCACCGACTTTGTACCGATGATTACGACCTCCGCGGTTCGGACTACCTGCGCAAGGTCAGCGGAAAGCATTGAGCCAATGTGTGGGATGACTTCTTCGATGTACTGCCGATTGGAACCTGCAAGACGCCCTAGAGAGACATCTTGATCCCAAACCCGGATCTGACACCCCTCTCCCAGGAGCCGCTTGATCAATTGAACTTGCGGACTCTCCCTCAAGTCATCGGTTCCGGCTTTGAAGCTCAAGCCCAACACCGAAATTTTCTTCTTGTTCATCCGTGACACTGCATCCACCGCACGATCCACGTGTTCCGCATTGCTTGCCACGATGGACTCAAGCAACGGCAGGCTCAAGTCGAGTTCCTTGGCGCGATACGCAAGGGCGCGCAGGTCTTTTGGTAGACACGACCCGCCGAAGGCGAAGCCCGGCGATAGGTAAGCGGGTGAGATGTTGAGCTTTGTGTCTGAGGTGAAAATCTTGGTTACCGCCTCTGTGTCAATGCCTAGATGCTTGCAGAGAGTGCCGCCACGGCAACCCGAGTTTCGAAGACGACGCCACCCACTTCTTTGTAAAGTTCGCGGAGTGGAGCCAAACCATGGGGTTCTTGCGCCCCAAGAACGGTGTAGGGTGGCTGAAAGAAGTCAGCAACCGCGCTTCCCTCGCGCATGAACTCGGGGTTGTAGCAGATCGTAAAGTCCGCACCGGTACGGCGGCCGCTGGCGCTCTCTAAGATGGGGATGACCACAGACTCAGTGGTACCGGGAAGAATGGTGCTGCGCAGAACGACCACATGGTGAGACCTCTTCTCACGTAGAGCAGTGCCGATTTCGCGGGCAACGTGCTTGACATGGCTAAGATCCAGTTTGCCGCTGCGAAGGCTTGGCGTGCCCACACAGACGAACGAAATCTCGGAATCACGAACCGCTGCGTTCCAATCCGTCGTGGCGTGCAGCCGGCACGTCTGACGCCCCTCAGCTACTAGTTCGCCCATACGCGCTTCAATGATCGGGCTGCGCCCGGACTCGACCAGCTCTACCTTGGCAGGGTTGACATCTACTCCCGTAACTCGATGCCCCATAGAGGCAAAGCATGCAGCCGTCACCGAGCCAACGTAACCTAGACCAAAAATGCTGATCGATAAACTCACGCCTTAGTTCCCCCTACGCAAGCTTCTTGCTGAGCGAGATCTTATGCGCCCGCCGGCCTTCGACGAGACGAATAGAATCCACACAACCAGTATGACAGTTCTTCGATCATTACGGTAATTACTCAAGTCTTTTATGGATGGATCATTGGCCGGACACAGACAGATTATCCACGGCTAACTAGCCACCCTTTTTTCGCCAGCAGCTTGGCGTAGAGCTCCTCATAGCACTTCCGACTTTTTTCCAGGCTGAAGTTCGTCGCCACGAATTGCTTGGCATTCCGGCTAAGCTTTAGGCGCAGTTTTGCGTCCTGCAAGAGGCATTCAATAGCGCTGGCCAAAGCCTCACTATCATCTGGCGCAATTAGTACCCCTCTATCCTCCGCTACCAGTTCGGGATTGCCCCCCACGCGGCTCGCCACCACCGCAACTCCGGCGGCCATGGATTCGAGGATGACATTCGACAGGCTTTCCGATGCAGAGGGCAGCACGGAAATATCCAGCGAGGCCAATACAGCAGGAATGTCGCGCCGGTCGCCCAGAAAGTGAACCTGATGGCCCAGCCCTAGGCTTTCTGCTTCACGCTCGAGTTCGGGGCGCAGGGGGCCGTCGCCCACGACCACGAACTCCAGAGTTGGAAAGCTGCCGCGAATACGGGCTGCGGCGTGCAGGAAGGCTCGGTGGTTCTTATACCGGGCGTTCATCCGTGCGATCATGCCCACCCGACTCAGCCCAGGTCGGCGAGGCAGTGCAGGTTGGGCTTCCACGAAGGCGGCTGGCGGAAGACCATTGCCGATCACAACTACCTGTTGCTTTGGTAAGCCTTGTTCGACCAAACGATTCGCAGCCGCAAGTGAGTTGCACACCACGCTGTCACAGCATCGAAATATGGCCGCCTGTGCACAGGACTGCGCCCGGCTGAGGAGGTCCCCAAGCTGTCGCTGGCTGCCAATCACGACCCGGACTCGCGCTATTCGCGCCGCGGGAATCAGCGTGAGATTCGTATAGAAATCGAAGGCGTGAGCTATGGCAACGCCGCAGCGGCGCAGATGGCGGGCGAGTCGGAAGCGTGCTCGTAGCGAGCGCAAGCCATACAAGCTTCCGCCCAGCCGGAATTGGGCCACCTCGCCGAGGCTGTCCAGAAAGGGGCCTCTTTGCTGGATACAGCCTAAGTACAGACGAAAGGCGGCTGGGTCTAAAGACCGGGCGAGAGCTGCAAACTGGCGCTCGCCGCCGCCCGTTTCAAGACTGTTAGCCATCAGAAAGACGCCAGGAACAAGTTCCTCGCCGCCTGACGTCTCGTTCGCGTTGGTTGCGTCTGGCTTGTTCAATTGTTTCAATCGAGCTGCCTGATCTAGGGTAGGGGTTACTCGATCCCCCTCGAGGCTTACGGACGGCCGCACTCACGCCTCGATGGCTGGAACATACCTGGCCGCTGAGGGTAAAGCGCCGACCAGGGTTCCCAGGACTTCAGCAAATCTATCGCCGATCGCCGACCAGTCATACTGGGCTGCTAGTTCGGCGGCGGCGAGCTCATACCGACGCCGAAGGTCGAGATCACCCAGAAGCATCACGATAGCACGGGCGAAAGCACCGGGATCATCGGCGAGAATCACGTCGTGACCGGGATGTACGTCGAGGCCCTCAGCCCCTACGGAGGTGGAAATAACCGCCTTGCCTACGGCCATTGCCTCGTAGATCTTCAAACGTGTACCGCCCCCGATGCGCAGCGGCACCACAACAACGGCGGCTTGCCGTAAGTGATCTAAGACCGAAGGAACCAATCCGGTAACCTCTACCGAACTCGAGATCAATCTCCGAACTCGGCGATCTGGATTCCGGCCGACGATGCGAAAGCGCGCTGCCGGAGCTCCGGCTTGAACCAAAGGCCAAATTTCGCGACAGAAGTGTTCCACCGCATCGACGTTCGGCTCCCAATCCATCGCGCCCACAAACATCACTAAGGGAC
>VBOG01000010.1 GCA_005877815.1 Nitrospirota bacterium
AGCCGCTCCATGACGAAGTCCTGGTGCAAAACCTGTCTTTTGCGGTGGACTTCACGCCGTTGGAAAAACAATTTCTGCTGGAATCCGAGACGCTCGTGCAACAGACCCGCCGGCTCCTCGACCTCCTGCAATTCAAGCTCTACGAGCGGAACGATCATATCGGATGGGGGTAACAGTGAGCGGCCCGGCCATCGCGCCCGCCATCGAAGCCGCCGGTCTGTCGAAAGTCTATCCCGGCGGGACGACCGCCGCCGAGGACATCAGCTTTCAGGTCGGTGCCGGTGAGGTGTTCGGACTGCTCGGCCCGAACGGCGCGGGCAAAACCACCACGCTTCGTATTCTCATCACCGTGCTGCGGCCGTCGGGCGGTCACGCGCGCGTGCTCGGGCTGGACGTCGTGGAGCAGCCCACGCAGGTCCGGCAGCTGATCGGCTACGTGCCGCAGGAGCGCGCCATCGATCGGTTCCTGACCGGCCGCGAGCATCTCGAACTCCTGGCCGCCCTCTACCATCTTCCGAAGGCTCACGCCGCCGCTCGTATTGATGAGGTCCTGAGCCTGGTCGGCCTTGCCCACAAAGCGGACGAAGTGGCGCGCAACTACTCCGGCGGCATGAAGCGCAAGCTGGACATCGCCTGCGGCCTGATTCCCTCGCCGAAAGTCCTGTTCATGGACGAGCCGACGTTGGGGCTCGATGTCGAAAGCCGCCTGAAGATCTGGGACCACATCCGCGAGCTGAAGGCGCGCGGCATCACGATTTTGCTGACCACGAACTATCTGGATGAAGCCGACCAACTGTGTGACCGCATTGCGATCATCGACGCCGGACGAGTCAAGGCGATGGGCTCGCCGAGCGAATTGAAGGCCGGCCTCGGCGGCGATGTGGTCTCGCTGACCTTGTCGCCGGCCGATCTTGCGAAGGTGGAAGGATTGTCCCAGGCGATCAAAGGACAAGCGGGCGTGAGGGCCGTCAGCACGAAGCAGAATGTCCTCGATATCCGCGTCGCCTCGCCGGAATCGTCATTGCCCGCCATCCTGAGCGCCGTGACCGCGCAGGGCTGCCGCCTTGAGTTTGTCGAGTATCACCGACCGCGCCTCGATGACGTGTTCCTAGCCTACACCGGCCGGAAGATCAAGGACGAATGATGCAGGACTACGCACAAGAGGTCGGGGCGCTGACGATGCGGTGGGTGAAGCGCTTGAGCCGCGAAAAGTTCAGCATGTTGTTCACGTTGTTCCAGCCGATGGTCTTCTGGCTGATCTTCTTCGGCAACCTCTTCCAGCGGGCCACGGACACGCAGGTGGTGCAGGCGCCGAGCTATATCGCGTTCCTTGCGGCCGGGGTGGTCGTTATGACGATCTTGAACAATGGCCTGGCCGGCGGGGTGGATCTGCTGTTCGACAAGGAAAACGGGTTTCTCGAGCGCTTGATGTCCACGCCGATCTCGCGGACGTCGGTCATCATCAGCCGGTTCATCTTCGTGATGACGATCACATCGCTGCAAGTATTGGTCATTCTCGGCGTGGCATACCTGTTCGGCGTCCATCCGGTGACCGGCATCGGCGGCGTGGTGGTGATCATCGGGATCGGGCTCTTGTTCGGCATCGGCCTCACCGCGATTTCGATGGCCCTGGCCTTCTCGGTGAAGAGTCACGGCGACTTCTTCTCGATGCTCGGGTTCCTGTCGCTGCCGATGATCTTCCTCAGCACCGCCTTGGTTCCATTGACGGCGATGCCGTGGTGGATGTCGTGGCTGGCACGCCTGAATCCCATGACGTGGGCCATTGACGCCGTCCGTCCCTTGATCCTCACCGGCTGGACTGCCGCCCTTCCCAGCATTGCGATCGTCGTGGTCGTGATGGTGGTCTTCGACGCGGTCTGTCTCTACGGCGCCGCCAAAGCGTTCCAAAAAACGCTCGGATAGCCTTCCTTCCTCGAATTCCTTATCGGGCTGTTATCCTTGAACGCAGCGAAGGATCTCATTTAGCCTGTCCTCGTGGGGTAGGGCTTTAGGCCCACTCGTCTCAGAGGATCAAGAAAATGTGTCAGTCACCGCTTTGCTTCACCCGTTTGGCGCGGACTAGCGGCTCTCCGCTGTCTGGACAGCGATAAGTCAGGCGCTATATGATCGAGCCCCAGGATCCTCGATGCTGGTCAGACAAGGGAGAGGTTGATGAGCGATGATGAGATAGAGAAAGATTTTGAAATTTACAAAATCCTTCTTGATCTGTGGTCGAAAGAGAATCCGATCAAGACAACCAAACTGCAGGTGCTTTTGGTTGTCAACGGACTGCTAGTCTCGGCAATCAATGTCTCCGGGGGTGGTTTTACTCAGAAACAGTGGTTCGTCTACCTTGCCGGAGGCGTCTTCAATCTGATCTGGACATTTTCGATAGGGAGGACCGCTCTGTTTCAGGAGTCTTGGCAGATGAAGCTAGATGAGCTTCGAAAGCGCCATCCTGATGATCTCAGGTTTTCAATTCTTGAAACAGCGGAGTATCGTCAACAAGCTGCCGGGGTGCTACGGGCATTCGGTTGCATTCCTTCACGGTGGTACTTGCTCTTCTCTCCATTCATTTTTGCAACCACCTGGTTCTTGGTTCTGCTTCTCAAGCATCCTTAGATTAGAAAGGCCATTAATGGGCCAGGGCACAGGCCGGTCTACCCGCGGATGGCGACTTGAAAAAGCTCGCCTAGATAGCCTTCCGGCGTATTGAACCCCCTCCAAATCGTTTGTTAAGATGCGGCAGATGCTGCCGGAACCCCAAATCAGAGCGCTCATTCGGCTGCTGTCGGATGAGGATCAGCGCGTCGCGCACACGATCGCCGGGAGGCTCGTGGAGATCGGCGACCGCGCGGTGCCGATGCTGCGGGAGGCGGAAATCGAGCAGCCGGAGATGGCCGCGCGGATCCGCTGGGTGTTGGACGACATTCATGGTCAACGGCTCGAGGCCGAATTTCACGCGCTCTCGAGCTGCGACGATGAGAACCTAGACCTCGAGGCGGGGGCGTTCCTCATCGCCCAGTACGCCTACCATGACATGGACCTTTCTCCCTACGGCCGCTTTCTGGATTCGATGGCCGAGGAGGTGCGCGAGCGGCTGGGGCGTAAGGCGTCGGCCGAAGAGGTCGTGAAGACCATGAACCGGTACCTGTTCGTCGAGCAGGGGTTTTCCGGGAATACCGAACAGTATTATGAAGTGGAGGACAGCTACCTCAACAAGGTGCTGGACCGCCGGAAGGGGATTCCGATCAGTCTGAGCGCGGTGTACTTGCTGATCGGGAAGCGCCTGGGTCTGCCGGTGTTCGGCATCGGGATGCCGGGCCACTTTCTCGTGAAATACGAGACGGGCCGCTACCGTATGTTCATCGACTCATTCAACGGCGGGGCGTTGCTCAGCCAGAAAGATTGCGCGCGTTTCCTGGAGCAAGCCGGCTATGGGTTCGAGGAGCGGTACCTGCAGAAGACGCCGGCCCGCTCGATCCTCATCCGCATGCTGAAGAATCTGATCGCGATCTATAACAAGGTGGAAGACGTGACCAAGGCCAGCCGGCTGACCCGATTCATCGAAATCTTAGGTCTTCCTGAGAAGGACGAGTAGCGCCCGCGGACCTCAGATCGATCCGCATCCGGTCCTTCGCCATCGTCACCCGCCCATCGAATTTCTCCGCGGCCTGCCTTTTCACGTCATACTGTTCCGCGACAGGGTAAAAGTGAGACAGGAGGAGCCGCTTCACGCCGGCTTCGTGCGCGACCCGCCCACAATCCTGCGCCGTCATATGGCCTTTCCCTGGATGTTCGAGGGGAAAGGAGCAATCGAGGACCGCGAGATCGGCATGCCCGCACAACGTCACCAACCCGCGGCTGTATTCGGCATCCCCCGAATAGACGCAGGTCCGCCCGCCATATTCCACGCGGTACCCCTGACACGCTAATTTGCGGCTGTGTACGACGGTGCCTGCCGTCACGCGCGTCTTCCCAAGCTGGATCGTCTGGTCGGTCAGTTCCGTGACTGACGTCTTGAATGGCGCGGGGGAGAAGGTCGGAAATTCGTGGAACATCGCCTCGAACAACCGCTTGGTCCCTTTCGGCCCGTAGATATGGAGCGGCGGCCGTGGCGCGACATACGTGGCATGGATCACCGCATCGAAAAAGAAGGTGATGAAGTCGGAGAAATGGTCCGCATGGTAATGGCTGAAAAACAGATGCTCTAGACGATGGCGGTCGAGGCCAAGCCTGACCAGGTTCTGCAAGGTACGGGGGCCGAAGTCGAACAGGAGGTGCTTGTCCGTCTCGATCCAGTAGCCCGCGGCAGCCCGTTTCGGATGCATGTTGGTGCCGGAACCGAGCACGATCAAGCGCATGACAACCCTCCGTTTCCTATGTTAGCATCGCACGTCAAACTCCTGAAGCCAGAATTCCTGACACCGCGAAAAATGACGTTGATCACAGCAGACGACGCGTGTCATATGCGCAGTGCCCTTGACGAGGCCGAGGTTGCGGCGGCCATGGGCGAGGTGCCGATCGGCGCGGTCCTCGTCACCGGCGGCCTGATTGTCGCGCGCGGTCATAACGAGCGGGAATCGCGCCAGGATCCCACCGCCCATGCCGAAATGATCGCGATCCGGGCGGCGGCCGACGCGTCGAGTAGTTGGCGACTCGTGGGCAGTACATTATATGTGACGATGGAGCCCTGCGCGATGTGCATCGGCGCGGTTGTTCTCGCGAGGGTGGAGCGAGTGGTGTTCGGTGTGTGGGACCCGAAGGCGGGCGCCTGCGGGTCGGTGTTGAACATCCCGGAAGAGCGGTTGAATCACCGGGTCCAAATCGTCGGCGGCGTGTTGGAGCAAGAGAGCCGCGAATTGCTGCAGCAGTTCTTCAAAGGGCTAAGAGAGAAAAACAGTGCATTGGAAGTGACGGTTGAACCAATCCCCGGGAAAAGAGCCCGTCTTGGCGGGCGAGGGGTGGACGGGTGAAATGGAGAGGTGCGAGAGTGGCCGATTCGGACGGTCTCGAAAACCGTTGTCCTCGCAAGGGGACCGTGGGTTCAAATCCCACCCTCTCCGCCATACCGAGCTTGCTCGACCCGGAGCGCTTAGGATAATGCGCGACGGGATAAAACCTTGATTGGAACTAGGAGAGGTGGCCGAGTGGCCGAAGGCGCGGCATTGGAAATGCCGTATACGGGAAACTGTATCGTGGGTTCAAATCCCACCCTCTCCGCCACACAGTCTGGACATCTGAGAACCGGTCTCCAGTGCCCGGAGAATGTCGCGATGTTTC
>VBOG01000083.1 GCA_005877815.1 Nitrospirota bacterium
AGTTATTTGGTGGTCGGTCTTTACCGCGTTGACTGCCGTTGCGGGGACCTTGCCGACCGCGGCGTGGCTCGGTGTCCTGGGCTCTCTCGTCCTGATGAGGTTTCTGATCGGCGTGGGAGAGGCCGCCGCTCTCCCGAACTTCAACCGGACCGTCGCCGATTGGCTGCCCCCGCACGAACGCGGTCTGGGCATGGGTATTTCGATCGGCGGAATCGGGATCGGCTCGTCATTGACGCCACCGCTGGTCGCCTGGCTGATGGTGAATTACGGATGGCAATCGGCCTTTTATATCTCCGCCCTCGCCGGTCTCGCCATTGCCATCGTGTGGTTCGGGTACGCGAAGAATCGACCGGAGGAACACCGCGCGGTCAACCTGGCAGAACTTCAGTACATCCGAGGGAATCGTGATGGTACAGAGAGTGATGGCGCGGCGCCATCCGTTCCCTGGAAGTCTTTTGCGCTGACGCCGACCGTCTGGTGGCTCGTGTTGAGCTATACGGCGCTGGGCTACGTGGCCTATGTCTACATGTCGTGGTTCTATCTCTATCTCGTGAACGAGAGAGGTTTCAGCATCCTGCGCGGCGCACTCTACGCTTCGGGACCGTTTCTCGCCATCACGATCTTCTGCCCTATGGGCGGTTGGGTCACGGATAGGCTGGCGAAGCGGTATGGCGTCAACCATGGGCGGTCGTGGTCAGGGCTGAGCGGGATGCTCTTCTCGGGCGTCTGTATCCTGGCCGGCGCGCAGCTCGGCAACCCGCACGCAGCGATCCTCCTGCTCTCGCTCGGCGCCGGGTTTCTTTATTTTACGGTCGGAGCGTTTTGGGCCAGCGCGATTGATCTGGCTCCCCGCCATGCCGGCACATTGTCCGGCGTCATGAACACCGGCGCCAATGTCGGCGGCACCATTTCTCCCACGCTCACGCCTTGGTTGGCCGAGCAATTCGGATGGAACGCCTCGTTGGGCTTTGCCGCCGCCGTCGCAGCGTCAGGGGGATTGCTCTGGCTGTTGATCAAACCTGGGGATGGGTTACGGAAATAAGCCGCTCTAATGAGTCTCGAAGCACGCGGGTCCTGTCGCCGAATTACCCTGACGTGCGACGGGGAACCCGTTGCTCTTTGTGCAGCCCGCCGTGCTCGGGTGTGCCGACATTGCGGCCGTGGAAGATCCGCGTCACACTCCTGCGCTCGTCTGGCCGCACAATGCAACGGGTCGAAACGCCGTCGCAGCCCCGCAGACTCGGCTGTAGGTCCTTCCGCTCCGCCAGGGTCCCATTCGGCGCCACCCGCTTTCGGCTGTGCCGAGACGTTAAGCGCCTGCGGCTTCCGTAGCCGCGACGTCTTGGCGGAGCGGCGTTCTAGTAGAACGACATCGCCGCATAGGTCATCGTGGAGTTGTATTGATCCACGGTGGCGCGATCGTAGCGCAGGACCGTCCCAACGGCCTTCGGCATGACCTCCAGCATCGTATAGAGAGGCGGAAGAAGCCCGACCCGTCGCGCATCGTCCTCCCGTTGAATGAACCGCAGGAAACCCTGCGCATCGCCCGTTTCTGCGTGCTTGAGCATCGTCAGGTCTGCCTGCATCGTCTTGTTGAACTGAAAATCCGTCGGCGGCTTGGGGTCTCCGTAGCGCATGCCGATGTGCGCGAGGTCGCCGCTGGCGATGAAGCACACGTCCTTCCCGAAGGTCGCCAAGGACGCGCGAAACGCCTCGAGGAATTCAGGAATCCTGCGGGCCTGCTCCGTAAGATCCGGATGGCTGAAATGCAGATGTGAAAAGGAGCAGAGGATGGGCACGATCGTGAAGGCTTTCTTGCCGCCGAAGAGATACTGGAGCATCAGCGTTTGGAATTCGATCGCATGATCCTTCCGGTGGACGATCTCCTCATCGAAAAAGATCCCGCCGCCCGTCTCGCGAAAGATGCGACAAAATTCGTGGTCGGTGCGGACGAGCCCCAGCGGCGTGTCGAAGTCTTTCTCCGTGCAGGCATACAACGTCTCGATGATGCCCCGAGCCGCCCCGAGGATCACAAAGACGTCGGGCGTTCGCGCCTCTCGGATCTCCTTGTAGGCCCAGGCATAGAGTGGTCCCGCGGTGGCGAGTTCGGCATGCGGCGCCACGATTCCCTTGATCGCTTTCCCGGCATTCTCCGAAGGTGCTTTACTCGGACCCTCTTTCGAAAGAAAAAACCCGTCGATCTGCTGCCGCAGCTTCTCCGGATCGGCCTCATAGCTTTTTCCGGCCTGGGCTGAAGGCCGGACCGTCCAGGCACGATACTCATCGGCAAGTTTCTTTTTAACCTCCTCGACCCGCTCTCCTTCCAGAAAGAGCTTGGCGTCCAGATCGGCCAGGAATTTATCCATCCAGTTCGGCATGAGAATCTCGCCGAAGCGCTTGAGGTACTCCGCGGCAATCTGGTTTCGCGTGTGCCCGCCGTCAAGGAATTGAAGAATGTAGAACACATTCGGCGGCAGGAACAAAATGTCTTCCGAGAGGCCTTGCGGGTCGCGGAGGCCGACCGATTGCGTCTCCCCTTCCCTGACCGGAAAGAATTCAAGGTGGCGCAGTTTGGGGTATTCGAGGTCTTTCGTGCGTGCCGCGTGATCCATATCGTCTTCCGGTAAAAAACAGCGGACGAGTCATTATACTGAACGGTAATTCGGGGCGGCAAGGCGCCCGAGGCTATTCGAGGCGGGTCCCGCGCCGGCCGAGTATCTCCCACAGTGCAAGCGTCACGATGGTCGCACTGAGCAGGACCGCGGTGGCGTACGCATATTCGCCGCCGGCATACGTTTGAAGGTCGCGGAAGCGGCCGATCAGCAGCGACATGCGCGACATCACGGTATAGCCGAAGGCCGCGCCGAAGCCGATCATCAGAAAATAAATGCCCGTACGCGCGATCGTGTTCGCGGCGCCGGTGTGCTCAATCGAGAAAAAGAAATAGAACAACACCGACACGACACCGATCAGCACCACGACCGTATTCATGCCGCTCTGAGGATTGGCGAGTTGGAAAAAACTTCCGCTGCCCATCGTGACGAGCGGATTCACGGTATCCTCGATCTGTTTCAGGATATACGAGGAGATGGTCCTGGGAATGGCGACCCCGGAACCGAAGCCGACCACGAATGCAAAGGCAATCCGGGACAGCCAGGCAATCTTGGGGATGAAGCGGGTGAGGATCAACAGTCCGATGATGACCGGAATCACCGGCTCGTAATTCCCCTTCTTGATCTCCTCCCACACCAGCCGAATGAACACCGTGTACCAGACGATGACCACCGTGTATCCGACCGAGATGCCGACGTACAGATGCTCGCCAATCTTGAACAGCGGATTGTCTTTGTACAGAAAGCTGAAGATAAACAGAGTCAGACCCACGGCGACCCAGGCGCCGAAAAGAGCCTCGGTTGGGATGAGATGCGCAGGCATCAGACCGCTGCTCCCTTCTCATTGCGCAACACGAAGTAGAACACGTTGCACAACAGCACCAGAAAGATGATGACCATATGGTCCGCAGACTGCGCGTCCATCCCGGCCACCGCCGTGCCCTTCTGTTTGATCAGCGTTTCGTATTCCGCGGCGCCCTGGAGCCCGCCGATGAGGCCGTTGATCTGCCCGCTTCTGAGGAACGGGTACAACCCCGGGGCAATCACGCCCGTGGAGCCACCGGCCATTTCAAAGCGGTATTTGTCCTTGCCGAATACGTACCACATCTCGATGCCCGAGCTTCCCGCCGCGAGGCTCACGAGGTAGTTCACGTCCCGCAGGTTTTTGACGCCCTGCAGCACCGGCATCCCCTCCGTCGGTCTCTTGGCGTAATCGGAGGGGAACGCCTTATAGAGGTCTTGCCCCATGGCGATGATCAGCGATCCACCGCCGGGGCTCCAGCCCAAGAACACATAGTCCTTTCCGGGCACTTTATGCATTTCGGCCGCGACCCTCGCAAAGATAGAATCTGCGAGACTCGTCCCCGGCAGCCAATGGGTCATGCCGATCACGCGAAGATTTTTTCGGAACGCATGGCGAAGCAAGGCGACCGCTTGCGGCTCGAGCTCTGGCTTCGACGACGGATCGAAATCGAACGACAGGAAGAACACCGATCCTTTCGGAAGTTCCTCGACGTAGTCATACACCGCCTTCACCTCGGGGGAAACCTTGATCGGGAGCCCGAATGGTCGGACGAGAGGCAGCAGGGTTGCGCCGGCTATGAGCAGGAAAATGATGCGCCGATCGATGCTGATCATCCGTCTGGCAAACGCCTTCATTGGTCCTTGCTTCCGCCGAGATACGAGCGTTCGATGCCGAGGATGATCTTCAATGACAGCGCGACCGCACCCATGCTCACCCCGATCAGAATCGCCCTGCGCACCGCGCTGTTCAGAACATTCAACAGCCACTGGGTCACGTCCCACGTCCAAGGCGCCAGAAACTGGCCCAACGGCACGCGTCCCATCATCACGATCACGGCGGCCACGAGTAGGACAGCGGCCTCGCGCGAACGCGCGCGAAAGGCCCGATAGGCGGCCGAGGCGATGAAGAACGCCAGGATCGAGAACATCGTCGCCTGCAGCGGCACCATTGTATAATCATAGATCCATCCGAAGGCGGTCTGCGCTCCGTTCACTTTCGTCTCGCCGCCGCTCCACACCCCGATCGCGATGGTCACCAGCATGGCAAGGTAGAGCAACCCGCTGTAGCCCCATCCTGCCGCTTGGCGTTTGATCTTCACGGCATGGACATGGAAGAGACTCGCGATTCCGAGGATCAGGGCGAAGCCGGAAATGATTTGCATCCATTTCGAGAGATGCGTGATGGCGTCTTCAGAAACAGGGTGCGGGATATAGTATTGCAGCGCAAAGGCCACGCCCATGATCAAGGTGATGGCCAGCGGGAGTTGGCGTTTGAGGACAATCACTTGAAGTCCTTGAAGAGATCCAGCGCGTAATGGACCATTTCGGTCTGCATGACCACGCCGAGCGTGGCCAGTGCCGTGCCGAAGACCAGCACCGCCATGATGAAGGCCTTCCCGAAATCCTGTCCGCGCAACGTCCCCACAAGAACCGGCTCGCGTGAGAGATAGGCACTCGCCGCGTAGAGTTCCTCCCCGATCAAGGTGTAGTCGCAGGTGGTGACGAAGAACGGTAACTGGTGATCTGAATCGGTGCCGGCGATCTGAATGGCACCCGTGCCCGCGCCGGTCTCGGTCAATAACAACGATTCGGCGTAGTACGAGCCCATGAAGAAGTTCGCGGCGGGCTTTTCGCGCAGCATGATGCCGTCCACCGCCGCGGTGTAGCTGAACTGGTCGCTGGTGATGAAAAAGTTGCAGTCTTCCTTGTAGGCGTCGGGACGGCCGGCCTCGATGTAGGCTTCCTTCACAATCTCCTGGCAGACCGCCATCACGATCGGATCGCGATGCGGGATCTTCAGCGTGGTGTCATAGTGCGCCACCTTCTTTGCCACCTCTCCCAGGATCACCGTCGCGGCAATGGTCGGCACATCGCCCATATCGCCCGAGCCGGTCAAATAGAGAATCGGTCTCCCCATCTCCGTGGAGCGACCGATCGCTTCTTCCACCGCGTCGAGTCCCGCAATGCGCCTCAGATAGACCAGCGGATTGAGCCGGGCGGCGCGGATGCTGGCCAGCAGCACGGCGGTAAAGGCGAGCACAAACACCAGATTGTTGACCTGAGCCGTGTTGAACCAATTCGGCTCCGATACGGCATGAGACACATCCGACGATGATTCTTGATCACCCTCCCGAATGACCAACTTGACAGCATAGGACCGGCCATCTTCGATGGGGAATGCCTGGGAAGAGGCGATCTTGGCATAATGATTTCCCTTCGCGGCGGGCTCGGACCACCAGGGGAAATCGCCAGGCTTGATATAGCGTGAATTCGACGGAAATTCGGCGACCTTTTTGAAATCGCCTTGGGAAGCGGCCATCCAGACCTGGATTTTTCTTTCGGGACGCTCGTCGGCAGAGCGGTTCCACACAACACTCAGACTTTTTCCGCCGTCGTTCGGAGTATCGAGGGCGCGAAATCCCTCAGGCGGGCCGAGAGCAGAAGGGGCGGCCGATGCCGCCCCTTGAAAAAGCAAGACAAGGAAAATCGAAACGAGAATCACTTAGAGGCGATCTGCACGCTGATGGCGCCGCCGAGTTCGCCTTCTTTCTTTCCCTCTTTCATATAGCCGGAGATATCCTTTTCGCCCTTGGGATCCCCATGGCATCCCAGACACCCTTTCCCGTAGTACAGCGGGAGCATGACGCGCATCGTCTTGCCGCCATCCGTCGCCTCCGTGATAATTTTTTCTCCGGTGCGCGGGTAGGAAGGCTCGGCAAAGCGCTTCATGACCGCGACTTCGAATTCATCGGCCTTATTCTTTGGATTCCGGAGCAGATTATCCGTGGTCGTTTGTTTGAGATATACGCCGGTCTTCGCCACGAATTTCGCGGCGGCCTGTGTGCCGAAGGTGGCCGGGATGAAGCCCTTGAACCCGACGCCTTGTTTATTGATCACGGGTTGATAGTCGGCCACGGTCTTCTTCTCGGCTTCCACGAGCTGCGGCAGGAGTTTCTTCGCCAGTTCGGGAACCTTCTCGCTCTTTAAATTGTCCAGGTCCACTTTGGCGCGATCCTTGTATTTGGCCGTGAGCTGCTTTTCAAACGTGTCTGGGTTGAAATTTTTGTCGCCTTTGTCCGGGTCGTTGATCAGGGATTGGTTCGCGCCGACCACCACCCGCCCGGAGTCCAGAAGGATCGCAAGGAGACGTCCGGTTTCGATAGCTTCTGATTCGGCACGGACAGTTGATGGAGCAAACCCGATGGCTGCAAAGACACCCAGCAGCGCGAGGAAAAGGAATTGTCTCTTCATACTGACCCCCTATAGCGACTAAAGGTTATGTGCCGTCCACCTGCTTTCACTATGAGACCTGGGATCTCCCGATCCCCTACTTTAGAATGGGGCCGATTTTATCCACAAATTTCGAGAAAATCCAGGAGTTTGGAGGGTCACCCCTCGATTAGTTCAACATTGGCACGCGGGACTAACGCTCTGGTGCCGTCCGGAAACTCGATTTCCATCACCCGAACCAGGCTTTCGGTAGGGATCAAGGTGAGATCAGAGGGAAGACTCGCCACATGCCCGATTCTGCCGAAATACGGCTCTCGAATAATCCGTACCGGCGCACCGGGTTGAACGCCTTCCTTCGCCGAACCGGGAATTCCAACGGCATCGGGGACTGCGTCTGACGGCGAGGAGACAATGATCTCCGGCCTGATCACGCCGGCGCGAATCTGGGTCGCCCCCGAAATGGATGCCTTCCGTCCATTCATGGTTCGGAGAAGGTCAAAGGTCTTGCGGGCCATGGCGATCTGCCCAAAGCCTTCGGTCAGAATCAACGTGAACCCGATTTTTTCCGTCCCTGTAATCGCCACGCCCAGATCGTAGCCGAGCACCGCCCGGAGATCCTTGTCATGCATCCCACCCACCACGATTCCCTTGATGCCAACTGCCTTGGCTCGTTGGAGCGTGTGGGCGCCGACGAACGCGCCACCAATGACAATCTTTCCCGCCAGATCCGGTGTCAGTTGATGATCGGTCAGGACGTCCTCAGGATGCCTCCAAAAATGCCTTGGATGAACGCGCACGCAGTCTCGATCCGCACGCCCTGACCGGGAATCACCTCCACGACGACGCCGTCCACATACGCACAGAGATCCAGACGCCGGGGAGGCTCGCGTAGAAGCACTTGCCCTGTCGCTCCAGAGACAGTCTCCACCGTGCCAGTGATGGGCGATGCCACGGTCGTCTTCAACCACTTGATGAAGGGTTTGTTTTCAGCGAGGACTTCACCCTTCCGGATGTTCTCGCCTTCGCGCTTCGTCATAAAATCCTTCAGGTCCTCGGGCAAGATTCCCAGCTGGTTCACCACATTCACCACATGAACTTTGCCGGGAAGCTCGGCTCGGGCGACGACGTTTTCTGAGGTCACCACATCGCTCTGCCCTACCAGAACAGTCCCGGGAATAGGCAACAGCCGTTTTTTGGTGACAATCGTCACCGGCGTGACGGTGAGTCCCGGCGTGTAGATGTGTGCCATGTGTGACGCTATGCCTGACTGAACGGGTAGAGGTTCAAGGCCTTATGCCAGTCTATCAACCCCCGAATTCTGGCCGCATGCTCGGTGGGAAGTTGCAGCGGCCGACCGCGGGCATCCAAGAGCACACCGACCACACCGCCGCGAACTTTGCGCTCCATGGATTCACCACGACCGGCCCCGACATCCACCTGTCGGGACGGTTTGAGCGTGATGGTTGCTTCCTCCCCGACACCCAGCGGCACAAGCCGCAATGAGCCAAAGGTCACTGTTTCCTGCAGCGGCGCTCGCCCTCCCTCAAAGGCGAGAGAGAACTCCACGCATCGCTCTCCCCACTTGCCTTGACCGATCGGTGCAATACATGTCCCCAGGTAGATCATGCAGTCGCGCACAAACACGTCGGTCGCCGCCTGTTCATTCACCGTCGATAGCACCCCTAAGTGCGGCATCATGAAAATGCTGTCCACGGCAAGTTCCGTCACACCGAGCGGCTCATACGCGTCCACCATCATCAGCATGGATTGAACCCGGCGCGGGGCATGCGACAGGATGCCGCCGCTGCCGACAATCAAATCCAGGCGGAGCATATCCACTAACGTGTCCCCCGAACCTTTTTGCTCGAACACATCTGAGATAGAGCGTTCCTGCTGGACACCTTTGAGTCCGGTGGCAAGCGTCTTGTGATGACCGAGAGCCAGACGGAGCGCTTCCCGAGCGATCGCTTGCTCGATCTGCAGCTCGTCGAGCGTTTGCGGAACGGTCGTCGGCCGGATCATCTTATTTTTGATCCGATTCCTCAGGTCTTGCTCGTCGATGGAGAACGGCACCCACCGCATGATGTTGTCCAGACCTGTTTCCGCCAGCACATTCGAGATGCTGTAGCTCATGCCGAGGTTGGCAGACACCGTCCGGTTGAAGATGCCCTGAAAGACGGAAAACACATCGGTCGTGGCGCCGCCGATGTCCACACCGATCAGGTTGATCCCCTGCTTCTTCGCGATGGTCTCCATGATCAGACCGACCGCCGCGGGCGTCGGCATGATGGGCGCGCCCGCCCATTCGATCAGCTTTTTATAGCCGGGCGCCTGCGCCATGACGTGCTCAAGAAACAGATCGTGAATCTTGTTCCGTGACGGTACGAGATTCTCCCGCTCCAACACCGGACGAAGATTTTCGGTGATCGTCAAGGCGGTCTTTTTCCCAAGAATTTCAGAAATCCGCTCGCGCGCTTCCTTGTTGCCGGCGTAAATCAACGGCAGGTTATAGCTCATGCCCAGGCGAGGCCGGGGGTCCGCAGCGGCAATGTACTCGGCCATTTCGACGACGTGCGTCACGGTCCCTCCGTCTGTTCCACCGGACAGCAAAATCATGTCCGGCCGCAGCGAGCGAATGCGCTCGATCTTTTCATGCGGCAGCCGCCCGTCATTGGACGCCAGCACATCCATGACGATCGCTCCTGCACCCAGCGCACAGCGTTGAGCGCTCTCGCCCGTCATGCTCGCAACCACTCCTGCCACCATCATCTGGAGCCCGCCGCCTGCGCTGCTCGTGGAGATATAAATATCCACGCCGACCTTCGGATCGCCGCCCCGTCCGCTCGGGGTGATGATCTTTTCGCCGTCGAGAATCTTTCGCCCCGAGAGCTCCTCGATCTCGGCGATTGCGTTCAGAACGCCCCGCGTCACATCCTCAAAGGGTGCTTCGACCGTCGTTGGCGCCTCACCCCGAAATGTTTGACGGTAGGTATGCCCGACCTTCTCGATCAGGATCGCCTTCGTGGTCGTGCTGCCACAATCGGTCGCGACGATCGTCTGCAGGGTCGCGCCAGCGCCCATAGCGGGAAAGTCCCGGCTTTGCGTTTGATGAGCCTTGAGGTCTTGGCCGAAGGAGGACTCTGCGGAACCCGTCATGGACGGCCGGTCTCGGCGCGTTTCTCGATCAACTGAGCGAGGCATGAGAGGGTTTCCCGGCGTTCAAGGAGCAACGCCACGCGCTGGACGTCGCGCACAGGAAAGACCACTTCCAAAAGGGGCGTGAAGAAATGGACCGCTTGACTGCCCAGGAAATTCACCGGTCCGAGGGATTCAAGAAAAAGCACCGCCGGGACGGCCATGCCTCGTTGTACGATGGCGTCGGCGGCCCGCTCAAGTAAAATGATATCCTCGGCCGCGAGCGGCGACTCTGGAGCGGTGGAAAACGCGTGCTGAAATCGGGCCTGCAGACCGGTCAAGGTGTGTTTGAAAAATCCCTTTGGGAGCGAAGACATAGCCACTCGCCGGCGCGTACAAGGAAGGTGATCCTCGTTGCCGGCCATTATATGGGCGGGTTATCGGGAGAGTCAATTTGTGCGGAGTCCTACTCCTTGTCCGCTCTGATGACCTTCCCATTCTCGGCATTCACATAGACCTGACGCTTCTTGTCGTTGCTGTCGATGATGTCAATCTTGTACACCACCCGGCCCTCATACTTATCCAATTTGGCCTCGACCGCTTTCCCCGGCACTTTTGCCTTGGCTGATCGCAGCGCGCGCTCCATTGAGATGCCGGCCGCCTCGCTATACTCCCGATCATCCGACTTGCTGAACATCCCGCACCCAGCGAGGACGAGATTCGCCGCGAGCAACACCCCTAACCACGTATACTTCATGTTCTACCTCCTCGTGGCATACTTGTAGCGAATGGCACGGAGGCGGACAATAGATAAAAGCGGTCACACCGATGAAAAAACGTCAAAGCAGAGAGGAGGTGCGTCAAAAAGGCGTTGCGGCCTGCTCTTCTGCGTGATAGGAGCTTCTGACGAGCGGCCCCGATTCGACATGCCGAAATCCCAGCGACAAACCTTCCTGTTTCAGAAGGCCGAACTCTTCGGGCGTATAAAATCTCCTCACAGGCCAGTGCGCTCTCGTCGGCTGAAGATACTGACCAATGGACAAAATCGACGTCCCCACTTCCCGCAGGTCGGACATGACAGCGCGGATTTCGTCCAGCGTCTCGCCAAGACCCACCATCAAGCCGGATTTCGTGAGGGCGCCTCGTTGGAGGGCTCGTTCAAGCAAACGAATGGACCGCTCATACCGGCCCTGGGGTCTGACCGACGCGAATAAACTCGGCACCGTCTCGATGTTATGGTTGAGGATCTCCGGTCTTGCTGCCAGAACCGTTTCTAGCGCCGCCACCTCGCCGAGAAAATCCGGAATCAGCACTTCGACGGTACAGGCGGGAAGCGCCCGATGAATGGCCTCGATCGTTTCGGCAAACATCCTGGCGCCGCCATCCGGCAATTCGTCTCGATTGACGGACGTAATGACGGCATGCCGCAGACCCAGCGCCTTCACCGCCTCCGCGACCTGGCGCGGTTCTTCTTCATCGACTGCAAGCGGGCGCCCGGTCGTCACTGCGCAATAATGGCAGCGGCGGGTGCAAATATCGCCGAGAATCAGGAACGTCGCCGTCCGGTTATTCCAGCATTCCCAGATGTTCGGACAGCGCGCCTCTTCGCAGATCGTATGAAGACCCAGCGTCTGTGTGAGACGCCGAATCTCCTGATAGTCCGGCCCCCGGCGTAACTCGATCTTGAACCACGACGGCAACCGCAACCGCGGCTCATTCACCATCGGGATGGGGCGACTCATGGAAACATTCTAGGCGCGGGTGAGGAGAGTTGCAATGAAACGTGCGAAGGATGTCGCGGCTCCATTCCCCTACGAGTGGGGATCAGACTTCCTTGCCGGTGTATTTGGCGATGATCGCTTCCTGGACCTGTTTCGGGCAGGCCTGGTACTCCTTGAACTCCATCGTGAACGTCGCCCGGCCCTGAGTTTTGGACCGGACCACCGTGGCGTAGCCGAACATCGTGGCGAGCGGGACCCACGCCTCGACGACCGTCGCGGTCGCGCGCGTCGTCATCCCCGCGATTTGGCCGCGGCGAGAATTCAGATCCCCGATGACGTCGCCCGTGAACTCATTCGGCGTGACGACTTCCACCCGCATGATGGGTTCCAACAACAAGGGCTTGGCTTTGAGGACACCCTGCTTGAACGCCATGTTACCCGCGATCTTGAACGCCATTTCGTTGGAGTCCACATCGTGGTATGACCCGTCAATCAGATGGACCTCAACGTCGAGCAGCGGGAAGCCTGCGAGCGGACCCGCCGTCATGCCTTCCTCGACGCCCTTCTGAATAGCCGGAATATACTCCCTTGGGATAGCACCGCCGCGAATATCGTTGGAGAACACCAAGCCTTTGCCAGATTCCGCCGGTTTCACGATGAGCACGCAGTGGCCGTATTGCCCCCTGCCGCCGCTCTGCTTGATGTGTTTGCCTTCGACTTCCGCTTCGCCCGTGACGCATTCACGGTAGGAGACTTCCGGCGCGCCGGTATTGGCCTCCACCTTGAATTCCCGCTTCAAGCGATCCACCAGGATCTCGAGATGCAATTCGCCCATGCCCGAGATCACGACCTCACCGGTCTCCTCATCGGATTTGACCTTGAACGTGGGATCCTCTTGCGACAGGCGATTGAGCGCAAAACCCATCTTCTCCTGGTCTTGCTTCGTCTTCGGCTCGATCGCCATCGAGATGACCGGCTCCGGGAACTTCATCATCTCGAGCATGACGGGATTCTTTTCCTCGCACAGTGTGTCGCCGGTCGTCGCCATCTTCATGCCCACCACAGCGCCGATCTCCCCGGCATAGAGCGCGTCGATCTCTTCCCGTTTGTCGGCATGCATTTTCACGAGACGGCTCGCGCGCTCCGACTTGCCCTTCCTCGCGTTATAGAGGTTCATGCCCTGCTGCATCACGCCTGAGTAGACGCGAACAAAGGTCAGCTGCCCGATGTGTGGATCGTTCAGCATTTTGAACGCGATGGCCGCCATCGGCTCGCTGTCCGACGGTTTCCGTTCCACCGTCTTCTCTCCGTCGAGGCTGTAGCCCTGCACCGGCGGAATGTCCAGCGGAGACGGCAGAAAGTCGACGACGGCATCAAGCAGATGCTGCACGCCCTTGTTCTTGAAGGAGGCGCCCGTCAGCACCGGTGTGATCTTGCGTTGAATCGTCCCGATGCGCAGGCATCGAATGATTTCATCTTCGGTGAGTTCCTTGCCGTTGAGATACTTCTCCATGATCACATCGTCAAACTCGGCGGCCGCCTCGATCATTTTCTCGCGATACGACTTCGCCTGATCGACGAGATCCGCCGGGATCTCCTCCACATCATACTTGGCGCCCTTGGTTTCGTCCTTGAATGTGATCCCCTTCATGCGGATCAGGTCCACATGGCCCTTGAATTCGCCCTCGCGTCCAATCGGCAACTGAATCGGAATGGGACGGGCACCGAGACGATCCACGATGCTCTTCACGCTCATGAAGAAGTCAGCGCCCATGCGGTCCATCTTATTGATGAAGACGATGCGCGGCACCTTGTAGCGGTCCGCCTGGCGCCAGACGGTTTCAGACTGCGGTTCGACGCCCTGCACGGCGTCCAACACGGCCACGGCGCCGTCCAAGACCCGCAACGACCGTTCAACTTCGATGGTAAAATCCACGTGGCCGGGCGTATCGATAATGTTGATCCGATGCTTGCGCCATTCGCAGGTCGTGGCGGCAGAAGTGATCGTAATGCCGCGCTCGCGCTCCTGCTCCATGTAATCCATGACCGTTGCCCCGTCATGCACCTCACCGATCTTATGCGCGACCCCGGTGTAGTAGAGAATTCGTTCGGTGGTGGTGGTCTTTCCGGCATCGATATGCGCCATGATGCCGATGTTTCTCACTTTGCTCAGTTCATGTGACCGGGGCATTTCTCGTCCTCATTCCATGCTGCATGATGAAACTGTTTCCCCACTCAATTCCCTTTAGACGCCGCGGACACAGTGCAGGCCGGGGATACTTGGAGGAAGGTAGGGGCCGAACTCGACCGACTAGCCAGTTGATTGTACTGAACTATTTCTCTCTCGTCAAGGGTTAAAAGGCGACCCAGGGTCAGAAACTAAAGTTCGCTCGAAGGCTGTAGGCCGAAATGGTGGAGAAGTCCGCCTCTGCGACGAGGCTCAACAAAAGCAGATGAAACTTGACGCCGACAAATGCCTTGCTAAGGTTTTGGGTCTCTTTGAACTGGGTCGTCAGGGCGCGCGAATCGGTTGAGCTTCTGATCCACACCTCCCCGACGCCGGCATACGGTGTCATGAAGAAGACACGCTTGCTGATGGACAGATCGACTCCGTACGTTTCCAGATCGATGTCGCTTCCGCCGAGGACCCTGGTATAACTTCCACGAATCGCCATCGCCGGCAGAATGATGCCGCCCTCCAGAAACGCCCATTTCAACTCGCCACCGACCAGGGACACATTCGAATTGGGGATGGCCGAATAGATCGCACCGACATCCACATTAAAAGGAAGCCCTTTCTGAACATGCAGTTTCGGCAGGACCAGCATAGAGGGAGGATTACCGTCCTGAACGGCTTTTCTCCAGAAACTCGAATGTTCAGAGATGTTCACGGCCGTGGCTTCGACCCCAATGTCGAAACCAATCAAGCCCAGCGGAGCGGCCGGCGCCAGCGGAAAGTAACTGAGGCCAAAGCCGAGTTCCCGGCTAAGAGAATTGAACTCGTCCTTGGAAAGCGCCGGGTTCAGCGTCAGATTGTCCCCGCCCGCCAATACGCGCGCGGAAGAGCCTACCAGTATCATGCAGGCGAGAAGGATACGTCTTGCGACGTTACGCCATCTGCTCGGGCTCATCACTCTCCCCTAGTAAGTTTCTTCCGTAGGGAAACGTTCTCAAGTAGGGAAACGACGATAGCACACAGAGCACGATGGAACAAATATCGAGAAACCGGACGACGCGACCCGCCGA
>VBOG01000084.1 GCA_005877815.1 Nitrospirota bacterium
CCTCTTTCGCCAGCGCGAACTCGGAGCCTCTCCGTGGATCGAGAGCCCGTGCAGTGCCTCCTCGTCCGAAGGCGTTCCGAAGTAATCGAGGCAGAGGTTGTGCCCGACCAGACCGCAAAGCAGGCGCCCCGCGATCGGAGGACCGTAGCGTCTGGCGTGTACCTTTTCTCGATACCGGTCGGGGTCGATCGTTTTCCAAGGGGGCACCCACAGAGGGTGCGTCTCCGGTCGTCCGCTCGAAGGCCGAAAAACCATTATCGAGGGCATAGGCGTCCCGGCCGTGCCACAAAATTCTCTGGCACAGCATGTCGTCCCTGCGATCCATTCGTGCCATCCCACTAGGCCTTCGTCGCACCGGTGCCGAACGGTTGAAAGGTCCCCGCCGCCAGCGGGCCCGAGCTGTAAGCCAGTGTTGTTTGGGCCCTGGCTCTAGGATTCGACGCGGGCAAATCGACGACGTCTTACGCGACACGCGTAATTTGGAGAGGATTCCGGGCGATGAAAGTCCGGGCTTCGTCAAAGTGAAAGACGCCCTCGGTGCAACCAAGGGCCCGCGTGCAGGAGGCGCCGACAGCGCTTGCAAAGCGCAATGTCTCGTCCTGGGGCCAGTTTTCCAGCATCCCTGTGACGAAGCCGGCGGCGAAAGCGTCTCCTGCCCCGGACTCGTCGATGGAGTTTACATCAAAGGCTTTCGCGCGTATGAGTTCACCTCGAAGGCGAGTCAGGGCGCCGCGCCGGCCCAGCGTTATGGCAATGATGCAGTTCGGATTGAACTGGGCGAGCACCTCAGCCTGGTGCGTCGGGTCTTCCTCGCCGGTCAGAATGCGAGCTTCGTCATCATTGGGGAGAAACAGGTCAGTATAGGGCAGGGCCGGAGCCACCTGTTCCAGCGCGGCCCGGCTCGCGGCCCCGATTACCACGTCCAGCACGGTCATTAACCCGCGCCTCTTCGCTTGGTGAAAGAGTCGAGCGAGGTCGTCTGGCCCAAAAGCCGGCAGGACCATGTAACCGCCCACGTAGAGAACACGCGCGCCGTCGAGCACCGAAAGGTTGATATCGGCAAGGCGGAAATCCGCATTGGCTCCGATACAGTGAAGATAGCGCCGGTCCTCTCGCCTCACGTTGACGATGTACGTGTTCGACGTGGGATGGCTCGAGCTCCTGGCCACACTAGACGCGTCAATGCCGAGACCTTCGAGGTCTTTCAGCACAAAGTCGCCCAACAAATCCTCTCCGACCTTGCCAATCACTCTTACGCTGCGACCCAACCGGCGCAAGCAGGCAGCGGTGTTTGCAGCGCAACCGCCCGCGCTGAGAACGTATCGATCGACGAGCCTCAACTCCCCGGCCGCGGGCAGCGAGTCGATGGGGCTCGCGAAGATATCGGCGATCAGGATTCCAGCGCAAACCACGTCCATAAGCTGGGTCCCAAGGGCCGGGCAGGAACGATTGGGGCCGCCGCCTTGCGTTTAGCCTGCCATGTTTGACAGCCCCAATGCTCGGCGCGCGCTCAGCGCCAGGAAACGACCGCGTTCACTGCGGCCACGATCTTTTCCGCCGACGGTACATAGAAGTTTTCCATGACGGGCGCAAACGGAACGGGCGTGTCCGGGGCCGCCACGCGGCGGATCGGCGCGTCGAGATAATCGATGCAGCTATCGGCGATCCGGGCCGCCACCTCCGCTCCCCACCCCCCTGTCAGGTTGTCTTCCTCAACGATGATGAGCTTTCCCGTCTTCTCGACGGATTCAAAGACCGTCGACCAGTCGAGGGGAACCAGAGTGCGAACGTCGATCACCTCAGCCTCGATGCCGTCGTCAGCCAGCATGGTCGCAGCTTGCATCGACTTGTGGACCATCAGGAGGTTGGCCACGATGGTCGCGTCTCTGCCTGGCCGCAGCACTTTGGCTTGGCCGAAAGGGATGAGGTATTCCTCCTCGGGAACCACACCCAGTACCTGAAGCCCGCCTTTCTCCTTCCTCGAGCCCTTGCTGCCGTAGAGGAGTTTGTGCTCGAAGAAGATCACCGGGTTGTCATCGCGGACAGCGGTCTTGAGGAGGCCCTTGGCATCATAGGGGTTTGACGGACAGGCCACCTTCAGTCCTGGCACGTGCATGAAAAAGGCTTCAAGCGACTGCCCGTGCTGCGCGCCGCGCGTCGTGGCCCCGACGGGAGCCCGAAAAACCATTGGGACTGTGAGCTTCCCCCCCGACATATATCGGAGCTTGGCCGCGTTGTTCGCGAGTTGGTCCATGGCAAGAAACAGGAAGTCGCCATATTGAACGTCCGCCACGGGGCGCAAGCCGCCCAAAGCGGCTCCGGTCGCAACGCCGGCAATCGCCGCTTCGGAGATTGGAGTGTCGATGACCCGGCGGTGGCCGAACTCTTCGGACAACCCCAGCGTCACCGTGAACGCTCCACCGAAGCCCCCTTCGACACCGATATCCTCGCCAAGAAGAATGACGCGCTCGTCTCGGCGCATCTCCTCGCGCAGCGCCTCACGCAGCGCTTCGACCATCGTCAGCTCGCGTCCCTGTGGGCTCGCGACAGCCCTATTCCGAGAAGACATCGGACAAACAATCCTCCGGGCGTGGCTCAGGGCCTTGCTCAGCCCGGGCGACTGCCTCGTCCAGTTCGTGATCTATGGCCGATCTGATTTCAGCCACAGCTTTGGGTCTGAGCAGCCCCTCGGCCAGCAAGCGCGTCTCGTAAGCCGCGATGGGGTCGCGTACCTTCCACCCGGCCACCTCCTCGGCTGCGCGGTAATGCCCGGGATCGCTGCGTGAGTGGCCGGCGAGCCTGTAAGTCTCGAGTTCGAGAAGCGTCGGACCTGCGCCGTCCCTGGCGCGAGCTGCCGCCCGCGCCATCGCGCGGTAGACAACCTCTACGTCGTTGCCGTCCTGGGTCTCGCCTGGGATACCGTATGCCGCCGCTCGCTCGCTCACGCGTCTCACCTTCATCACCTTCTCGACCGCGGTTGACGCGGCGTAGCGGTTGTTTTCGCAGACGAAAACTACAGGCAGGTCCCAGATGGCGGCGATGTTGACGCCCTCGTGGAACGTGCCGATGTTCGTCGCGCCCTCGCCGAAGAAGCAGGCGACGATGTTGGGTTGTTTCAGGTATTGAAAGGACAGCGCGCAACCCGCCGCAAGAGGAATGCCGCCGCCGACAATAGCAATGGCCGGAAGCATGCCGGCGTCCCGGTCGCCCACGTGCATCGACCCGCCCTTGCCGCGGCAACAGCCGGTGGCTTTGGCAAACAGCTCGGCCATCAGGCTCGTTACAGAGACTCCGCGTGCGATGGCGTGCGAGTGAGGCCGATGCGTGCTGGTGATCATGTCCCCAGGTTCGAGAACTGAGCACACGCCCACGGCGCTCGCTTCTTGACCCTGGGACTGGTGAATCGTCCCCGGCAGCCTGCCTTCCAAAAACAAGTAGTACACCCGTTCTTCAAACATCCGGCACAGCACCATGCGGCGATACATGCCGAGCTTTTGATCCGTCGTTAGCTTCGGCTCGGTCGTGGACCGCGGGGGAGCCACAACACGTTCAGGTGCAGGGGACGTCGTACGCCGCCGGGCGTGCTTGCGCTGAACGCCCGGAACCGACCCTGAAGCGGTGACGCTGGATGTCTTCTTGAACCCCGGCTCCGGCGCGTGGCTCGAGGGGCCGCCGTGCGACTCGTTCGGGCTATCCGTGAGGATGGCGATGGGCGTTGCGGCGCCTGCTATCTCGCCTCCGCCTACCAGAATTTCGTGCAGGTACCCGGCCCTAAAGGCTTCGACTTCCATTGTGACCTTGTCCGTCTCGACCTCGAACAACGGTTCACCCTTCTCGACCCTGTCGCCGGGCTGCTTGAGCCAGCGCACGATTTTCCCCTCGGCGACGGTCTGCCCGAGGTCCGGCATGATTATTTTGTGTCTCATTCGTCGCCAGCCGCTTCGGTTTGCGAGCATCCGATTCGGGGCTGAGTCTGGCTCGCCTTCAGGCTGCGTTTTGCGTTTCTTACCGCCTACCTAGCGGCGGGTTCCAGCTTAAACGTCTTGATCTCATAAGGGCCTAGATCAAAGGTCAGCGTGCCATTCCCCATGTCGAGTCTGTGCGTCGAGTCTTCCATGAGGTTCGCCTCGGAAGCTGAAGCGACGCCCGGCTGAAGCTTGATCTTCACGGCGTCTGTCCCTTTGCCGGCGGCTTCGTACACCCTCAGAACCAAGCTGCCTTTCGGTCCCGGTTTGAAGGCGCTCATCACCACGTTGGGCTCGGATACCTGAATCAATCCCCATCGCTTTGGCAGGGTACCGGTATGCGGCTCAACCGTCCGCGTAATCAGCGGATTGTTGAACTCGAGCCCCGCCCGCACCACCCCGGCATCCCTCCAATCGCCCGCGTGCGGCACCAGCGCGTATTCAAACTCTCTTTGCTCGCCCAACTCCAGTCCCAGGTCCGAGGACACGCCCGGTTCATAGCCGCCGAAGAAGGGATAGGCGCTGATCCGCGCCGAGCGCATCAGAGAGAGCATCAGCGTGCCATCGGCAACGTTGTTGCCGGGAAGGCCGCGATTGAGCAAGGCGACGCCCCTTACGCCGTCGCTCCAATCCATCCAATTCTGAGCCGGGAATTCCTGCTCAACGGGCCGTTCGATTGCACCGAACGGAATCTCGTCAAACCTCCGACCGCTCTTGATCGAAGTCGGGAACAAGACCCGATAGCGCACAAACTTGTCCTCATTCAGAATCCGCGTCTTGATGTCAATGCGGCGGACGCCAGGGTAGAGTCGGACCGTGGTCGCGAAGCTGCCATCGCCGAACGGGTGGGAAATGCGGAATTCGGAAAAAACCGGCCCCCCGTGCGTAGCCCCATCGCCGCCCACCCATTCGTCGCTAAAGTGCGACCTCGCGGGCGGAGGCAACCCGCTCTTGCGGGTCATGGCTGTGAGTCTGCCGCCGTTGAGGTTCCCATAAAGTTCCCAAAAGTCGCCGCCGTCCTGCTCGCGCGCTACGACGTTCGCCGGCTTGCCGCCGAGGGCCTCCCACTCTCCCGAAGCGTCGGATGATTTCATGAGCAGCTTCGTCATCGCCCCGGTCCAAAGGTCAAAAGTGACGCGGTAATATTCGTTCTCGATCGAACCGGAATCTTCATGCATCGTCGATCTCGAAGCTGAGGCGGAAGCAGAACTGGCTTCATCGGCTTCCCGACCGGATTCACCCGCCCGCTTGGGCACAATCTGGTAGAGTGCATAACCTAGGGCTGGCACGTCGCGCGCGACAAAAGCGATCTTCGCGTCCTTGATTCCCCCGTCGCCGTAACGTTCTGTTTCGACGAGCTGGACCGGCGCCTGCTTCCCGTAGGAATCTACCAGGCCGAGTGATGCCACGCCCGAACTGGAGAAGCCGACCTTGACTTCAGCGACATCGGTCCGCGGCCAACCCAGTGTATTGAAGACAATAACAGGCACGCTCCCAGTCTGTGCGGGACGCGTGTCGATCTTGGTTAAGAGTGCGTCGAGCTCTGTTCCAACAATTTCATCGCCCAGGCTTTTCGAGAATTGATAACCGCGGATGGTGTCAAGGTAAACCTTGTCCACCATGGTACCCGATGCCAGATCGTGAGCCTGGTTGAACAACGCTGGTTCCCAGGCGCGAGCCAGATTTTCCGTGGATGTTCGAGCCCCCAGCCAGGCGGCGAGTGCGTTCAGTTTTTCAGCGGACGTAAGAGTGCGCTCGATCTCCCTCATCCACTGCTTAAGCTCGATGCGGTTGCTGTAAACTCCCTGAAAAACGGGATTGAGTTCTCCTGTCACGACCGGACGACCGGTGCTCTTCGCAACGACCGACTCGAAATCAGTGGGTACGCCAAACCGCAATCGAAATGCCGCATCGTCGTGCTGATTGAACTTCTGGACCATCACGGGCAAGACCTCTTCAGGTTCAATAACATCGGCACCTGCCATGGCAACACGCTCAGAGCCCCGCGAGTGCTGTCCCAGAGCCGCCCACGTCCCGCGCGCGTAGCGATCAAACTCGGCCGGGTTCCTGGCTGATGGGTAGAACAGCCCGTATCCGAGAGGCAGCCAGAAAGCAGGAATCCTGGTGCCATCGATGCCCTGCCAAAGGAATTCGGACGGAACATCAGCCCCGCGGACGCCGCGCTGGAACCAGTACGACTTGTAGCCAGCCAGCTTCAGGAGCTGCGGCATCTGGGCGTGATGGCCGAATGTATCGAGCGCCCAGCCGACGGTTACATCCACACCGAGCTGGTCTCTGTAGTAGCCCTTGGCGTACAGGACTTGTCTCACCCACGACTCACCGCTCGGAATGTTAACGTCCAGCATCACATCGTTGCCGCCGACGATTTCGAGTCTTCTTTGAGACACAAATCTCCTGAAGGTCAGAGCCTCTGTGGGATAACGTTCCAAGAAGGGCCTGACGTACGCGGCCTGGTCCAGCACAAACCGATAGTCGGGATAGGCGCTCAGAAGATTGAGTGCCTTCAGGATATTGGGCAGACCTATATCGAGATACTCTTCTCTCGTCTTGAATACGGCGCCTTCCCAGTGCGTGTGGGGAATGATCCACAGCGCGCCCTTGGGCGGATCAGCCGACGTTCGCTGCGGCGAAGCTTGCGGTAGGGCGGGTCGGGCCTCTGGTCCGGACGGGAGCGCAGCGGGCTGCGCGCCAGCGACAACCGCAGCATACAAGACGAGGGAAAGAACACGCAGGACCGCTCGCTCGAGGATGCCACCGCTCCCGTCAGTAATGTTCACGTCGGACACCGTCTTCCGCGCACGGGCAGTCTGCGTAGTTGTATTTCCTCATTTGTTCTCGACCTCCGGGACTCTCTTGATCCGCGGGTCGGTGAACCTGTCCGAGTCATCGGTGCTTCGCGTGGAAAACTCCGATACAATTGCTCCCTCTGGCCCCGCTTGGAACCAGTGGCGAGTGTCCGGGAAGAGCGTGTATTGGTCGCCTGGTTTCAGCAGGACTTCGTGCCGAACCGTGTAGTAAGCCTCAGAGCCTGCGGGTGCCTGGCAGGCCGGCTCAGCAGTTGGGGTGCCCGGCACATAGAGATACACTGTGCCCCAACGGCACCGGAAGGTTTCCTCCTTGCCTTTTACGTCGCCGACCGTGGGGTGCCAGTGCTCGGGGCAGGTCTGGCGTGGCAACATTACGATTTCTTTCGCGCAGACCCGTTCTGTATTCACATACGTGATAATCTCGAGGCCGGTCCGCTCCAACTCTCCCAGGCCAAAGTCCGCCACCTCGAACCGCTCGCGTTCAGCGGGTGTGATTGGCAGACCAGCCCGGTCGAGCATCCGGACGGCCTTCTCGACCGTCTCCCGATATTGTTCCCGCGTAATCATATCGACGACTCCCCGCCTGACGGACACAAACCGGTCACAGCACAGTATTAGGAACCGGCGCGTCGAAGCACGACTCGTTCCGGATAGGATTTCTGGAGCTTGCGGGTCAGGCTTGGCCGGCCGAGCCACAGGTCGCAACGAGTTCCCGCACCTTCATCCTTACTGCCTCCCGTCCGGCCGTCAGGATGTCCTGGTCACCGCCCATCCCGAGAAACGGATGCGGACTCGC
>VBOG01000085.1 GCA_005877815.1 Nitrospirota bacterium
CGATTAGCGCACCGTAAAACTTCTTCTAATTGGCCTAGCGCCATGCGGCGGCATGGGCGCGGACTGGGTAACCGAAGCCTTTCAGGACAACTTCCCCGAGGTCTTCGAAGCGGAGTCCCTTGCCGATGCACAGTTCGGCAACCGCGTTGGACACGACGATTTGTTCCGGTGCGGCATGCCCGCACAATCTGCAGGCTAGTTGAACTGTCGATCCAAAAAGATCGTTATGTTGCTCGACAGGCTCACCTGCCGCGGCGCCGACTCGGACCTTGAGCGGGCGCTCGGGGTTAGCTTTCGCATGCTTGTCCAATTCGCGTTGAATTTGAATTGCGCAGCGAACCGCGCTTGCTGTTGAGACGAACGAGGCCATGATGCCATCACCGATGTGCTTGACCTCGCGCCCGCCTAAAGCGGACAACGCGTCACGCACAATCGTGTCGTGCACGCCGAGCATCGCCAGCGCCGCCTCGTCGCCCAGCGATTGAGTCAACATTGTGGATTCCACAATGTCGGTAAATAAAATCGTCCGAATGGCTGGATCTGGGGCGTTATTGCGATCTCCATGCATCGTAACCACCCCGGATGGATCTAGATCTACTTCGCTGCCGCCGAGAAACAAATCGGCGACTCGCGCCTCAACCTCTATGATGTTGAAGGGAACCAGCCCATGCGCCTCCCGATGAACCTGGGTCGCTGCTTCCGCGCTCGGGGCATGGCAAAGACAAAATACCTTCCCGGCTGCCTCGTTAACCCAACACCTGTCGTATTCGACACCGTATTTGCCCTGCACTTTCAGATCCGCCGCGTGCGCCTTCGCCACTTCCTGCAGGCTAACGCCTCCCGGGATTTCGTGAATGTCCATGTATGTCGGCATATCGATCGGCCTTTCACCGATGTACTGCGCGAAATTTGATCGCCTGTTACACGGAAAGTTAGGAAGACAACCGCGGATTACGCTGATTTCACGGACCGGGCTTATAGAGGCAACGGTGGTTCCCATGCCGAAGCCCAGCGAAGGCGGGTCGGCTGCTTTACGTTGGATGCAGGCGGCACGCCTGCCACTACAGTTTTACTTTAACGCGACCGGCTGCTTGGCTTGTTCGAGGACCTTCTCAAAACGCGGATCGCCGCGCAGAGGGTCCCACCACGGGAACAGTTTCAGCCCACCGTAGCTGAGAGGGCTTGGGAGACGGATGCTCCTGTCCAGCTGTTCGAAGGCTAGATCTTTGTCGCCAACCCAGGCAGCGATCATCGCCAGATTCGCCACCAACCCGATTCCGTCCATTACATCTTTTTCCACGGGAAGAAGCTCGACTGCGCGTCGGCCTTCGCGCAGCGCTTCCTCTTTCCGCCCGAGACCGGCATCGATCAAACCGAGCAGCGCCACTGCCTCGCTGTCATTGGGTTGGGCCTGGACCACTTTTTGCTGCTCCGCGCGTGCAGCGACAAAAGCTGACCTTGCTTTGCCTTCGTCTTTTGTCATGCGCGCGAGAATGCCTTCTAGAAGTGAGCGACTAAACAAAAGCTCGCCCCAGAGGTTTGAATTTTCGCTGTACGCATCTAGAGGGTTTTTTGCGGCAGCGGCGTCGCGCTCGGCGAGTGCGCAAGCGAGCCAAAACTTAGCGATAGCCAGCGTTGGAGTGGGATTTGTGGCTCGAATTGAATCGAGCATTTGATGCAACGGCCGGGTGTCAGCTGTTTCCTGAAATTCCACGTACGCTGGCCATACCCGCGTGTCCAAGTCGTTCGGAAAAACGGCTAATGCGCTGGCCAGCGCGGATCTTACGTCAGCATAGCGCCGCAAGAACATGTAATTGATTGCAATCCCCATTCTTGTTTCGATGTTGCGCGGGTTGAGCTCCACCGCGTGCTCGTAACTTCGTGTGGATTCTTCCCACTGTCCCCGACGCCTCTGAATCGTGGCCATCAACAGGGGTACGCGGAAATCATTTGGCAAAGTCTGACGGGCGATTTCCAGTTCGGCCAGCGCACCGTTATAATCGAGATACCCCCAATACAGGTTTTGCGCACGCGCCAGATGTGTTTCACCAGCGTTGGGATTAAGGCGAGCCGCCGCTTGAATGGCTGCTTCTGCCAACGCCAGACGCGCGGGAGTATGGTCATAGCCACCGAAATAAAGCCAGTCATGGACGTACGCTAGCTGGCAGTAGGCATCGATAAACGATGGATCACGCGCACTAGCCTGGTTCAGGAGATCGATTGCCTCCAGTAACTCTGCTTTCGTTTGAATGGCCTTCTCTAGAAGAATGTTCTTGGCGCGCGTGTAAAGGTCGAAGGCTGTGAGGTCGGCGGTTGGCTTGCTCTCGATGGCCAGTTTCTCAGAAGCCGACATTTTGGCGTGAAGCTGCTCAGCGACTTTTTGCGCGATCTCGCTTTGGATTGCGAATACGTCATTCAGGTCACGATCGTATTCTTCGGCCCAGACGTGCGTGTCCGTGCGCGTGTCGATCAACTGGGCATTCAAATGGATTCTGGCCCTATCCCTGCGCACGCTTCCTTCTAGTATGTGAGATACGCGAAGCGCGTCCCCGATCTCTCGCGTATTCCTCTTGCCGCGATATTGCATGACGCTGGTACGGCTGATCACTTTGAGACTGGCGACTTTCGCCAGCTTGGTCAAAATGTCGTCCTGCACGCCGTCGGCGAAATAAGTGTGCTCTTTCTCGTCGCTCAAATTTTCAAACGGCAACACGGCGATCCCAGTTGTTGCTGGTCGCCGGATAAATTCACTTTTCCAAACGATCCAGCCGGCGGCTGCCGCCAGCGCGACCAACGATGCCGCCAAAAGCGCGCTGGTTGGGTTTCGCCGCACCCACTTCTTTCCGCGCGTGATAATTCCGGTGTGTCGAGCTAGGATCGGTTCGTGCTTCAGCCAACGTTCCAAGTCTTCAGCGAGCGCGAGAGCCGAAGAGTACCGGCGCTTTGGATCTTTCTCGAGACACTTGAGGCAGATTGTTGAAAGATCGCGATCTATTTTTGGATTCAAGACGCGCGGCAGTCGCGGCTCGGTATCCAGCAGTAACTTGATCGTCTCGTAGGTTGTGCCGCCAGCAAAAGGGGGATGCCCGGTTAGCAGTTGGTAGAGAACTGCGCCGAGTCCGTACACATCTGTAGCGTTGCTGA
>VBOG01000086.1 GCA_005877815.1 Nitrospirota bacterium
TTCCTTGAGCGCCGACATCAGGTCAATCACCTGAGCGCGCGGCGCTTGAGGCGCAGCCACCGTGATTTGCTTGCCCTGAGCTTTTTGCTCCACCAGCTCCAGCACGCGCTGGCGGTACTCGTCTTCGAATTGTTCGGGACGGAACTCCTCGTTGGAAAGCTCGTCGATCAGGCGAATCGCGAGATTGGTTTCCGCTTCGTTGATCTTGGCTGATTCGCCTTTGGAAATCTCGTCGAAGTTCCGCACTTCGTCGGCGAAATACATGGTGTGCAGCATCAATCCGGCCATCGCCGGCCGGATGAGGACTAGATTTTCTTTGCCGCGCATTACGAACTTCGCCAGGGCGACTTTGCCGGCTTTGTTCATGGCTTCGGCAAGCAAACGATAAGGCTTCTCGCCTCCCTTGTCGGGTCCGAGATAGTAGCCTTTCTCGAAGTAAATGGGGTCCACCGTTGAAAGCGGCACGAATTCCGAAATTTCGATCGCCTGCGAGGCCTCGCCTTCGAGAGCCTCGAGTTCTTCATCTTTGAACCGGACGTATTGGTCTTTCGCGAACTCGTATCCCCTGACCAAGCCATCCCGTTCCACCACCTCGTTGCATACCGGGCAAAAGCGCTGCTGTCTAATGCGGTTGCCGCATTTGGCATGAAGCAGATGAAAGCTGATAGACTGCGAAGAGGCCGCGGTATACAGATTCACGGGTATCGAAACCAAGCCAAAAGAAATCGTACCTGAGGCCACCGGCCGTGCAGCCATAGAACCCTCCCAAAGAAATTATCATATATCAATCCGAAGATCGTTCTTCAACACAATTCTATTCACCCGTTCAGGAGATCGGCGCTCGGTGTCGGCCGTACGCCGTAGCTCTTCTCCGCCTGCGACCCACCACGGTTTTGCGCGCAACTTTTAAATGCCGCAAGCGGTTTCGTACATCAGATGTGCGCCAATTCCTACAGTTTGAGTGGGCTCTAAATATCTACCTAATGCGGAACTATCAGTAAAACCGAGCCAATTGCGAATTGGCCCCAGGCTTGCTCCAACCAACTTGTCAGTCTGTGTTCAGCCAACTTCACGATCATGGGGACCGGAAATGGCTCGAATTACAAATAAGAAGACTCGTTCTTTTCGCAGCGGCAAGCAGACGTGTAAAGTATGCGGCTGTACGGACAAGTTCGATTTCAAGGTTCCTAACAGACTGTGGAAAAAAGTGGTGCCGGTCAAATGTCAGAACAAGGTCGTCTGCTTAGAATGTTTTGACGAGCTGGCTTTTGAAAAGGGCGTGGACTATTCCGATTTCATCGACGTTCTCTATTTCGCCGGGGATCAGGCGACGTTTAAGTTTCAAGCCGTTGAAGCGCACCGTGTCTAGTAGGTTGCTGGAAAACACTTTGTTGGCAGGCTGCTCAAAAAGATCTCAGAGGCGAGATGATTGAGCGCACCCTTCGACATGCTCAGGGCAATCGGCTAAGCCTATGAGGCTTTTTCAGCAGCCTGTTAATCGCACTTTCCTTGACGCCGCT
Organism: Nitrospirota bacterium; assembly: GCA_005877815.1. Taxonomy (GTDB): domain Bacteria; phylum Nitrospirota; class Nitrospiria; order Nitrospirales; family NS-4; genus NS-4. The sequence continues at coordinate 1,521 of VBOG01000086.1, forward strand.
TACATGTGCACTCGTTGCACATTTCCCGGTACTCGGAGGCAGCCGCTGCTCGACAAAATCTGTTGTTGGCCAATTAGAACAGTTAGAGCAAAAGTGCCAGGTGTCGCCATCGCGTGTTCGTCTGTACGCAGATGCCATAGGAAGCTTTCCAAGGCGAAAGTCTGGCCATCATCCTACTTCAGACGAAAGAATGATCAAGGGCGTTGACTAAAAGATATTTGGCTGTCCGGAGCTAACGGCTGCTGCTTTTCCGGATGGCGCATACGGACAGTTTGCGGATCTTCGTCAACCTGCCGCGAAGTTTTGTGACCGCGGTTACCCCCGGCCTGAGCGTCGAACCCGCCGCTTATTATTCCCGTGAGCGCGCTGATCGTTCGCTCGGGAGCACCGCGCGTCGGCACAGTCGGAGCCGACAGTGCGGTTCCAAGTCGCCCAGCTCGGAAGAACTACGGAACCACCGTCGAGGTTATGGATGGCTTGAGCGAAAGGGAGCGACTTCGGACGCCGTCGGACGGCTTGCGACGATCAGGTGATCCGAACCGTTGCGCCCGCGCCTGTTCCATGACTATTTGGCTTGGCCAAGTGTCCAAGGAATGGTGCCGTCAAATTGAACCTAGTTGAGTCAATAATCACGGGCAGTTTTCTTTCGGAGTGTCGCGTGCAGGAAGTCGCCGTAGCCCGAACCATCGATTATTAGAAAACACGGCTTCAACACCCGTCGAATGAATTTGCTCTGGTCCCAACGAATCCGACGCAACCAGTTGGGCCAGTGTTTTCCCCTCTCCTCAAAAAAATATCTCACGCTTCTGACAAAGTTGAAGGGACCGGAAGCGAAAGTGAGGCGAGCGATTTCGAAGCCGGTCGCCCGGCAAAGCGCCTCTAGCGTCCTGGGGCAATAGGAAATCACGTGACGCGGTGTTTCGAGGGCATACCAGTTTTCCTGAAACAGCCAAAAGACCAAACTACGCGTATTGGGGACGGTGAGATAAACGAGCCCATCGGATTTCAGAATTCGCTGGATCTCTTGGAAGGTAGGTATGGGATCACGGATATGTTCAAGAACGTTGCTGAGTCGCACGACATCGAAGAATTCACTTTCGAAACGGGCGTCCGCAAGCATTCCGTGGCGGACTGTCAGCCCTAAACTTTGTGCCTGCTTCGTACCTATCTGGCTGGGTTCCACTCCACAGGCGTCCCAGCCCCATTGTTTCAGCCGGTGAAGATATGAGCCCCCGCCGCATCCGACATCGAGGATCCTTCCCGTTCCGCGGTAAGGAATGACAGCTTTGGCGGTGATAAACGACAAGAGATGCGCCACTACTTTTTTGAGACTCGACGAATGATGATCAGTGGGTGCGGGATAACCATAGTAGTTTTCCAACACAAAGCGTTGCCAACCCGTGTAGGTTTTTTCGTTTAATGATCGGGAATGACGAAACCTGCCATACTGTTCCGGGTAGTATCGCGCCAACTCCGCCTCGCTGAGCCAAGGTTGAATAAAAATCGCGTCGCAGCCACCGCAACGATAGAGTCCGAAGATTCCGGGCAGACGGTGCACGCGATCGTAATTCAAGAAGAGTTGCGATGCTCCACTACGTCCGCACAGCGGGCAGGTAGCGGTGCGTGGCAACAGAGGCTTGCCGACTGACGATTGGGAGTCGTCGTCCCTTTCGCTTTTCATCAATGGCCGGCGTTTCGATCCTGATTCGCGACCGGTCGTTTTTTCGACTGTCTGCCGGCGGGAAGCGCCATCGATAATGCTGCCCAAAGGGAGATTCGTGTTAGGTTCGCGGGATTCCATTTGCAACTCTCTTCCTCTTATTTTCAAAGTCTAACCATGAACTATACTTGTCCTCTGAAGCGGGTGCGGTTGCAATGGAAAATCCGACCCATCAAGATGCAGCACGTCGAACAAAATGTAGGAAAAAACAAGAACGGTGCAGATGAGGTAAGTCGCCCCGCCAGAAAGTGGAGCAATGATCGGATCGAAAATGGGGCAGCATCTGACCATAAAAGTATAGCCGTGTAAGACAGAAGTCAACGAACGTGGTGAGGAACTAGCTCATAAGGATTATCGCTCGGCTCTTTTTTCGGGTTACCTAGCCAGCTCTCAATCTGCGGCAAATTATCAAGCAAAGATAACGATGAGGAAGTTTATGAATGCCATCAGGTCAAAGACAACTAAGTTTTTGACGATCTTCTTCTTAGTGCTTCTCCAACTCGAAACCATTGGCTGGGCGCAAGCCCAGAAGCCAACCGCTCTCGCGGAGCTGGCTGCCTATACCGGTCTGGACCGCGAGCAGCGCTTGATCGCGGGCGCCAAAGCCGAAGGCAAAGTCGTCTGGTACACGTCTCTGGCCGGAAGCTCTTACAAAGAGCTCGCTAAAGGGTTCGAGGCGAAGTATCCCGGCGTCAGGATAGAGCCCTACCGCGGCACCAGCGTCGATCTCATGACCAGGATCATCGCCGAGGCCGAGGCCAAGCATTTCCTGGCCGATGCGATTGAAACCACTTTGCCGGTTTTAAGATACATGCGTGAGAACAAGATGCTCACCCCTTATGTTTCCCCTTCGCTGGCAAAATACCCGTCAAACGCCAAAGAGAAGGCCGACCGCGGCCTTTTCTACTGGGCCATCGATCGCGAGACTTACATGGGAGTAGGTTACAACGCGAACATGATACCGGCCTCCGCGGTTCCAAAGAATTACGCGGATCTCATGAAGCCAGAGCTCAAGGGGAAAATCGCATTCGCCACCAGCGACACCGGAACCCGGACCATCGGTTCTATGCTCAAGCATAAAGGCGAAGAGTTCGTTAAGAAGCTGAAAGCGCAGGACATCATTCTGCACTCAGTCTCGGGACGGGCGATGGCTGACATGGTGATTTCGGGGGAAGTCGGTATTTCGCCGACGATCTTCCGTGACCATGCGATGGAATCCAAATCCAAAGGCGCGCCCATCGATTGGGTGCCGATGGAAGTCGTTCCCACGAATGCCGGTGGCGTCTCTTTAGCCTCTCAAGCGCCGCATCCCTACGCAGCCACGCTGTTGGTGGATTTCCTTTTTAGTCCGGAGGCGCAAAAGATTCTCGCCGACCTCGAATACGGCAGTCCATTCAGGCCGGTCAGCTTCAAGCTTTGGTATCCCGAAGCCGGCATGTCCACCGCCCAATACGACAAAGAAAACGCCCGGTGGGAAAAACTGCTCAGAGAGATTGGCCGCAAACAGTTCTGAAACGGCACGGTGCGGGAGCGTAAATATCCGCACCGATTAGCTCCTGGGCCGGCTTTCAACCGCGGGTGCCGCGGTACATCAAAATTGTGCGGCGCTAGTCCAAAACGTCCACTGCTCTCACGACCACCTGAGTCTCAATGTGCATTTGTCGCAGATTCCTACCTGGAAAGGACTGCATATCAGAACTGCAGTGGCCTCTCTCTTGCTTTCTTGAAGGGACAGCCATGGAGTTACGGCACCATCCACTCATGTCTTACCGAGGGCTCCCTAACTGGCCGCCAATTTGGCTCTGGAGATGCGGCGCGGAAGATAAGCATCCCGAAGGGGACGTAGGGAATCTGAAAAGTGTGCTGCTGTCCGGTTTTGAAGGATTCAGCAGGTGTTATCTGATCATTGACTACGAAGGGGCGGAGTATGTGGGGCGCCTTTTATTCGATGATGGCCCCTTCTGCAGCGAAGTCTATAAGCTGCTGCGTGACCACCGCGGCCATTCCATCCAGGAAATCGGCGGGCTGGAGGTCAGTCACACTTCCTAAGTATTTTTTCTTAGCGTCTCGTCGAGGCCTTCGCCGATCTCTCGGGTGCGACGCGTGTTTCCGGTTAATCGGCTGGCACGATACGCGATCGCCCACCCCGATGCCGCCATCGTAAAGGCCAGGAGGCTTGGCAGCGTCCAGTGGAGAAGCGCGTCCCAGGA
>VBOG01000011.1 GCA_005877815.1 Nitrospirota bacterium
CGCACCGTGGCGCCTCCCCGAAACTCAGCGCCCAGCGACTCGGGGCTGAAATTCTTGTGCTCCGGAGAGCGGGGTCCCCATACGGCGCGGTTTTCGCCGGATGGGGTGCAGACTCATCCGCGACCCAAAATTCCGATTCCCCCCCGGATAGCTGGGCGACTACCGCTCGAACTCGACCGTATTCGCCCCGTTTCGAACCGAGAGCATCGGGGAAATAGATGTTTTCTGATCTCTGGCGGTTTGCGACTTGTTGGCCATAGGAGGTTTTTTTTGCAGACTTCAATATTGTGCTGGACATTGTGCCATAGCGAGACGTTGCGGAACCGGGGGGGAGATCTTGGTCAAATGCCACTTTCGAAGGTTTGCAGAATGCGGGGGGAGTGGAAAAGATGTGGTAAGGTATGAGGACGAATGAAATAGCGGCTTCGGGGTCCCGCGTTTGATTTCGAAGGGCCGTCACAATGAAACTTCGCGCCGACCTGAGCCGTTCTTAAAATGGCCAGGAGGTAAACGCTGGCTTTGGCGAACCCTGCAAGCTCTCGTACCCTCTCACTTCAACCGATATTTTGAACCGTTCCTCGGCGGAGGAGCAATTTTCTTTGCTCTCTGTCCAAAACGTGCCATTCTATCTGACATAAACCCGGACTTAATGAACACGTACATCCAGGTCCGCGACAGCGTCGACGATCTAATCGAAGGCCTGAGTAGACTAACGATTAACCGGAGGACGTATGATCGAATACGAAATACAAATCCGAACAACACTGTCGAGAGGGCGGTGCGATTTATCTATCTGAGCAAGACAGCTTTTAACGGAATGTATCGCGTAAACCAGCAAGGACTCTTCAATGTGCCGTTCGCCGGCCAGCAACATCGGAAGCTATTCGAGTCGCAAGCTCTCAGAGCAGCGTCAACTCGGCTGCAGCGTCGTGAGCTACGGGTAGGAGATTTCGCAGAAAGCCTCGCGGCAGCCAGATCTGGCGATTTGATATATTGCGACCCTCCATACACGGTCCTGCACAACAACAATGGATTCTTGAGATACAACGAGAGTCTATTTTCATGGTCGGATCAGAAGCGCCTCGCCAAGTTGGCCGATGATGCCGCGCGTCGTGGTGCATGGGTGATCGTCAGCAATGCCCGTACAGATCACGTTCGAACGCTCTACCCGGACTTCGACGCTATAACTGTCTATCGATCGTCCTGCGTTAGTGCGCGTGCTGATTCGCGGCGAAGGGTGAGTGAATTTCTGTTTGTCAGTAGGACTTAGGGGGCACAAATTCTCCATGGGCAAATTTCTCGATTCCGCTTACAGGGTATTACTGAAGGAAGGAAAGCCATTATCTGTCCAGGAGATCACCGGCATAGCGGTTGAGGAGAAGCTTTTGGTGAGCGAGGGAGCCACCCCCTGGCAAACAATGAAGGCAAAGCTTTCTGTCGACATCCTTCGCCATGGTCAGACTTCATTGTTTATGCGATCTGATAAAGGGAGGTTCGCCCTTCGCGAATGGTCTGGCAACTACAAGGAACATATAGCGGACCGCTACCAGAAGGCGCTGTTCGACGAAGACATTGTGGTTTTTCCCGCCGATTCGCTGAGCACGTATATTCCGGGCATAGGCGTTTACAGCGGATCATTCAACCAGGAGGCTCTCCTTGGAGAGTGTCGTCCTATGCGCCGCCGCGAGGCCGAGTCTGATCTCTCGGTAATACAGTTGGTCTCGGTTTTTATGGTTCGTTTCGAAAATAAACTACTCACTTATAAACGTACCAAGCGCCTACCTGAGAATCGACTTCACGGCTACTATTCGGTGGCTTTTGGTGGACATTTGAATCCTGACGATGTCCTGCACCTTTTTAACATTTTCGATGCAGACCAAGGCCACGCTTGGTTGCTGAGAGAATTACATGAAGAACTACGTATCGGGAAGGGTGATCTAACCGATATTGCTTATCGGGGGCTTCTCTATGATGACTCACGCGAGGTAAGCAAACAGCATTTGGGGCTAGTCTATGATGTGCAACTTAGGTCTTCGGAGTACCAGATTGGGGAACGGGGCTTTTTAATGGATTCCAAGTTCGAATCAATTGACGCGATCTGTGCGCGAATAGGCGAGTTCGAGAATTGGTCCGTACTCCTCGCCCGCGAGGAACAGCGCCGGGGTGATGCAAGTATTCAACACCAACAATCTGCTTAATGGCGTAGTTTCAAACGCAATCTTCGCTTTCTTGTGTTGGTTGGCGACGAAACTATCGAAAGTCCTAGAAAGGCGCAGTCCCGCCTACCGCAGGCTTTTGTTATTGGTGCTTGCCATCCTTTGGATCTTGCTCAACATTTTTTTGTACAAGAATCTGCACGGGTCCGAGTTTCTGTTTGCTTCTATCCTGTCGTTCTCCGTAGCAGCATTTTTCACCTGGAAAGAGCTAAATCAGTTCTGGCAGATCGGTCTTATCGGAGCTGACCGCCAGATTTCTAAGGGTGTTGACTTCAAGCGAAGTTTGGATCTCTGTTCGAACTCGTTTGAATTTCTGGGAGTCGGTGCCAGCAAGCTTACGAAGGAAAGCAACTCGTTCGAGAAGGCCATGCAGCGTTGTCATCGTTCTCACACTCCGATCAAATTCTTGTTGTGCGACCCCACAAACCCAGAATTACAAGCCATAGCGAGGCAAGCGGGTCGAGACCCGGAGGAATATCAAAGGACGGTCAGGGAATCGCTAAGAATCATCGCGCAGCAGAGAATAGACCGTGCGCGAAATGTCGAAGTCCGCTTCTATCGAAGATTGCCGCTTTTTCGTCTGATGTTCATTGACGGATGGCTATGCCTTGCGAGCCACTATGTGTTCGGGGAAGGGGAGGGGTCGCAATTGCCTCAGCTTCACGTGCGCCGACTGCATTCTCAGAGGGACGTGCAGTCTTTATATGAACCATTCAGACGCTATTTCCAGGAGCTCTGGGATGAAGCCACTGAATGGGATTTCGCTTCCTATCTGAAGTGACGATGACAACGAAACCCTTCAAAGAAGGCTCGGCCCACGGTCGCTTTCAGCCTTTCCACAATGGCCACCTAGAGTACGTGCTCGCAGCGCAGAAGCAGTCCGATTTTCTATGGATCGGGATAACTAAGTTTGACATCGATCCAACGGAGTTGAGTCCACTCGGGCGGACCCGCGAAAAACCAGAAAACAATCCGCTGACGTATCATCAGCGCCTGACGATGATTGGCGAAGCGCTCACAGAAAATGGCGTACGCCGAGATGAATTCGCGTTCATTCCATTTCCGATTGAGAAGCCTAGCAAACTTGGGCAGTTTCTGCCGACCGCGGTGCCTTGCTTTACCACCGTATATGAGGAATGGAACAGGGAGAAAATATCTGTCCTTGAGTCTTTCGGATACAGGGTCATCGTTCTCTGGGAGCGGCAGCACAAAGAGATTAGCGGAGGAGAAATAAGAAATGAAATGATCGCAGGAAGCAACCGATGGAGGGAAATGGTCCCGAAGGCGACGGCAAAATACGTCGAGGAGTTCGGCCTGATTGAGCGATTGAGGACCCTTCGCGCCCAAAAAGACTGATGTGGCGGGTGGCTCGGCGCGTTTTTCCTATTCAGTGGCTTCGACCGTTAGCTTCGATCCCACTGCTTTGGCCACGGCAACCAGGGTGGAAGGGCGGGGATTTCCGTGAGCCGATAAGGCGCGATACAGGCTCTCGCGCTCAATACCGGCGGCTTTGGCGACCTTGGCAATGCCGCCTCGCGCTTCCGCGATGCGACGCAGGGCGATC
>VBOG01000089.1:0-1241 GCA_005877815.1 Nitrospirota bacterium
GAAGTGGGCGCTCAGAAAGATTCCCGACACGCAGTCGTCACGGGTACCAGCTCGGGAATCGGTGCGGCCATCGCGGCGCGTCTCATTGCCGATGGCTGGAGGGTGACCGGACTCGATCGGGTGGCGACAGCATCGACTTCACCGCAGCTTAAGACAATCGAAATTGACCTTGCTGACGTGGATCGCGTTCAAAACGCGCTGCGTTCGATAACGGAAGTCGACGCGCTGGTACACGCCGCGGGTTACATGCGCGTCGCTCCTTTGGGCGAGCTCAATCCGAGCGACGGCGAAGGGATGTGGCGGGTGCACGTGCAGGCAGCGGCGATCATCGCAAATTCGCTTATCCCTCGACTTTCGAATGGGGGACGAATCGTGCTGATCGGCAGCCGGACCGCCGAAGGCGCGGCGGGTCGCAGTCAATACGCGGCAACCAAGGCGGCGCTAATAGGAATGGCGCGATCTTGGGCGGCTGAACTGGCACCGCGCGGCATCACCGTAAATATCATCGCCCCCGGGGCGACAGAAACGCCGATGCTTCAGGACCCGTCGCGCAGCGGCGTTGCGCCTCGTAAGCCGCCGATCGGGCGCTTCATTCAGCCTAGAGAGATCGCCGCGCTGACGAGTTTTCTGTTGTCTGAGGATGCAGGGGCGATCACAGGCCAGCAAATCGTGGTCTGTGGGGGTGGCTCGCTCTAGCCCGCGGAGTATCAACCAGCCCGCCGGAATTGTGCCGGCGACCATGGAATACGGGAAACGCCATGTCTGTTCGAATCGTCGACATTCGTGAGGTGACGAAACCGATCTCCTCATCAATCCGCAATGCGTACATCGATTTTTCGAAGATGACGTTGAGCTTGGTCGCCGTTGTCACCAATGTCACGCGCAACGGCCGGCCTGTCATCGGCTACGGATTCAACTCCAACGGTCGATATGGGCAGGGTAGTCTCATTCGCGAGCGCATTCGTGACCGCGTGTTGGAGGCGAAACCCGAATCGCTGCTCGATGCGTCCCACGAAAACCTGGATCCCCACAAGATCTGGGCCGCGATGTTCCAGAACGAGGAGCCAGGAGGTCACGGCGACCGCTCCGTTGCGATTGGCACTATTGATATGGCGGTTTGGGACGCCGTCGCCAAGATCGCGGGGAAGCCGCTATTCCGATTGCTTGCGGAACGATACAGCGATGGAAAGGCGAATCCGCGGATATTCGTCTACGCTGCCGGCGGCTACTACTATCCCGGG
>VBOG01000089.1:1256-4423 GCA_005877815.1 Nitrospirota bacterium
CAGCTACGTCGATCGCGGCTACACCGTCGTAAAGAAGAAAATCGGCGGCGCTTCATTTGCTGAGGACATCAAGCGGATCGAAGCGGTTCTCGCCGAGATTGGCACCGAAGCGCAGCTTGCCGTGGACGCGAACGGTCGATTCGATCTTGAAACGGCGATTGCCTATGCAAAAGCTTTACGCGACTACCCGCTGTTCTGGTACGAGGAGCCTGGCGATCCTCTGGACTATGAATTGCAAAGGACGCTCGCCGAGCACTATCCAAAGTCGATGGCCACTGGAGAGGATCTGTTCTCGATGCAGGATGCGCGGAACCTGATTCGCTACGGGGGCATGCGCAAGGACATCGACTGGCTGCAATTCGACTGCGCGCTGAGCTACGGGCTCGTCGAATATCTCCGAACGCTCGAAATGCTCAAGAGCTACGGCTGGTCACCCGCTCGTTGCATCCCGCATGGCGGGCATCAAATGTCGCTCAACATCGCGGCGGGCCTGGGGCTTGGCGGTAATGAAAGTTATCCAGACCTGTTCCAGCCGTACGGTGGTTTTCCCGATGGAGTGAAAGTGGACAAGGGGTACGTCACGCTTCCCGAACATGCGGGCTCTTGCCAGCTAACTAAGAGTCAGAATGACTTCGTTGTCGAGCTTGCGATACGAAATCACCTTTCCACCATTACTGTAAACCCACCTGAGCTAACTAAGGCTTTCTATTTGATCCGCAAACCCCGGTAACAAAGAATAGTGACGCTCGCTGCTACCGCAGGCACTGGAAAACATATGAGTGCTCCCGCAACCATAACAGCTGCTGGGCCGACGTTGTCGTCGCGGACGACCGTTCGCCAATGGATCCTCGTTTTCGTCCTGCTCCTCGCCGCGATCCTCAATTCCGCAGATCGGACCAGCCTTTCGATCGCCGCGCCCCAGCTGACGAAAGAGTTAAACCTCTCGCCAGTCGAGATGGGATACCTACTGTCGTCCTTCTTCTGGACCTATGCGGTCGGACAGTTCGTGGCCGGATGGTTTACCGACCGGTACCCAGTGAAGTGGGTCTTCGCCATTGGCTTCGTGATCTGGTCGGGGGCAACCTTCTGCACCGGCTTCGTGAATGGCGTGATATCGCTGTTTGTTCTGCGCCTGATATTGGGCGCCGGTGAATCGGTAGCCTTTCCGGCGTATTCGAAGATATTTGCGAGCGAGTTTCCGCCCTCCAAAATGGGCCTCCCGAATGCCATCCTGAACTCGGGAACGAAGATCGGCGCCGCGCTCGGCATTCTGGTCGGCGGTCTGCTCATTGCCGCCTTTGGTTGGCGCGTAATGTTCTTTGCTCTCGGCGTTATTGGTGTCGTATTTCTGATCCTTTGGTTCGTGTTTGCTCCGGAACCGGAGCGTAAGGCGCGCGAAAAAACCGGCGGCCCCGACGCCGGACCCACTTTGTTGGAGATTCTGCGAAGCCGTGATGCCTGGGGCACCTTCATTGGGAGCGGTTGCTATACGTATGCCTATTTCTTTGGACTGACTTGGCTTCCATCTTACTTGGTTCAGCAGCGACACATCACCTTGGCAAACATGGGCCTGCTCGGGGCTTTGCCGTTCTGGGGAGCGGCTATCTTTTCAATTGTCGCCGGCTACATTTCCGATTCGCTAATTGGGAAGGGCTATTCGGCAACAAAAGTCAGAAAAACCTTTGTGGCGACAGGACTTGTGCTCTCGGTTGCAGCATATCCATCCGCGTTGGTAGAAGATCTAACGGTCTCGCTAATTCTTCTCAACATAGCTTATGCGGGATTTGGCATCGTTGTTTCCAACCATTGGGCAATCACCCAGACGCTTGCCGGTCCACTGGCGGCAGGTAGGTGGTCGGGGGCTCAGAATTGCCTTGGCGCAGTGACGGGAATCATCGCGCCTATCGTAAGCGGCTACATCGTGCAGTTGACGGGCAACTACTCTCTTGCCTTCCTGGTCATGGCAGTTCTCGCGCTTGTGGGGGCGGCTGCTTACGTGTTCATGGTTGGCGAGGTTGCTGCTATCGATTGGGCCGGTCGGCGTACGCAACGATAAATTCCATGCTCGCGATCCCGACCCTGTAGTAGGAGGGTCAGAAACATACGGCAAGACGGAGCCTTCCTATGAATCATATGCTGAGCGCGCGCGCCGCGTTTGCAGTAGGCTTTGGGCTCACGGCGCTGGCGGCAGTATCGCTTGTTCAAGCGCAGAACTTTCCCGACCACGCCATACAACTCGTAGTAGCCAATCCTGCAGGCGGCGCTGGCGACATTATCGCCAGAGCGATTTCCGACAAATTGACCACGGCGCTTGGGCAACCGGTCACGTTGGACTATCGCGCCGGCGCGAGCGGAGCCATCGGTGCTCGAAGCGTCGCGCGCGCGACGCCGGACGGATACACGCTTCTCGTCGGTCAAACAACGGAAATCGTAATTAATCGCACGTTGGCGAAGGAGCTTGGCTACGATCCGGATCGCGACCTTGTGCCTGTCGCATTTCTGGCCGCCATGCCACTCGCACTTATCGTCCCTGCCAGCGCCCCGTATTCAACCGTCGAGCAGCTCATACAGGCGTCACGGTCGTCGCCGCGTGGCCTCTTGTTTGCCTCCACCGGCCCCGGCACACCCGGGCATCTCGCGGGTGAGCTGCTCAACCGCCGCGCTTGATGCGGTCCTGAACAATCGCGTTGACTTTCATTTTCAAGCGTTGCCTACAGCAATGCCTCAAGTCATCGCAGGAAAGTTGAAGATCCTCGCTGTGTCTTCGGCGAAACGGTCGCCAGCGGTTCCGGATGTACCAACGGTTGCAGAAGCCACGGGGCTCAAGGGTTTCGATGTCACTCTCTGGGCGGGCATCTTTGCGCCGCGAAACACTCCGGCCGCAGTTGTCATGCGGCTCAATCAAGAGATCAACAGTGTCCTAAACCAACCAGACGTAAGAGATTCTCTGGCACGATCGGGGGCCGAAGCTAATCCAATGTCGACAGTCGAGTTTGCCGCTTTTATGAAGTCCGAGACGAGCAAATACGAGACGCTCATCAAGGATGAATTCTGTTCGAGACTGCTTTACGGCGGATGCGGCGGCTACGGAGCCGCCGTCATCCTTGTGCCTTAGACATGCTACGGCTTTGCGCACTCGCGCCCGCTCTCGTACGGGAGAAAGCAGA
>VBOG01000087.1 GCA_005877815.1 Nitrospirota bacterium
TAATCGAGACGTTGACGATAAAAAGCGGACGTTGTTGCAGGGCTTCACTCAGCAGCTGGTAGAGATTGCCGCGCGCATCGCTCAAACCAACGGTTTCACATTGGTGTTGGACAAGGCCGATCGCGGAGCGGGGACGGGCATTGTCTACAGTTCTGCTACTGACATTACCGACCAAGTCATCAAGGAATTCGACAGACTGGCAAAATGAAAACAGATCAGCGCCCCGGCAGAAGCTCGAAGTTGGCGAGGACGGCCTGAAAGGCTCAAAGGACACATTCCTGTTTTCCTGAATGGATTTCGAAGCGGGAACGGGACGACCAGAAGCGGCAGTGTGTGTTGCGCGTGAGGGCCTCATGCGATCAAGGCCGGCGCTGAGCGAAGGGTACGGGCAGGTTACTCATCGTAAGCGCATTGCGATCAGATTCGGGAAAGACGCTATACAAGCCGTCAGTGACAGCGGCATAAAATGACGGCGTCACAAGTTTCACCCCGTAGAAGTTCAGCTTTAGGGATGCCCCTTGATTGAGCAAGTGCTGCACGATCCTGTTTATTCTTTTCCCGTCCTCCATCAAGGCACAGACAGGACCAACTAATTCAAGGATGGACAGAGAGCGAATGTCATCTGTGTTTTCCATGCTGGGGAATATAACACCCTAAACGGACAGATCCCAGGTTTATTGCATACGTAACCCTTGGGTCGTGGACCGGCTGCTCCAATCCGGGCCAAAAGCGGACATTCCTGTTTTTCCTGAACGGATTTCGAAACGCAAACTAACACTAACCGGAGTGTCCCCTTCTAACTCCAGTTGCCCATGTTCTATTCAAGGCTGAGTCGGCTGGGTCGGTAAGAGCACGATGCAGTTCGGGTTCCACCCTTGATCCTTCAATGTGTTCACGCTCGCGATCGGCTCACCCTTCGCGACATCAATCACCGTGATGGAGCCGTCACTCATGTCCGGTAGGTTCAAGAGACTGTTCTGGACGAACAGGTACCGCTCGTCGGGAGAGAGAACCAAGTGATGCGCACCGGGTGCCGCCGCAATCGCTTTGAGGAATTTGGGGTGCTGCGGATCGGTGTTGTCATACACCGTCACATGACCGGGCTTTGCCGTGGTGACGTAGAGGCGGTCGCCCCTGCGGTTATACAGCATCTCGAGGGGGAAGCCGTGGCCTCGGGTCGTGTAGTCATCCACCTGCCGAAAGCCAAAGGCTTTGGTCGGCGGGTTCCAGGCCGCCAACCACAGGCTGCCTTCGAGCATGTTGGTGATGTGCGCGACCGGTGGATTCGCATGATGGGAGAACATCACTTCCACGGGGGCCGATCCGGAGGGAGACGGTTTGGAAGAGACCTTATGCGTGGAGAGCACTTTTCCTGACGACGCTTCCAGGACGGTGATAGTCTCACCCGGATTTCCGAGATCCGACGGCCTCACGGTGCTGGTGATGAGCACTCGGTCGATCCCGTTGTGAATGGTGATGCCGTGCGGTTGACTGATGAACGCCGCCGCCGGCGCCGCGGCTGCAACGGTCTTGAGGGGTTTGTCGGCCTTGGCATCTCCGATGATGATGTTGTCGGAACCCATGCAGGTCAGATACCAGGTACGGTTGTCCTCCGACAGCACCACATCCTCCAACACCTTGCAGTCCGGCACGTCGACGGCCTTTAAACGATAGGGAAACCGTTTGAGATCCATGACGTGCAAGACACTTTTCCCGAGAGCGGTGATGTACGCTTTGCTCATATCCCGGTTGTAATAGATATGATGCGTCACCAAGTCCGGCGGAAGCGGGATGTCCATCAGCATCTTGCCGAACGTTGGGGACGTTGGATCGACATCAATGACCGCTAACCCTTCTTTTCGCGGTTTCTGTTCCGGCTTGCTCTCGTAATTCAACAGCGCGAGGATTTCGGCCCGAACGAGCGTAGCCGGGAGCATTGTGAGCACAAGAGCGATCAAGAGGGCATGCACTGAACGCTTCATGGCGGGCCTCCTTCATCCAAATCGGCGGAGAGAAGGCTCAATGCTGTTCCGTCAACTGCTCTTCCGGCAACCCTACTAAAGTGGGTGATCGGATTTTCCGGTCACCGCTTCACAATGATCTAGAGCGACGGCGCCGTTACGAGGGTGAGGCCTTTAAGAAGCCCCGGGGGAATGTTGGAGGAATCTCAGCTGTCAGAATGACAATCAACTACTGTGCTGAATTGGGTGCCGCGGGAGCGGCAGGGGTGGCAGGAGCAGTGGGTGTCCCACCCGGTGATGCGGGCTGTTGTCCTGGAACGGTTGGGACGACCGGTGTGGAGGCAGACGGATATTGAAAGACCCAATCGGTATAGCGCGTCAACCCATCGAAGTGCCGCACGGCGGGTGGAAACTCATGCTGCTTGATCGGCTCCTCTTTGCTCGTGCTCCGAACGCCCTTGATCCGTCCGGCCTGATCGCGCACGTAGCCCCATTCTTTTCCCGTGAGGGGGTCTGGATAGACTTTCCTGAGCACGGGTTTCGGTTGTCGCGTCAACTCCTCCAACGTCATCGGATAAACTTCACCAGGAACCACGCGCCCTTTTTTCTGCAGGGCTGAGTACGCGCCGATGGCATACTGAATTTCGATGCCGCGAGCCAGCAGTTCGGCCTCGCGTTCCCGCTGCATCGTCGTCTTCCACTGTTTGGCGGCGGCTGTCGCCATAAGCCCGAGTACGACGATTGAGAGCATCACAAACAGATAGGTGATCCCGCGGTTGTCGCGCAGCAGACCGTTCTCCCTAGGGATGTTCCTCATAAAACGATACAATATGGAACCGCCATGCCGAATGCAACCCAACCAAGGCCGATGGAATGAATTCGCTAACCCTACGCATGGCAAGCATCTGCCTCGTCCTCGTCGCAGGGTTTGCTGCCATGGCTGAAACCGACGCGAAGCCGTCGGATTCCGACGCATGGTCGGGATGGGAAGCCATCAAAGCGGGCAAGATAGAGGAGGCTTCCCGGCACTTTCAGGAAGCCATTGCGCGCCATCCCAATGATGCAACCTTGTTTCTCGGCGCTGGTTTGGCAGCGCATCTCCAAAGACAGGAGGAGCGGGCGCGTGCTGCGCTCCAAGAGGCGTTGCGATTGGATCCCCGGCTCACGGAGGCGTCTCTGTTGTTGGGGGAGATTGCGTATGGTGCGGGCGACATTGAGAGCGCCATCCGCACGTACGAGGCCGCGCTCGCATGGGTGCCGGAGCATCCGCAGATTCGGGACAGATTGGAAACGTGGCGCAAAGAGATGGCCTTGCACGGGACGTTTCAACGAACCATCAACCCGCATTTCACGGTGCTCTTTGAAGGTCCCGCCGAGCAGGCGCTTGCGGCACGTTCGCTCGAGATGCTGGAGGCCGCGTATTGGCGGATCGGGACGACGCTCCTTGCGTATCCAGCGGAGATTCTGACTGTCATCCTGTATACCGATGAACAGTTCCGAGACATCACGCGGAGTCCCAAGTGGGCAGCGGGGCTCTACGATGGAAAGATTCGGGTGCCGATGCGTGGCGCATTGAACGATCCGGGGACTTTGGAGAAGGTGCTGGCGCACGAGTTCACCCATGCCCTTCTCAGAAGCATCGTGCCGCGCCGCCTCCCGGTGTGGTTGGATGAGGGGTTGGCGATGTTGTTCGAAATAGGTGACACGGCGTGGGCGGAGGGGGTCGTCCGCCAGGCGTCGACATTGATTCCGCTTTCAAAACTCCACGGTAGTTTCGTCCAGTTGCCATCCGATCAAGTCCCGTTGGCGTATGCGGAAAGCGCGATTGCCGTGCGCATGCTGTTCGATCGGGGAGGTCCGGCGGCGCTCACGGCCTTGCTCAACGATCTTGCCGCGGAGAAGGCGTTCAACGAATCATTTGAACGCCGGTTCTTTATGACGTATTCAGATTTTCAAACAATGCTGGAGCGGAACCACTGATCTTTGAGAGGCCCTAGCCCCAAGACCATCGCCATAATTCACTTCGCCGGTGAACATTGAGTTTTTCGAAAACATCACAGAGATGATTCTTGACCGTCTGCTCGGTGATGAACAACCTTTCGGCAATCTCTCGATTCGTTAACCCCGCATCCGAATGGAAAGCCATCCTTTATAGCGGCTCTCCTTTCACAGTCTTTCCGTCGTTCGACATCGCTGACAGTGGCCCCGGATTTGCTGTCTTGCATGAGTACGCTGCGAGGCCACACCATGAAACTGATGATAGATGACAACTTCAGAACGATCGCAACGCGCGCGCCGTTCACAACGCTGTTTGTGATACTCACACTCGCCGCTCCGGCTTTCTCTCAGGACTTCCGGGCGATGGCGCCGGGGCTTATGCCGAGCATGCCCGAAGCGGGGGCGGAAGTTCCGAAGTCAGAGTCTCATCGCATCGTTGCCGGCCAGATTTTGAAGATGGAGCAGGACTATTTCCTGTTGGAGGATGCGACCGGCCACGCCCTGCGCCTGCATATGACAGAGACCGCACGAGGACGAGAGACATTGCGGGTCGGCGATTGGGTAAAAGCCAATGCGACAGCCGACGGAGAAGTGATCACCATCACCAAATTCAACGGGCGGCGCATCCGGCCATTGGACGAATCTTCCGGAGGAGCGAGCGGTGGCGAGCGTGGCTTCCCATTCGGGCGCTAATGCTAGTGTTGTTTCACGCTTCGGTATCAGGAAAGACGCGCACATCGGCAGCAGTCCTTTCAGGACTTTGACCTTCATCAAAGCCTCTTCGAGTTGAAGGAATCACGTGCTCGCGGTCCCCTCCGCTAAGGTCTTGCCCCCGCATTAACGCTTTCCAACTTTAGTAGGATTGAGCCTTAGGGCGTTGTGGGGTCAAACTTTGTCCTAGGTTTATTTATCTTCTTACATAGTTTATACTATACGTTTGGTAGACGGAGGAAAACCCTTGCGCTACAGACGGGTGCTTCCCTTTCTGATCCTCCTGGTCCTTCTCGCCGGGTGCGCAACCCGTCCGGGTGCAACGTCGCTTGGCGATCAGTTGATGGAACAGGGCCATTGGGATGAGGCCGTGACGATGTACCAGACGGCTCTGAAAGACGACCCTTTCAATGCATCCCTCCAGGTTAAGCTCGCCGATGCACGCCGGCGTGCCGCCGCGGCCCATATGACGCGTGGGAGGGCGGCGCTGAAGGAGCGGCAACTCGCGCCGGCGCTTGAAGCCTTTAAGCGGGCGATGGCGCTGGATCCTGGCAATGCTGACATTCAATCAGGGCTGGCCGATGTGCTGCGGTTCAAGGAAGCGCAGGACCGGGTTGTGGCCGGCGAAAAGCTGCTCAAAGCCGGGCGGTTGGATGAAGCCGCGGAGGCGTTTGAGCGCGCGCTTGAACTGGATCCAACGTCGGTCGCCGCGCAAGACGCCCTCGTCCAGATCGCTGAAAAGCAGCGTCCGGCGCCGCTGGCCACCATCGGCGGTCGCCAACCCGTCACGTTGAAGTTTCAGAACGCCCGCACGAAGGAGGTGTTCGAAGTCCTGGCGCGCACGGCTGGCATCAATTTTCTGTTCGACAAGGACATGAAAGACGAGCCCGTCACGCTCTTCGTCAAGGATGCGACCTTCGATGAGGCGTTAGCCCTGTTGCTGACCACGCAAAATCTCTTCATACGCCGTCTTTCGACCGACACGATTCTCGTCATTCCTAAGACCAAGCAAAAGCTCGATCAATATCAGGACCTCTTGATTCGGACCTTCTATCTGTCCACCGCGAAGGCGAAGGAGATCGTCAATCTCCTAAGGACCATGCTCGAGAGCAAGCGGCTCTACGTGAATGAAGACCTGAACGCGATCGTCATCCGCGACAGTCCGGACAAGGTTCGGTTGGCGGAACGCATCATTCTCGCGAACGACCGGAAGCCGGGAGAAGTGATGTTCGAGATCGAGGTGCTGGAGGTGGACAAGACCAAGACCGAGAAACTTGGGGTCAACATTGCCAAGCAAGCGGGAGCGGCATTTGGGCCGCCAGGGACAACGGTCTTCCCGGCCGCGGGCACGACGACCACATTCACCTACCAACAACTGACATCCATCGGTACCGGGAGTTTTCTGTTCACATTGCCGGCCAGCATTCTGCTCGACTTTTTGAAATCCGAATCCAACGCGAAGACCCTGGCGAATCCCAAGCTTCGGGTGGTGAACAACAAAGTGGCGAAGATCAACATCGGGGATAAGGTGCCGATCCTGTTGTCCAACACCAACACAATTCCCGGTGTAGTGCCGGGAACGGTGCCGACGTCTTCGACGATCACGTCCATCGAATTCAAGGACACCGGCGTCAAGCTGTCGGTCGAACCGAACATTCATCTGAACAACGATGTCAGCATCAAGCTCCAGATCGAGGTGACGCGTCTTGGCGATCAGATCACGCTTCAGAACAACCCCCTCATCCAGCAGTTCAAGTTCGGGACGCGGACGGCCGAGACGACGCTGACGCTTAAGGACGGGGAAAGCGTGGTCCTTGGGGGACTCATTCAGGATGAGGACCGGACGACCGTGGAGAAAGTCCCGGGGCTTGGCGATATTCCCGTGTTGGGCGAAATCTTCAAGCACACTACTCACGACGTGGTCACCACCGATGTCATTCTCACGATCACACCGAGGGTCATCAGGTCGTTGGATCCACCTTCCGTGGACGATCAAGTATTTTGGTCCGGAACTGAAGAGGCGTACGCGCTGAAGCCGCTGTTTACGGAAGCGTTCGGCCCGGTCCGAAATGTGTCCATGGTTCCGTCCAGGCCCGGTGGAACCGGAACCGCGCAAAGGCCGACCGCCACGCTCTCTTTCAGGCCCGCGGACGGCGCGGTGGACGTGGGGCAAGAGCTGAAACTAGACCTACTTGTAGCCGATGTCGAGTCGTTCGGCGAAGCGACCCTGACAGTCGCCTACGATTCCAAGATCCTGGAGTTCCGGCAGGCAATGGAAGGGGAGTTTCTGCGACGGGACGGCGCGGGCACGGTCACAGCCGAACCGAACCCCGCGATGGGCACTGTAGTCGTCACGTTGAAGCAGCCCTCCGGCGGCAAGCCACTCAGCGGCGGCGGTGTGCTGGCCATGCTCACCTTTGTCGGCAAATCGCCAGGGGCGTCCATGATCAGTCTTCAGAACCC
>VBOG01000088.1:0-2589 GCA_005877815.1 Nitrospirota bacterium
CAGGTAATCGGTAATTTGATTCTGGTCGAGGTCAGCGGATGAAAAACTGAGGTACACCGCTGCGAACTGATTGTCCGCTGTTTCCAACTCGATGATCGGTGCTTCAGCTTCAGGCGGCAGATCGTTGCGAACCTGCGCCCCCTTGGCCTGAATCTGCGTGAGCGCCGCATTCGTGTCGTAATTGAGTCTCAGATGCACGGTGATTGTGCTGAGCCCCTGCGCGCTCCACGATTCCATGTAATCAATACCGTCGGCGCTCGCGATAACGCGCTCGAGCGGAGTTGTGATGAAACCGCGCACGAGGTCTGCATTCGCGCCAACGTACGTCGTTGAGACGCGCACGATCGCCATATCGCTGCGCGGATACTGCCGGACGGTGAGAGCACGGATCGATTGCAGCCCCGCGATAAGAATCACCAGGTTCACGACGATCGCGAGCACCGGCCGCTTGACGAATAAATCGGTAAACCGCATTTCAACTGTCCTCGGGCTTCGGAGCCGGTTTGTTGGCGGGTTGAACCTTGTTATTGACGAGAACGGCGGTGCCGTTTCGAAGTTTAAAGACTCCAGAGGTGACGATCTTTTCCTTCGGTTTGATACCCGAAAGAACTGCGATCTGATCCCCGCGCGCGGCCCCGAGCTTTACAAATTGCTGGCGCACGCCGAGGTACTCCTGCCCCTCCGGATCTTTGAGGTTTTCGACGACGAATACCGAATCGCCATATGGGGCATAGCTGATCGCGGAAGCCGGAAGCGTCACGGCCTCTCGGCTAGCGCCCAACATTACTTCCGTCTAAACGAACATTCCGGGCCGCAGCTTGCCCTGTGGGTTGGCCAGCGTTGCCTGAATCTGAACGTTTCGAGTGGCCTCGTCGACGATCGAGTTGATCGCCGTAACGCGTCCCGCGAACGCGACGCCGGCGAAATCTTCAGTCGTGATGCGCACGGTTTGTCCGACTCGCACCTGGACGGCGTCCTGTTGCGGCACGCCGAAATTCACATAAGTAGGATCGAGCGACTGTAAAGGAACAACCGGGTTGCCGGCCGACAGATATTGACCGAGATTGACCTGACGGAGGCCGAGGCTTCCCGAAAACGGCGCGCGGATGGTCTTGCGCGCGATCGTGGCACGGATCTCCTCAAGTTGTGCCTCCGTTTGCGTCTGCTCGGCGACGCTTTGCTTCTGCTCCGCCACGGCCTGATCGTATTCCGCGCGGGTGATCGCGCCCTCGTTCACAAGACCCTGCATGCGTTCAAAATTGAGACGCGCAAGCTCGCGAGCGGCCTCAACTGCGGCTAAGCGCGCTTGCTGCTGAGCCAGCTGTGCTTGCTCCTGCTTCGTATCGAGTTGTACAAGCAAGTCCCCTTCGTGCACCGATGCCCCGGATTGAAAAGCGATATGAGAGACGACACCTGGAAGATCCGCACTCACGGTTACGCCCTGGACTGCGGCCACCGTACCAATCGCACTCAGCGTCGCCGGCCACTTCTCCTGTTGCGCCACGACGGTTGTAACGGCCTCCGGTGGCGGCTGGAAAGACGCCGCCTGGCCCATTGCGTCCTGAATTTGACGGAACTTCACGAAGCCGAGGATCCCGATCATCCCAACCGTTACCGTCAACATCACGATCATGCGTTTCAACATAAGGCCGTTTACGCAATGCACCTTCCAATGTTCAAACCACTGAATTCATGTCGCGTTAAAAAAGATCCGCGTTGTGATTTCGCGAACCCGCTCGCGAAATCACGAACCAGTCACGAGAGACATCGCTTGCGACACCCGGTGTTAGAGTCTATGCGGGAGAATGCACCCGAGGGGTGCGAGGAGGAGGCAGCAATGCTGCAGATTTCCAATGACAGCAGGATCATGTGCGGAATCGCGCTGATCAGTGTGCCAACGGTTCTATTTGGCGGAGTATTCCTGCTGGGAATGTTGCGGACCCGCGAAGCTGGATACCTCGACAACCCGATCCGGCAAAATCTTTTTCGTGCCGGACACGCCCACGCCGGCGTGATCCTGATTCTTTCACTGATCTGCCAGCTGCTGGTGGACTCGATCAACCTTCCTGGAGTCCTTGCCTGGATCGTGCGCATCGGCGTTCCAGCCGCGGCGATTCTGATGCCTTTGGGCTTCTTCCTGTCTGTTTTGTCACCTCGCTCTGAGCGGCCGAATGGCGCGATTCGGTTGGTCTATCTCGGTGGTGTAAAGTTAGCGATATCCGTGCTGATCCTTGGCGTCGGATTGGTTCGCGCGGGCGTGTAGCGCGGTGTGTCATCGAATCGTTGATACAACGAATTGACTTCTGATCTCCTCACAGTTCGATGAGACCGCTTCGCAAGCCACGCGTCACAGCTTCCGTTCGTGACGCAGCGCCCAGCTTTCCCAGAATCGAGCGGATGTGAAACTTGATCGTATGTTCCGAGATGCTCAGCTTCAGAGCGATGTCTTTGTTGCCGAGACCGTCGGCCAGCAATCGAAGGACCTCAGCCTCACGAGGAGTGAGCGACTCAGCCGTGGATTCATCCTCTGAAGACGGGGGAGAAAGAGCACCATCGAAGACGGTCAGGCCTGCGGCCACGGACTTGATC
>VBOG01000088.1:2702-3200 GCA_005877815.1 Nitrospirota bacterium
ACGGGCAATCGTGGATTGCATCTCTGATCGCAGATCGATGAGTGAAATATCCGCTGAACTGTCCAACATCAGCGATCGCAAGAACGCGAACGTGGACGCCGTCCCGGCAACGCGCATCTCAGGCT
Source organism: Nitrospirota bacterium (assembly GCA_005877815.1). GTDB lineage: Bacteria > Nitrospirota > Nitrospiria > Nitrospirales > NS-4 > NS-4. Next base: position 2,828 of record VBOG01000088.1, read on the forward strand.
CATCGTTTATGCACTTCGACAGCCAATCCCGCCGAGCCGGCGAGGCTGTCATGATCCACAGATCCAACATACGCTACCGCGAAGGATGTTCGCCGATTCGTATCCTCAATTGAAGCCGCTGTCCTCCACGAATCAAAGAGGTGTTCACTTCTTGACCGGCGCCTTTTCGGGCAAGAGCTTCGTACACATCATCCAGATCGCTGAAAGCTTGCCCGTCCATATCCAAAAGAATGTCCCCAAGGAGGACGCCGCCCACATCCGCAGGCCCGCCGGACTCGACATGCATCACCAACAGACCTGCAGCGACATCAACACCTGCTTTCTTCTGAAGAGATTCGGGAATCTGAACCGGCTGCATCACGAGGCCGATATA
>VBOG01000090.1 GCA_005877815.1 Nitrospirota bacterium
GGTCGGGACATCAATGGCGGACACGAAGGAGAGCGAATGGACAATCGCGGATCACGCCTCTGCGGTGGATCACTCCTGGAAGAAAGCCGCCTAGCCTACGGTCGTGGCGATATGGAGGAGAGCGTGAGGAGTAGACGCGGCAGCGGATGGCTGGGGATACTGTTCGTGCTGATGTTCATGCCGATCGCCCTCTCCTCCGAGGCATCGGTGTCCCTGCGCCATTTCGGTGATGTTGTCGAGATCACCCATCTGGCGTTCTATCCGGACACGCTGACATTTCCCGGCGACAACTTTGCCGTTCTCGTCATTCAAAACCGGGAAGACGGACCCATTCAGCACGAGGTCCTCTCGAGGGATCTCTTCCAAAGCGATGCCATGATCTCGGTGCAGGGCACAGGCACCATCGAATATGCCGAGACGCAGGTGTCTCGCATCCTGCTCAGCCCGGGTGAAGAGGCGGTGATCTGGTTCTATGCCAGGAAGGGCCACACCTATCACTTCCAATGTAATCTCAACGGCCATGCGATGGCCGGTGTGATTCGCGCCATCTAACTTCCTCTTTGCGAACGTCCTGTCTCCGGGCACCGGGAACCCGTTGCTTTTTGCGCGGGTCCTCTCGCCGCATTACCCAGATGTGCTCGTGGCGGGTCGACATCGCGGCCGTTCAGATCCGCGCCCGCCACTGCGGCTCCGCCTGGGTCCCATGCGGCGTCATCCGCGTGAATGCAAACGGCGTGTTACAATTTCTGCTATGCCGCTTTCGCAATTTCACCCTCTCATTGCCGAATGGTTTGAAAAACGGTTTGGGAGGCCGACGGACGTCCAGGTCCAGAGCTGGCCGGCGGTGATGTCTGGAGAAGACACGCTCATCGCTGCGCCGACGGGCTCGGGAAAGACGTTGGCGGCATTTCTCACCTGCATTGACAGCTTGTTGAAGCAAGCGCTGGCCTGCGAACTGGAAGATCGCACGCAGGTGCTCTACGTCTCGCCGCTGAAGGCGCTGAGCAACGACGTCCAGAAGAATCTTCAGCAGCCGCTTCTTGAAATTTCCGAGGCGGCTCTGGCGGCTGGCCTGCTGATGCCGGAGATCCGAGTCGATGTCCGGACGGGAGACACGCCTGCCTGGCAGCGGCAACGGATGCTCAAACGCCCGCCGCATATCCTCATCACGACGCCGGAATCGTTTTTCTTGCTCCTGACTGCGGAGAAGAGCCGCCAGACATTGCGCGATGTTCGGACCGTCATCGTGGATGAGGTCCATGCCGTCGCGCCCAACAAGCGCGGGGCCCACCTGGCCCTGTCGTTGGAGCGTTTGGACGCGCTGACGCATGTCAAGCCGATCCGGATCGGTCTCTCGGCGACGCAGCGTCCGATCGAGGAAATTGCCAAATTTCTGGTCGGCCAGGGACGTGCGAACGGTGATGGGCCTCGTTGCCGCATCGTGGATATGGGGCATCGACGTCCGATGGATATCGCCGTGGAGACGCCGAAGGATGAGATCGGCGCGGTTGCGACGAATGCGATCTGGAGCGATATCTATGACCGCCTCGCGGAGCTGGTGCGCGAGCATCAGACGACATTGATCTTCGTGAACACCCGCCGGCTGGCGGAACGCATCTCGCACCATCTGGCTGAACGATTGGGAGAGGAGAGAGTCGCCGCTCATCACGGGAGTCTTGCCCGGCGTCTGCGGCTGTCGGCCGAGGAACGACTCAAGCTCGGACAGATTGACGTCGTGGTCGCGACGGCCTCACTGGAACTTGGCATTGATATCGGCACGGTGAATCTCGTGTGCCTCGTCGGCTCTCCGCGCGCCATCGCGACGGGGCTTCAGCGCATCGGGCGGTCGGGGCACTGGGTGGGCGCGATGCCGAAGGGCCGGCTGTTTCCCACGACGCGCGACGAACTGATCGAATGCGCGGCGCTGGTACGGTCCATTCGCGCCGGCATGCTGGACCGCATCACGATCCCTCGCGAACCGCTCGACATTTTGGCCCAGCAGATCGTCGCTGCATCCGCGACGCAGGAATGGCGAGCGGACACGCTTTACGAGCTGTGCCGGCGCGCCTATTCCTACCGCGACGTGAGCCGCCGCGACTTCGATGCGGTCATCCATATGCTGGCCGATGGTTTTGCGACCGGCCGAGGACGCCGGGGCGCGTCTGTGCATCACGATCGGATCAACCATCGTCTCCGGGGGCGCCGGGGCTCCCGTCTCGCGGCCTTAACCTCCGGCGGCGCGATCCCCGAGACGGCCAATTATGCCGTGATCGCGGAGCCGGAAGGTTTGCAGGTCGGGACCGTCGATGAAGATTTTGCGGTGGAGAGCCTGGCCGGCGACATTATTCTCCTGGGCAATTCGTCCTGGCGGATTCGCGGTGTGGAGAACGGCCGTGTCCGCGTCGAGGATGCGCATGGCGCCCCACCCAGCATTCCATTCTGGCGGGGGGAAGCGCCGTCGCGGACCGCGGAGTTGTCGCACGAAGTCGCGACTGTGCGCGCCACTCTGCAGCCGTATCTGAAAGGCGATCCGGAAGGCGGCATCGCGTGGCTCGAACGCGAATGCGGTCTCGACCGCCGGGGCGCGGAGCAGGTCGTGGCCTATCTCCAGGGCGCGCTGGCGATCTTGGGCGACCTGCCGACGCAGCAGACCGTGATTGCCGAGCGGTTCTTTGATGAGAGCGGCGGGATGCAGCTGGTGCTGCACGCCCCGTTCGGCGGACGGATCAACCGCGCGTGGGGACTGGCACTCAGAAAGCGCTTCTGCGCCAGCTTCGATCTCGAGCTCCAGGCGGCGGCGACCGACGAAGGGATCGTCATCTCGCTCGGGGAACGGCACAGTTTTCCGCTCGACTCGGTGTTCGAGTTCCTGAAGCCCGCCACCGTCCGCGAGGTGTTGATCCAGGCCGTGCTGGCCTCTCCGATGTTCATGAGCCGGTGGCGCTGGAACACGACACGGGCGCTGGCGCTGTTGAAATTCTCCAACGGACGCCGGGTGCCACCGCAGGTGCAACGCATGCGCGCCGAGGATCTGCTGACGTCGGTGTTTCCGGATGCCACGGGCTGTCAGGATAACCATCACGGCCCCATAGTCATCCCGGAGCATCCGCTGGTCTTCGAGACGCTGCGCGACTGCCTGACGGAAGCGCTGGATATCGACGGACTGACGACGGTGCTGCACGCCATCGAGCGCGGTGCGATTCGTGGCGTGGCAGTGGAGTCGCCGGAGCCGTCGCCGCTGTCCCATGAAATCCTGAACTCCAATCCCTTTGCGTATCTCGACGACGCGCCGCTCGAGGAACGGCGGGCTCGCGCCGTGCAGATGCGGCGAAGCCTTCCTTCAGACGTCAGCGAACGGCTCGGCGCGCTGGATGTCGCCGCGATTGCGCAAGTGGTGGACGAGGCGCGCCCTGAGGTGCGCGATCCGGACGAATTGCACGACGCCTTATTGAGCTTGATCTGGGTCCCTGAGGATCAGGCGCCGGAGTGGAAACAGCACGTTGCGGCCTTGGTCGAAACGGGACGTGCCGCGGTCATCACCGCCGGTCAGTCCCATGGCTGGGTGGCGACCGAACGTCTGGGCCATGCGCAAGCGGTCTTTCCGGCGTTCTTGGAAGGCACGTCGGAGACCCTCCAGTATGAAGAGGCGGTGACCGCGATTGTCCAGGGATGGATGGAAACGATTGGGCCTGTCTCCGCGGCGGAGTTGGCGGAGAGACTCCATCTGCCGGCAACGGCGGTTCAGGGGGCCTTGCTCAAGTTGGAGAGCGCCGGGCAGGTCCTTCGAGGAAGGTTCAGGCCCGATCAGCCGGAGAAGACCGAAGAGTGGTGCGATCGTCGTCTGCTCGCGCGGATCCACCGGCTCACCACCGCCACTCTGCGGCGGGAGATCGAGCCCGTTGCCACGTCCGATTTCATCCGATTTCTGTTGCGGTGGCAGCACTGCGCGCCAGGTTCTCAGTTACATGGAGAAGCCGGTCTTCTGGAGGTGCTGCGCCAACTGGCCGGGTTCGAGGCCGCAGGACCTGCGTGGGAGCGCCGGATTCTGCCGGCCCGCGTCGCAGGCTACAAACCTGAACTGCTCGATCGGCTCTGCTTGAGCGGACTCGTATCCTGGGGCCGGCTCTCGCCGCCGGTCTTGCCGAAAAGCCACTTGACCGTCATCCCGTCGCGTCCGCTGATGCCGACGAGCGTGGCGCCCATCAATCTCTTCCCGCGTGAAGAAGCCGAGTGGCTGCTGGAATTCTCGATGGCGACGAGCGAACCACGCGCGCCGCTCAGCTCGGTCGCCCAGGACGTGTTCCACTCGCTGTCCCAGCGCGGGGCCAGTTTTTTTACCGATCTCGTTCGACTCACCAAACATCTTCCGGCAGAAGTCGAGGCGGGTCTGTGGGAACTGGTGGTGGCGGGGCTGGTGACGGCCGACGGGTTCGATAGCCTGCGGGCGTTGATGGACCCGAGGCGCCGGCGTGCCGAGGGGAAGGAACGGACACGGCGGCCGAGGCATAGCGCAGGGCGGTGGTCGCTCTTCCGGACGCACCTCCCTGCCGAGCCGGGACATCGAGAATCCACTGGCGGGTTGGCAGAGAGGATGGCGCGTCAGCTGCTGCGGCGGTATGGCGTGGTCTTTCGGGATCTGCTGCAACGCGAATCTCTCGCCCTGCCATGGAGGGACCTGCTGGTTCAGTATCGTCGTCTGGAATTGCGCGGCGAGATACGGGGCGGGCGATTTGTGGGAGGTTTTACCGGTGAGCAATTCGCCCAGCCGGAAGCGGTGGAGGCGCTACGAACGGTGCGTCGAGATCGTGACTGCGCGGCTCAGGAAATCAAGGTGTCCGGCGCCGACCCGTTGAACCTCGTCGGCATTATCACGCCGGGATCGCGCGTGCCGGGCGTGTCCGGGAACGACGTGATCTTTCGCGACGGCGCTCCGGTGATTCTGCCGGGCAGGCAGGACGCCGCCATCATTTTTTAATACCCGTATTTCCGCACCCATTCATCGCCCTGCTTCCGAAATTTGTCCCGCACGGCGCCCCATGCCGTGCGGTGGGCGATGTCTTCGGGCGTGGCGCCGATGCGCCGGTCGGTCGCATTGGCATGCTGTCCCCAGGTGTTGTTGTAGACGATCAGATAGACTTCCTTCGCATCCTTGGGCAGATTGCTTTTCAAGGACGGCGGCAACTCATCAATGCTGGCATACGGCATGTTGGTTCTCCTCAGTGAGTCACGGCGCCGGACGATTTCTGCGCCCGTCGTTCTTTTACCGAACACCCGACGCGTGCACAATAGACAAAATGTTTTCTATGGTAGGGGAAATGTCGGCGGCATAACTCTTTGGTGGGACCAGGCGAATGCGAATTGCCCGTTATGCCCGCCTCGGCATTCGCGAAGCGGCCTGCAATGGACGAGCACGTCTGGGTAATGCGGCGGCAGGACCCGCGCAAGAGTCGGCTACATGCGGTCTTCGTCGAGTTCTATGCAATCCACCCATGTGGTGGCGCGTGGCAGGTCTTCCACTCGGACTCCGCGTTTGCCCGCGATTCCCGCCAGCCGGTCCTCAAAGCGCCGGCGCGCGGCATCGTCCTTGGGGCCTGCTTCGAGTATTCGCGCATTCCATTGGCGAAGATCTTCATCGCTCAACGTGTAGCCGTGCGCACGAATCCATGAGACGATGTCATCGTCCGAGCGTGCGGACAGCACCCGCCGCTCCAATTCGTCCGGCGCGATTCCGAGGAGCTCGATCAGGTACTTGTCAAAACCCGTCGTCAAATAGTTGTAGTCCTGAATCTGTCCGGCATGCCGCATGCGGATCTTATCGATGAGCCGGCCCAGATGCGCCATGCCGCCCAGGAGAATTTTCGGGCTTCGAGGATACTGCTGAGGCTTCATGCCTGCTCCGTGGTTTTGCGTGGATATGCGGCTGTTGCCGGCATGACGGCATGCACGTCCAGCACGTGGTCGGTCCGATCGATGGAATAGAAGATGCGCCATTCGCCCACGGCATATTTCGCGAGAACCGGGAGGTCGGGCGCCAGTGGCTCGTGGCGAAGGTTTTCGGCATTGGACGCGAGCCACTTCGTTTTGTCGAGGAGCCGTTGGGCGGTGATCGTCTCAATGCCCGCGAGGTCGGACACGACCTGGGGACGATAGGCGACGCGATACCAGGCCATAGCTACCAGCGCAGCCCGAGTTTCTCGGCGACGTCATCGCCGCTCATACGATCGCCCGCGGCCAGCGAATGCTTCAGTCGCGTGCGTACGGCTTCGCCCATGTCCAGTCCAAGGTCGGGATCCCCAAGGAGCGCGCGGAGGCGGTCATCAACGATGCCGGCAATGAGGGCTTTCAATTCTTCTAGAGTCAGATCGATGACTTTCATCGTGTTCCTTGGGCCGTCGCGAGAACTTTAGGGGAAAGCGATGGAGACGGTCAAGGTGCCGATGGTACAATTCACATATCGTACGCTACGAAATTCCTTTGGAAGAAGGAGACGCACGATGCAGCGGCGACTCGCAGTCTTGCTAGCCGTAGGAGTCGTCATCTGGCTGGCTCCCGAGGCCGGCGCAGCGCAATCGGCCGGAGCCTGGGAACAATTCACGGAGGCGGGAAAGATTGCTTACCAGCAAAGCCACTATGGCGAGGCGCTGGCGTATTTCCAGGCGGCGGTGAAGGAAGCGGAGAAGTTCGGGCCCGAGGACCGTCGCTTGGCCACGAGTCTCAACAACCTGGCGGCGGTCTACAGTACGCAGGACAACTACAAGGATGCCGAGCCGATTTATCGGCGCGCGCTTCACATTCTTGAGCAGGCGCTGGGGCGTGAACATCCGGATCTTGCGACCAGCCTGAACAATCTCGCCGTCTTATATGATAGCCAGGGCAAGTAGGGGGAGGCCGAACCGCTCTACCGGCGCGCACTCGCCATTGACGAAAAGGCCTTCGGGTCTGAGCATGTGGACGTGGCGACCGATTTGAATAACCTGGCGTCGTTGTATGACACGATGGGGCGGTATGCGGAGGCCGAGCCGCTCTACCGGCGCGCGCTGGCGATTGATGAAAAAGTCCTCGGCGTGGAACATCATAATGTGCTCACCGATCTGCAGAATTACGCGGCACTGCTCCGCAAGATGAAGCGGGACGACGAGGCGGCGAAGTTGGAAGAGCGCGCGGAGATGATCCGGTCGCTGCGCCACGACTGACCATTCGCGAAAGGCGACTGTGCCGATTCAGAAGTTCACCGCGGAGGTCTGGAAGATCAGGGACCTGACACATGATGTGCGGGAGATCATGCTGCGTCTTGTGGAGCCCCCTCGCATTGCGTTCAAGGCCGGCCAATTCATTTCCTTCGAAGTCCCCAAGGAAGGGTTTCCACGGCCAGTGACGCGCCCCTATTCTATTGCGTCGCCTCCCAGTCAGGACAATATTGTGACCCTCGTGCTCAATCTGGTGGTCGGCGGGCCGGGTTCCACCTATCTCTTCAGACTGAAGGAGGGCGACGAAACCCGGTTCACCGGACCGACGGGAAACTTCTATCTGCATGATGATCCCGACCGTGACCGGCTGTTTGTGGCCACGGGGACCGGCATCGCCCCGATCCGGTCCATGCTGCTGGAGCTGTGTGAACGAGGTCTGCAACGGTCGGTCAGCCTCTACTGGGGGCTCCGCACCGAGAAGGATGTCTACTACCAGGATGAACTTCAGCGGTTGGCGAACGACAATCTGAAGTTCCGATTTCTCACGACGCTCTCCCGCCCGGGCGACGGGTGGAAGGGAAAGATCGGGCGGGTCACATGGTACGTAGCCGAGGAGATTCAGTCGGTCAATAATCTCGCCGTCTATCTCTGCGGAAACAGCGGCATGCTCAAGGATGTCACCGACATCCTCAAGACAAAGGGACTGTGTCCGATCTACCGCGAGAAGTATTACGACGATGCCGGCGAACCCGACGATTGATCCTCTTCCGAGTCCTGACTGGACCTGCCATCCTCTAACCCTAAAGAGGGGTAGAGCACCCTTCTTTCCATCCACTACAACACCGTCCATGCCGGCATCCAGCCTACTCGACATTCTGCTGGTCGAAGACGATCCAGGGGATATCCGGCTCATCAAGGAAATGCTCCGGGAAGCCCCGATGCGAACCAACGTATCCGTAGCTAAAGATGGCATGCAGGCACTCGCGTGGCTGAAGCGGACGGGCTCATTTGCCCATGCCCCTCGTCCTGATTTGGTCCTGCTCGATCTCAATTTGCCGAAGTTGAATGGGCAAGATGTCCTCGAGGAAATGAAGCATGATGCGGAACTGAGCCAAATCCCCGTTGTTGTCCTGACGACATCTTCACGCGAGCAAGATATCGCCACCACCCTGTCAGGCGGTGCAGCCACATATTTGATGAAACGGCTCGACCTGGAAACGTTTCTGCTGGCGCTCGAGCGCCTCGGCCGCTAATCCAACCCACAAGCTTGCACCAATGCTCTTGCCTCTGAGCGAGAAAATCCGTAACGCGTTACGCCATTTCTTAGCTTCCGGGACCAACACTCCAGATCATTGAATCAGCCGCTAAAGAGGCCGCAAGGTGATGCTGTGCTAGAATCCGTCCCCATGCCGGGGTGGCGGAATTGGCAGACGCCCGGGACTTAAAATCCCGTGGGGGGAAACCCCCGTGCGAGTTCGATCCTCGCCCCCGGCACCAGTATATTTCGAATAACAACCGGGTTCTTGAAAGCGTAGCGACCAGCCACAAAGACACCTGTCTATCACGCCACAGAGGCAGGCTAAGCAGTCGGGATGCTTTGCCACCGTCCCCTCGGCCCATACCGAAAGAACTCACCGGAGCGAAAATCCAAGACCAACAAATGCGCCCAATGATGATCGAAGAGTTTCTGAAGGCCCCGATGGCGCTGCACGATTGAGGCAACCACCGAAGGGTGCGCCTCGACGATAAAGGTCAGACGCATGGGCTCGTGGACCCAGACCATCTGCCATGGCAGTCCGATTCGAAGATCACTCTGCGCCCCATCCATGACTCCGATCAGACCGGTGATGTTGTGGGGCACCTTGGTCCCGCAGCCATATCGGCAGTTGTCCACGCGGGAAAAGTAATACTCCAGTCCGATACCGGCCGCCACCGGCACCACGGCCGTCAGAATCCGCTCCAAGATCGTGCCGTCCGGGTCCTGGGTCGGATCGTACGATTGGAGGAAGGTGCGGCGGTCCAGAAACAACCCTTGGGTTAAGAGCCGCCGACTGACGATCATCGACGAATTGGTCGCATGCCCCCATTCAGGATGAACCTGGGTAAAATCCACTGAACGATGCTCCACATGCCGGAGCGCACGTTCGGGAGAGGCGCCTTGGGGGCCATGGGAAGCAACCGGCAACGCTCTTGGGCATTGAGGGCTCGCGCCTGGTCCAGGTCACGCGCCCCCCCGCTGAGCTCCGAAATATTCCTGCCGGCTGACGGCCACGTCCGCCACGAACATAACGCCGGAGTGCCGTTCGAAGAGCGGGCGAAGGCCGGCCAGGATCGGTTCGACTTTTTCCTGCGGTACCACCGCCATAATCATCTCAAGACTCTCCTGCTCGCTGAACATGAAATGGGCTTCGCGAACGCCGTGATGCCCCTTCCCCGACACATTGCCGATGATGGTATAGCCGCTGGCGTTGACCCGATCCAGCAGTTCCGTCACGAACGCCCGGTGCTCCCCCGCCACGATCACGCGAATTTCCTTCATCGGATGCAACGTCAAAGCCATCAGCCGACTCCTTTCCGCCCTATGTTACGGATCCTCGATAACGGTCCACGCGCCGCTCGGCCGATACCGGTACCATACCTGATCTTCGGGGTCGAGCGCGACGAGGTGCACCCACTCGTTGTGATAAAAATGCCGCAAGACTTCATGGCGCGCGATCAGTTTATCGATGCGTGCACGCGGTGCTTCGATGATGGTCAACATGCGCATGGGCTCATGGTACGGCATCTCGCCGTTCATGACGGTCTGCCTCGCCAAGCCGAGCCGCAGGTCGCTCCAGGGGCCCGACATGATGCCGAGCCGTCCCACCACGTTGTGATAAATCTTGCTCCCACTACCGTACACTTCATTGTCGACCGTCGAAAAATAATGTTCCATGTTGATCCACTGCGCCACGACCTGCGGGGCGGTCAGCTGCACTTCCAGCAGCCGGTTGCTCGGATCCTCACGGTAGTCGTAGGAGTGCAGGAAGACGCGCCCTTCCAGGTCGAGGCCCTTCGTCAACTCCCGCCTCCCGATCAGGAATGCCGTATTGCCGGACAGGCCCCATTCCGGCCGGACCTGGCTCCAATCGGCGCTCCGGCGGCGGACGTGACGGGCGGCTTTCTTTCCGTTGAGCGGCCCCTGGATGTCGGGAAAGCGCGTACAGCGTTCCCGGCTCGCCAGGGCCGCGGCTTGCTTGAGGTCTTCCTGCAGCCTGGACACGTCCGGCCGATGCGTGGCGGGCACGTCGTCCAAGTCAAAGAGTTGAATCTCATCGGTCGTCGTATCCATCTGCCCGGCCAGAAAATGCGTGTCAGGCGGAATGTGGATGCCGGTTTTGGTCAGCCGTTCTCTGACGTTCATGTTGTTCGCCATCATCGCGAAGACCCGCGCGTTGGGTTTCCCTTCATTGCCGCCGCACGCGCCGCAGTCCAACGCCGATTCGTACGGATTGTTGTCCGACGTGCTGCCGTGCGCGCAAAGCAGGACCAGCCGCGCAAAGTTCTTGGTCAGACCCATCATGCGCAACGCCGTGTCGACCGTCAGTACCTGTTCTTCCTGCGTGAAGCCCGTGCGGGTGAGCCGCTCCTTGTGGCGGGACGCCGAGCGGGCGTTGAGGTCGTAGTTGCGGCGCAGCGCCTCGATCAAATCGTTCAACGCGTCTTTCGACAAGCCCGCCTGGAAGGCGGCGTCCACCAACGACGGGTCTGGATCGCCCCGCCCGTTCAGCGCCCGTTGCCGCAACGCTTCCACGAACACGGGCGTGATCGCTGAACTGCGCAATCCGATCCGTTCCCGCAGCGCCTTTCTGACAAGGGCCTGCTGTTCAGCGGCAAGCAGCGCCGCCGTGTCGGCCGCCGCCAGCTTCTCGACGGTCAGCGTGGTGGGAAGCGACGGCACGAAGAGACCCTGTATCCACGTCGTCCACCGGCGATAGAGGGTCGGCAGCAAGGTTTTGCCGAAAATGGGCAAGCTGTAGAACCATCCCACCGATTCCACCATGACATACGGCGTGACGACGTTTTCTTTTAGGTCGTGCAGGAGCGTGTGACCCGCCCGGACCCATTTCGCGCGCGCCTCATGTTGCAGGACACGATGGTCCAGATAACTTCGGGGGATTTCCCGGACCTCGTTCTTGGCGCGCATGATGACCGGAAACTGTTCCGTCTCGTGTTCCTTCCCCCAGGCGCGATATCGGATGAAGGCCGCGAAGAATCCGGCGAACCCGAAAGTTTCGTGCCGGCCGACTGAATCCAGGTGCCGGCGGAACGGCTCGGATCGCACGTCGATGCAGTAGACCGACTGGGAAGCGGGGCGCGGGGCGGGCGGGCTGCCCGGGACGAGCGGCGGCCGCGAGCGTATCCGTTTCAGGAGACGCTCGTGGTACTCGGCTTCATATGCCTTCAGCCAGACGGGCCCATGGGCCGGTTCGGGAAAGGTGTCCATCCAGTCGAACAGCTGTTTCAGATCGGTGGGAGTGCTTTCCGCGAGCAGCGCCGGGTCGATCTGCAGCGAATGGGCGAGCGCCAGCAGCCGTTTGGCCGCACTTCGTCGCGCCGCGACCGCCTCGCGTGGAACGACCTCCAGGCCGTAACGTTCGGTGATCGTGTCCCAGCTGTTCTGTTTCTGATGCCGAAGCCGGTCGACCTCCTCGGCATACAGCGCGGGCAACCGGCCGGCGACCCGCTGGCGCCGCAGATAATACTCCTCCGGATGGTTGCGGATGTAGGCGCTGACCGAATCATACCGGCCGTCAATGCCCAGTTCCTTTCGACACGCCTTGTGGACCAATTCCTGCGCGTACCAAAGGCGGATGGCGAGAAACTTCACGAGCCCCGCCGGATATGCCCGCTGCCAGGGATAGTCCCGTTCTTCACCGCGCCACTTGATGAAGCCGGCCCAGCCCGGAAGCGCGGTGAGTTGTAGCGACAAATAGTCCTGCCGCAGGTCCGGGGGGATGCCGAGCGCGTCAAGGCTTTGAAGGAGGGCGTCTTCCGGATATTCAGGGAGCTGCGCGATTTTTCTTCGGCTGTCTTCGATTCCGCAGAGCGACCATTCATGTGCGGCGAGATCCTTCCATGCGCCGTACAACCCTTTCTCTCGGCCTGGCATGGTCCACGTCGCGTGGCCTTCGTCCAGAAACGCGGCGCACCATTTGATCATTTGATCGTTGATTTGCCGGACGATTGCCGTGCCTAAGGTGTCGTCGCACCAGTGCGAAAGCGTCAGCCAGCGTCCCAGCACGGCCTCGTCACGCCCCGCGACCGCGCTGATGCGCTCGCGCAAGTCCGGGAACGTCAACACGGGCGAGAGCTTTGCGGCGAGTTGGTCGATGAGGTCGCGCGACGGATCGGGAAGCTGATCATCAAGCGGCTCGGCGCTGGCCGAGCAGAGACCGTCCGAGAGGCAACTGCGCAGAACCTCGCCGTGCGTCACCCTGCGCTGTCCGATGAAGACATCCTTGTCGCCGACGAGCGGCTTTAAGGCCGCGTCGAGGTGCGCCGATCGAATCCTGCCGGTTTTCAGATAGGCGCGATAGACATGTCCGGGGAGGTAGCCGTTGCCGCCCATGAAGTTTTTACCGCGCCTGACCGTATCCTCAAAAGGGAGGTATTCCAGGCTGTGAAGCGGGTTGTGATGCACGAACGTGCGCATCGGCCAATACTGCGCGACGACTTCGCCAGCGAGGCGGACGATGCCCCGCAGTTCCATCCGTCTCGCTTCGAGGGCGAACTGGTTTTCTACTTCTGCCATGCGATGGAATCCATTGTTGCCGACGGCGCGTTCCTCGCGGGCGCGAACAGATTCGAAGGCGTCACGCCGAGCGCGAGCAGGACCAGGACGACAATGAAGAGCGAGGCGAATTCGGTGTGGATCAGATCGGCGTACCGGAGGTCGGATCGCCTTGTTCCAAAAAGTAACTGCTGCGCCATCCGCATCACATACCAGGAGGCCGTGAGCCAGGCCAGGAGCATGATGAATGGTCCGAGCGCGGAAGAAATCGGGGTGTTGAGAAAGAGCCCCATGAACGCGGCAAATACGCCGAAGGGTGGCAGCCCCATCGCGGCCAGCGCGAGAAGCGAGAGCAACACGGCGTACCGGGGCATCGTGAACGCCAGGCCGCTGATGGCCTGCGGGTCCACGTCATCGCCGTATCGGGTGCGGATCACTTGCCAGGCGAGCAAGAGGCCGTTCGTGGCAAAGCCGGCCGCGCCGATAAACACCGATGCCTGCGACGTTGCATGGCCGGCCGAAGCCGCAAACCACCACACCATCGAAAAGAACGACAAGCTGCCGTAAGCGAGCAGCAATCGCACCCGC
>VBOG01000009.1:0-20702 GCA_005877815.1 Nitrospirota bacterium
CATCTTCACTGTGACGGTGGGGTCCAGCAGAGCAGGCGACAGACTCACCCGCCGAAGGGTCTGAACGGCGAATAGAATCGGCCAAATGCAGGCCAGCCGTACCCGGAGCTCGCGCCGCGGAATCGCCATGGTATAGAGCCAGCCTTGATCCAGGTGCTCCAACGCCACACGCAACAACCTTGTCAGCACCGGCCTCAACTGCGGGAGCGCGTCGGGCTTGAGCAAATCGGCCGGGCGAAGCGCCACCTCGTTCAGCATCTCCTGTGGGATGTAACAACGCCCCCGGCGAAGGTCTGCCGGCATATCGCGCAGGATATTTGTGAGCTGGAGCCCTTTGCCGAACCGGATGCCCATCGCGACCATCGGTTCCACCTCCCAACCATGAAAGGCAGGCCGGTGCGCGCACATCATTCGAGTCCAATAGTCCCCCACACAGCCCGCGACATCATAGGTGTACTGATCGAGTTCGGTGAACGTCTTCAGCGCCGTCAATTCTTCAGCCGCTCGGCCCGGAAATGCGGACAGATCGTTCTGCATCCCCTGTATGAGCGTTCCGACCACCGCTCGGATGAGCCGCTGATCGTCGGACGACAGGCTCTCCAGGACCCCGCGGCAATCCTCCAACCGTTCGAGCAAGACTCGCTCCGCCTGGTGCTCCTGGAGAGGTGCGAGAACTTCTTTGATGTCGTTCAAAGTCGTGTCCTTCGACTGAGGGTTCAGCACCCATTCACGGAAAAGGCCGAGGTGTTTCAGCCGGACGTCCCGAGGGATCAGATCCGTATCCGCCAGCGTGTCGGCCGCCCTGGCCAGCAGGTAGGCTAAACCAACCTGCTCCCGGACGTTCGCAGGCAGGACCGCGAGGGTCAGATAAAACGACCGGGAGACCGAACGCAGGATCTCACCGGGAATCTTCGGGGGGACGGATGGTCTAACCATTTGAAACATCTGTACACTCTCCACCCAATTGGGTCAAGATCACACCTTGACACTGCCTGAGATGATGTTAAGAATATAGACGCACTCAGTACGGGGCAGGGAGTGTCGGAGAGGCCCCCGTTGCCCGTACTCATTAAGGAGGAAGACATCAGATGCTAAAGAACGTGAAGGGGATCGGATTATTGCTGATCTCCAACCTGCTGATTTCCATCACGCTGTTCGTGGTGTTCCAAGTGCTGGCCAACTTTATCCTGCCGGCTTTTGGGATTGATATCCGCGGGTCCGTGAACGGCTATATGATGGTGTACGCGATGGTGCTTGGGTTTGGCGGCGCCTTCATCTCATTGGCCTTCTCGAAACAGTTCGCTCGCGCGATGCTCGAGTGCTATCAGATCACCGAACCCAGGACGCGGCAGGAAGAGGTTGTGTTCCGGACCGTGAATGAGCTTGCGCAACGGCTTCGGATCACCATGCCGGAAGTCTGGGTCTTCCAGGCGCCCGATCCAAATGCGTTTGCCACCGGGCCGACAAAAAACAACGCCATGGTGGCGGTCTCAACCGGTCTCTTGGAAAATATGAATGAAGCAGAGGTGCGCTCGGTGCTGGCCCACGAAATGGGGCATGTCTGGAACGGCGACATGTTCACCATGACCGTGCTGGCCGGCCTGATGAATACCTTCGTCTATTTCATCGCCATGTGGATTCGCCGGCTGTTCGCCGAGCGGGACCAGGAGATGTTGGGATTCATCGCATCGATTGTCGTGCAGATCGCGCTCAGTATTCTTGCGATGATCGTCATCAACTGGTATTCGCGGCGGCGTGAATTTGAAGCCGACGCCTTCTCCGCAAAAGCTTATGGCAGCTCTCCCATGATCTCGGCGCTTCAGAGCATCAGCCGTTTCACGGAAGAGGCCCAAGCCCAGAACTCGTTTTCGGACCCTCTGGCGACCTTTAAGATTTCCGGCGACACGGGCGGCTTCATGCAGCTCTTCGCAAGCCATCCCCCGATTCCGGAACGGATTGCCGCCTTGCAACGCTTCAGCTAATGTCGAGAGGGAACCCTGGGAGGGGAGCCGGCGTCCAGTCGGCTCCCCTTTTTCTTTGTTCAGCGGTCCGGATACCATCGCGGTCGGTATCGTGAAGAAGGTGTATCGCTTCAGCGACCGGCCGCTCCCATTGGTGTCTGAGGTCGGGGGCAAGGGACTGTCCCTGATGTCCTTATTCCAGGCCGGATTCCCCGTCCCCAACGGTTTTATTCTCTCGCCGGAATTCTTTTCGACATGGATCGAAAGGGTGAAGGCCGCACCGGCATGGAAGGAATTTGCGGCAGGCGATCCGGCGGTTTGCCAAAGCGTCTGTCGCCAATTAAAAAATGACGCGCAGTCCTTCGTTTGTTCAGCCGCTCAGAAGGCAACTCTCACCGACGAACTCCATCACCTGGAGAAGAATGCGTGCCTTGCGGTCCGGTCCTCCGCCCCTGAAGAGGACCAGGCGCTGTCATCATTTGCCGGCCTGTACCGAACGATTCTCGGCGTCCTGCCGGGAGAGATCGAGGCGGCCCTCCGCAGCGTCTTCACGGCATGCCTGGACCCCCGAGTCGTTGCATATAAGCGTGCGCGGGGGTTCGATCATACGCAACTGCATTGCGCAATCGTCGTTCAAGAGCAACTGGCCGGTGACGTGTCAGGAGTCGGCTTTTCAGTGAACCCGCTCACTCACAACGTGGATGAGGTGGTCTTCGAGGCCAACTGGGGCCTGGGCGAAACGGTGGTATCAGGGGCCGTTTCTCCCGATCGTTTCGTGGTGAACAAACCGACACGGACGATTGTGTCGCGTCGGCTCGGACATAAGGAATCCTCGGTGGTGCTTGGAGAATCCGGTGGCACCCGACAATGGGAAGACCCCCGACATGACGTCATGTCGCTCACCGACGGCCAGTTGCAGGCTCTGACGGAAGCTGCGATTGCCATCGAACGGCATTATGCCGGCCCCATGGACATCGAATGGACCTTCAGCGGGGGACGGCTCTATCTTCTTCAAGCGCGACCGATCACGACAAATGCGCATGTGAGCTGACACACGTGGAGATTACGTCAAAAATGAACCCCTGAAGAATAATGGTCCCCAAAAAAATACTTGAGGTATAATGTTCCATACTTTCGATGAAGATTGACGGATATCCTTTGGAGGTATCGCATGTCTCAGCTTGTGCTCGTCGCGTTGTTCATTTTGTCCACCGTCCGCATGGCTTCGGCCGACGTTCTCCCTCACGTCCATCCGACGGAAGCTCCTCAGGCAAAAGCCGTGACCAAAGTCTCCCTTGAAAAGAATATGCTCACCCTGACCTTCGGTCCAATTGATCTCCCCGCAGGCCACAGCGGAGAGTTGGCGTCCAGCATGCCGATCCATTTCTTCAAGGCCCCTAAGGATCTGTCGGTCGTCGGCTATAAGTCCCGCATCTTTACGAAGGACGGCAAAGAACTCCCCGGACAGTACCTCCACCACATTCTCTTGCAGAACCTTGAAGAAAAAAGCCTGTCGTGCCCCGGCGAGCCGACCTACTTTGCCGGAGCCGGCATCGAAATCACCGATGCGAAATTTCCCGCCGGCTACGGCGTGCCGATTAAAAAAGACAGTAAGCTAGTCGCGATCATCGCCTTCTACCATAAAGTGCCGCCGACAAAAGACGTCTACGCCACATTTACCATGGAGATCGCGCCAGAAGGCACGGACATCAAACCGATCAAACCCTACACGGTCGGCGTAAACGTGGTGTGCTACAGCCAGTTCAGCATGCGGCCGTCGAATGAATCCGATGAGGGGCGCGAATTGAAAGCCGGAACGGTCCAGGTGGACACAAAGCCCTTGAAGTTCACCATGGATGGCTGCGTGAAATACGCGTACCCGCATGGGCATGATGGTCTGCTCTTGATCGCCCTCGACAACAAAACCACCAATCAGACCCTCTTGCGAAGCGTGCCCGAGGTGGAAGCGAACGGCAACCTGCTCGGCTTTCGCCCTCACCAGGTGTACAACAGCATGAAGGGCTTCCCCGTGAACACGAAGGACGAGTACGAAATGACCATGGTCTATCATCTGAATCGCCAGGAGATGACGGATCTCCATGGCATGGGGAATTATCTGCTCTACCTGGCCCCGGGTCCCTGTGAACAAGACGTCGCGGGGCGCTAGACTGGCCTCATCGTGTGATTCCATACGCGAGACTTCAGCGGTTGGGATTGCTGTGCGTGGTTTTCTCGGTCAGCGGAGGCTGCGCCTCGTACGGCAACTAGGAACCGACGGTGGACCCGAGGAAAGAAGCTCAACTGTCCATTTTTCTGCTGCCGGTCATGGCGTGACCGTCACATTCACATAGGCGGGAAAGCTTTCCGCTCCTTCCCTGTCCTTGACGATCAAACGAAATCTGAGCAGGCGCGGGGCAATGACGACCGGCGCGAAAAAATATGGCCTCAGGCTGAGCGGTTCCAAAATATTGATGGGCATCCCTTTTACTTGCGACCAATAGAAGAATAAGTTTTCCCCCTCCGGATCCGCGCTTTGTATCCCGTCCAGGCGCACACGCGTGCCCTGGCGGACTGTTATGTTCGACCCGGCATGCGCGACCGGCGGCTGATTATTGGTCTCGTCTGCTTCAACAACTGCCCGGATGCTGTCCTCCTTCGTCCCGTTTTTCACGGCGATCTCCGCTATCCCGTTGCCGACCGCCTGCACACGTCCGTCGGGATTGGTGCGCGCGATCTTTTCATTTCGCGACTGGTAGGTCGTGCCCGCCGTGGCGGATCCAATATCCCTCACGACCCGGTCCCCGTACAATCCCTGCACGTTGAACAGTTTGACTTCCCCCAAAGAGCCGCTGAACCGGATGGGCGATTCCACGCGAAGCGCAACCAACGGTGCTTCGGGGACCACCCGAAACGAGACCTCATCGAAGAGGACATACGAGGCTCGGCGTTCGGCGACCTCCGCGACAGCGACCACACGCATAGCCCCCGCGCTGTCGGCAGGAATCGCCATGTCGACGTCGAACGGCGGTGCCGCTGTCGAGATGCTCAATGGTGACTCGACTTTATCCTCTAGAGCCCGATCCTCTTCCATCAAAGTATACGTCACCTTTCGAACGGGAAGACCGGGGGGAATGGTGACTTTGACTTTTACAGGGGTACCCGGCCTCACGACCGCCCCGGTGGAGGGTTCGGCTATCTGGACCGCCCCTGCATGCGGAACGCCGAACAGCACGATGAAGGCAATGACCGAGACAACGGGCCACTTCGAGAACATACATCCTCTTGGCACCTGGACTCCTTGAGTCTGGGATGAGGCTTTGGTGCAATGCCCTTTACGAAAAACGGGAGTTATTCTAGCATACCGCGGCACGGAACGAAGGTGAGAAACCCCAGGAGGTGCAGCCATGTTTGTTTGGAGCAAACGATTCGCAATCTCAGCGTTGATCGTGTTTGCGGTCTTTGAAATATTTCTGATTGGACAGACCACCGGGGCAGGCCCGAGCGCCATACGAGCCCATACGGCGCAGTATATCCTCGTCAACTACACCCTGCTCATGATCTGGGTCTTTATCTGGATGTTCGATCAAGCGCGTCTGCGTGGCGTGAATCTATGGGTATGGGCGGCGCCATTCGTCTTCGCGCCGCTGCCGACCCTACTTCTATTCATTCTCTTTGCGCAGCGGCCGCAAAAAGCGAGGTCGTAAAGGCGGGCTTCAGGAGGATCGAGGCGTGCCCCCGGGAAAGGGAACGCCGGCTATATCATTGGTCGCCATGGTCGCCCGCACGGCAGGCGAGTAGACTTGAAGGATCTCCGCCACTGAGACATTCGCGATGTCCAAATGCTTGTGATTGCGTCCCGTATCTTCATCGAGTAGATCCACGACCCGGGAATAACTCTTCGGGATCCAATGCTCACCCTCCGCCGTCTTTCTACGAATCCCGTATACGACGTGTTCCGACACGTCGGACGGCAGGGAACTCAGAAAATGCTTTGAGGCCCAGAGTGTGCCGTTACGGGCGAACCCCGACAAACGGCTCGCGATGTTCACGGTATCGCCCAGCGCCGTGAACTCGGGGGCCGGCAGGTTCGGAATGTAGCCGAACCACTCCCTGCCCTCATGAAGCCCGATGTTCAACAACAGGTCGTTCGACCAATGTTTTTTCGCCTTCCATGAGGCATTCAGGTTCAACATGCATTCCTTGAGCCCCTGGGCGCAGAGCAGGGCATTGACACTGTGTCCCGATGTGCTCATCTGCTTGCCGAGGAAGTATCGCACCACCCCGTCGCCGACGTGCTTCCCCATGACGCCCTGGTATTCACGAAACGGCTCTTCCAGTCGAGACCAGAGTTCCGAGATCAGCTGGAAATATTCCTCGGGCGGCAATTCAGCCGAAATCTTCACGGAGTTTTGTAAATCTGCCACGAGCACCGCCATGGAGTATAGAGCGGGCAATTTGTGCAGAAGCAAATCTGAAATCACCTGCTGGCGGCCGGTGAGGAAGTCCAGGATTGGCGAGAGATTCACTTTGCTGGGGATCCAGACGATGAACGTGCCTTCCCGGAACAAGGCGGCAACCCGATGATAGCGCTCGGGAGTAGCCGGCTTGAACCGGACGGCTTCCTCTCGCTGGTCGATTGCCCCAATCTTTGTCCCTCCGGGGGAGGGCCATAACCGCGACAGCCAATTGAGCGTGTCGGGGCCGAGCGTGACCAGGAGCGGATTCTGGGGAGGCGCCGGCAAGTCATCCTGGAGGAGGGCGAGATGGCTTTTCACGAATGCGTCGAAGTCGCTGACAAGATCACGCGTGCCGCTGGTGAACAGCAGTTTGAAGAAATGCCGGTCTTCGATGGCCGTGATTTTGCTGACCGCCCGCCCGAAAATCAGTTCTTCCGCCTTTTCGTTGACCCATTCGATATCCCAGGTTCTGTTCAGCATGTAGGCCGGATAGCCGATCTGGGTGATCGAGGCGGGGATGACCATTTTCGCACTTCGCACCGGTGTGAGGCGCGCCCCCGGTATGGCCTCCACTCCTTGGTCCTTCAGGAGAAGGCGCTGCACGATCATATCGAGACTATGACCTTCGGCCTTGAGGCTTTGGATCGTGTTGAGGCGATCGAGCACGGAAGGCAGGAAGTAGGAGCGTTTCCGGTAGCGGCCGGTCGAGGACCGGTCGCGGCAGAGCTGCGGCTTTGGAATGAGTCCCCGACGGACGTAGTTATGCAGGCTGATGCGGGACAACCCGGTCCGCAGGCAGACTTCTTCAATCGAAAGAGCCTCCGGAGACGGATCGGCGAGTTGGACCATTCTTTCTCCTATGACGCTTCTTTGACGAGGACGCAGAACAGCCCCGCAATTCGCAGGGCTTCCATGAACTGGTCCGACTCCACCGGCTTGCGGATATACCCATCGGCGCCCAATTCATAGCTCTTCACGATGTCTTCCTGTTCATTGGACGACGTGAACACGACGATCGGCAGATGTTTCGTTCGGTCATCGTCCCGCAAGCGTCTCAAGACCTCAAGCCCGTCTATCTTCGGAAGCTTCAAATCGAGCAAGACAGCCTGAGTCCTCTCATAGAGTGCCCCGTCCCTGTCAGGACCGGCGCCAAAGATCAAATCAAGGGCCTCCGCCCCGTCCCGGGCGACCAGAACCTCATTCAAGATACGGCTCTTTCGGAATTCCCGCACGAACTGCTTCTCATCGTCAGGATTATCTTCCACGAGCAACAACAGCTTTTCACAAAGGGAACTGTCCCTTTTGCCCGTCATACGGGGGACAATTCAGCCTGCACGCGGGCTGGCTCCAATGAAAAGTAGAACGTGGCACCCAGATCGACGGCGCCTTCCGCCCAAATGCGTCCGCCATGTCGCTGCACAATCCGTTTGACCGTCGCGAGGCCGATGCCGCTCCCCTCAAATTCCGACATGGCGTGCAGTCGGTGGAACGCATCGAAGAGCTTTTGGGCATGAGCCATATTAAAACCGACGCCGTCGTCGCGGACGAAATAGGCCGGCATCCCCTCGTGCTGGATGACGCCGAATTCGATTCGCGCGCGCGGGCGTTTCTCGGTGAACTTCCAGGCATTGCCGAGCAGGTTCTCCAGCATGACTTTTAGCAGTCTCTCATCTCCTCTGGCGACGACTCCCGAGGCGATGATGAAATTCACCCGACGGCTGCACTGCACCTTCAGCAGACCGGTGGCGATCTCCTGGGCCAGCTCGCTGAGATTCACCGCATCTCTCCGCAACTCCGACCGGCTGGCATGCGAGAGATACAGGAGATCATCGACGAGCTGCGCCATGCGCTGGCTGGTGCTTCGCACGTTCTGCAGACAATCCTTGCCCTCGGAATCGAGTTTGTCGGCGTGCGTCTCCAACAGCGACCGGCTGAACACATCGATTCCGCGGAGCGGTGCGCGCAGATCGTGCGAGACCGAATAGGCGAAGGTTTCAAGTTCTGAGTTTGTCGCGCGCAGCGCTTCCTCGACGCGCCGGCGTTCTTCGCTTTCAGCCTTCAATACGGCGTTCGCTCGGGTCAATTCTGCGGTTCGTTCCTGGACCTTGTTTTCCATCTCGTTATGGGCTCGCTGCAGCATCACTTCTGCTTGTCTGCGCTGCCAGAGCAGAACGGCCGCCCCCCAGAGGACCAGAATGCCGACCACCCGATTGAAGACCGCGATCTTGACCGCGATGCCGGAGGGCGAATAGAGGAAGCCAAGCATCATGAGGACTGTGCAGGCACCGGCGAGTACGAATGGTGTCGCCCGTTGTGGCAATCCGAGCGCCAGCAGAAACGAAAGAATGTACAGCACCCAAACGACATGGCCTAAGGGCAACAGCACATCCAATGCGAAGATGATGGCGGTGAAAATTACCGTGACGACAAAGACAGCAATCGCTCGCCCGTTTGCCAAGCTCATTTTCTTCCAGTCAAGGTCCTGCTATGACATAACCGGCACATGCCCTTGGCTATACGCCTGATCGCACAACGCCATTGACGGCTGGGGACTACCACTGGATAGTGCAAGTGCCTTCCCCATCGTTGCGCAGTTCAAACATATGAGTAGCCTTCCGCTCAAGATCAGCACTGCAAGCGCCTTCCCCATCGTTGCGCAGTTCAAACACAAAAGTAGCCGGCGCTTCACGTTGTGCCGTGAGGCGTTGCATCTCGGTAGAACATCCAACCAGAGCTAGGAAGATAATTGTGAGGGTCATTTGCCGCATGTACGCCGCTCCTTCCTGTTGATCCACTCGGTCTAATGGATCACCGTAATTTACCCTAGATGAGAAATGTGCACATCGAAGTGTATAGTACATTTTTACAGTGTCAATCCACTAAATATGTGGGGACTAAAACACGTGTAAAGTAAAATAATAATAACAAAATCATATATTTATACAGTATGCATATACGATAGTGTGGCCACTACATCTTGCGGCCCCATGTAAAGCCGATGCTTTGGAGAGTATTGCAAAACGTATTGTCCACGCCGTACACTCCTACCATGTTATCCCTAAAAACAGTGGAACCACTCCGACAGCATCTGCAACCAATTGCACATTTAAACAGCGCCGCATCCCTTCTCTCATGGGATCAGGAAACATATATGCCCGCGGGCGGGGGGGAGGCGCGTGCCGACCAGTTGGCCACCCTACAGGGCTTGGCGCACGAACGACTGACCTCTCCCGAGACCGCGGCACTTCTCGCACGATGGGTAGACATGAGCACAGGTCTGCCTCTCGATGGCACGAGTGCAGAAGGTGGGGAGGACGAGTTCGCTCGAGCGCTGCTGCGAGAGACATGGCGGGACTACACGAAAGCCTCCCAGCTTCCCAATGACTTCGTCATGCGCCTCGGCAAGACCTGTTCTCTGGCACAGCAAGCGTGGGTGGAAGCCAAACGGCACGATGACTTTCTAGCCTTCTTGCCGCACTTGACGCAAATTGTTTCCCTAAAAAAAGAAGAAGCGGCCTATCGCGGCACGGCGGGCACGGCCTATGACCGGCTGTTGGACATCTACGAGCCAAACGCGACCGAAGCGCAGCTCACACCCCTCTTCGATGAATTGAAGCGACGTCTCATCCCCCTTCTGCATCGCATTCTAAGCTCGTCCGTGAAACCGGACGAGCATCTCCTGCGTCAACAGTATGCTGCCGAACGGCAACTGACGTTCGGGAAAATGGTGTTGGCCGCGATGGGGTACGATTTCGATCGCGGCCGTCTCGATGTCTCGGCACATCCGTTTACGACATCCCTTCACCCCACCGACGTCAGGGTGACGACCCGGGTATCGGAAGAAGACTTCACGGGTTCGCTCTTCAGCTGCATTCATGAAGGAGGCCATGGGCTCTACGACCAGGGTCTGCCGAAGGCTTTCTACGGGACTCCTCTCGGAGAAGCCGTCTCCCTCGGTATCCACGAAAGCCAATCGCGTCTGTGGGAAAATCTGGTCGGTCTTTCGCTCGCCTTTTGGGAGCATTTTTACCCGCTTCTTCAGAAGACCTTTCCCGACCAATTCAGCGGCGTGCCGTTAAAGACGTTTTACGGCGCCGTGAATCTCGTCAAGCCGTCATTCATTCGGGTAGATGCGGATGAGGTGACCTACAACCTGCATATCCTGCTACGATTCGAGATCGAGCGGGATATCATGGAAAACCGGGTCCAGCCCGAAGACCTCCCCGAGATCTGGCGAGACAAAATGAAGGCGTACTTGGGGATCGTGCCGGCGACGGATCGCGAAGGTGTCCTGCAGGATGTCCACTGGTCGCTCGGGGCGATTGGCTATTTTCCGACGTACACCCTCGGCAACCTCTACTCCGTACAATTTTTCAACTGCGCAAAAGAAGACGTTCCCGACATGCCGAAGCTTATTGCCGCCGGCAATTTCACGCCCGTGAAAATCTGGCTCAATGAACACATCCACCGCTGGGGAAGGACCTTTACCGCGAATAGCCTGGTCGCGCGCGTGACGGGGAAACCTCTCTCGCTCGATCCATTCATGGCGTATCTCGAGGCGAAGTACGGAGACCTTTACCATCTATAAGGAGCACGCATGGCGGATTACAAAGTCGGGGGCCCGCTCAAGCAGTTTACGGCGATCGAGAAAACGAAGGGGCTGGTGGAGTTCCTATCCACGCGGATGACCAAAGCGATCGAAGGTGCCGACGCGGTGGAGATCCACTATCTGCTCGCAACGCTGGATGATTATCACAACTATCTCTGGCGGTATTACCAGCAATTGGAGAAAGCGCAGGCTCCCATCAGAGAGGGCGCTTCAGACTGACAGACGTCTAGAGGCCCATGCACACGATCAGGAGTAAGCGGAACGCCAGCAGGGCTATCGTGAGAGGAATATTGGCGGGCACCATGATTTCCTCTGCGTTCATACTTCGTGCCCCATCGAGGGGCTCAAGAGAGATGAGCTCGCGTCCCGATCTTGAGTAAACGTCATGGTTGATGCCGTCGGACTCTGTCGAACGTGTCGTCATTGTGCTCCCTCACGAGCCCCGTCCGGAAAGACCTTCTACCGTTGCACGCTCTCCGAAACCGATTCACGATTTCGCAAATATCCGGCCCTGCCCATGGTTCAATGTATCGCGTATGAGGAGAGTCCGGCTTCATAAGCATATGGCGGCTTTTCTGGAGTAGATGCTAATCGCGGAGTGGTTTGAGAATTTCAGCTATCTGAAATTTTTTTGCCGATCAGCTCCAGCGCGCGCACCGGCCCGGTGATGCCGGCTAAGTTGAGAATCATCATCTCGCGCAGCTCGAAGTCGGCTTCAATGGCCTTACCCGTCTCCGGTCCCAGCAGAATCTGGCCCGGCGCAGACACGCCCTCCAGCCGCGCCGCCAGGTTCACCGCATGGCCGATGACGCTGTATTCGGCGCGATCCTTTGTTCCGATGCAGCCCGCCACAACCTCGCCGGTATTGATACCGATCCCGATCTGGAGTGGATCGAGGTTCATCTGGCGGCGAGATTCCGACAATGTCTTGACCGCCTCTTGGGCGCGAAGCGCCGCGCGCGCAGCGGACGCCGCATGGTCGGCGTTCGGGAGCGGGGCGCCGAACAGCGCCATCAGACCGTCGCCAATGAACTTGTTCAAAATGCCGCCTTCGCGCTGTACCGCATCGATGACCAGCACGAAAATGTCGTTCAGCGCCTGTACGACTTCTTCCGGTTGTACGCGGGCCGAGAACGGCGTGAACCGGCGCACATCGGCGAATAAGATCGTTACCACTTTGCGCTCGCCGCGCTTCCAGAAATCCTGCGGATTGGCGAGCACATATTCAGCTACCTCGGGAGTGACGAACTGGCCGAACGTTTCCCGCACCTCTTCCATTTTTGCCAGCGCCGTATAGGCCTGATCCAATTCTTCCCGGAGGATTTTCTCGCGCGCGAGCTCGTGGGAGAGTTCCCGTTTGTCCACGCAGCGCTTGACCGCCATCAACAATGTGTCCACCGAAAAGGGTTTGATCAGATAATCGAACGCCCCGCCTTTGATGGCCTGGACCGCAGTGTCGAGAGCGGGATACCCCGTCATCAGAATCACGTCGGCGTTTCCCGATGCCCGCGTGCGCCAGACGAGATCATTGCCGTCCACGGTTCCGGGCATGGTCAGATCGGTCAACACCAAGTCCCAATTTTCATGGAGCCGCCCCACGGCCTCTTCCCCATTGGATGCGGTGGAGACTTCGAAGCCCGCGCGCCGCAGTACCTGGCTGCAGATGTCGAGGATACCGGACTCGTCATCCACCACGAGAATTCTCGCCGCTGGCTTCTTTTCTGCAGGCTTCATCGGTTACCTCTTCGCAGGGGCGTCCAAGACTTCCCTGACTTTACCGGCCAAATCAGTCAATGTGAACGGCTTCTGAAGAAAGGCCGTATCAGCCACCTGGACGCCGCGGTGCACCACGGCGTCATCCGTATAGCCGGACATATACAGTACTTTCATGTTCGGACGCTCGGACACCAGCCGTTCGGCGAGTTCCCGACCGCCTCCGAATATCGCTTCCGCCTGCAGGTTCCATACCGTGACGACCGCGTTGGCGCTGATATTGATCACGAGCGGAGTCACCACATGCTTAGTACGAAAGGGGCAAAGAGGCGATCAGATTATCATGTAAACCACATGGACTCAAGAAGTTAGGGCATTCACTGAACGTGCTTCTAAATGAAAAAGGTTCGAAAAAAGAACGCCACCCTACCTAAAGTAGCTGGTCTTGCACATATCGATGGCGTATGATTTCCGTATCAGACCAAGGAGGCGCATATGAGTGGCAATTACGGGAATGGAAGGCCCGTAGAAATCCTATTGGTCGAAGACAATCCGGGCGATGTTCGCCTTACACGGGAGGTCCTGAAAGACGCCAAGGTGCCGAATAACCTCAGCGTCGTCAAGGATGGTGTGGAAGCAATGACCTTTCTCAAGCAGGAAGGAAAACACACCGATGCACCTCGACCGGATCTCATCCTCCTCGATTTGAATCTGCCGAAAAAAGACGGCTTGGAACTGTTGGCAGAGATCAACAGCGATGAGGCGTTGAAGGATATTCGTGTGGTGATTCTGACGACCTCCGAAGCCGAACACGACATTAAAAGGAGCTTCGGAATGGATGCGAGCTGTTACCTCATCAAACCGATCGACCTTGAGCGATTTCTCATGATGGTGAAACCCTTCGACTTTGTCTGATCGGTCTGACCTGGAAAGAAGTCACCCCGCGTTCATGAGTTCTCGTTACGCCCCATCTTTCCACCTGGTCTGAAGCGTGTCCAGCCGCCGGTACGGCATCCTGGAACCGCCGGTTGACCTGGAATGCCTTTCATGGCGAAGCGCCGAACGCCAGGAGGCTAATTTCTTGGAACTGGCCGTGGCAATGAGAATGCTCCGGCATGTCTTGCCACCTGTTTTCAAAGGTCTCTTCTCCAAACCCTCTTCGGCCAATCTGCTTCGATAATTAGGAACAGAAACTAGCCAACAGACATGCCTGGTAAGCGATATGCGCTGACGAGGCGCCCACATATGAAAACCCGTTCGACGTTGAGGAAACGCCGACGATCGACAGCCGTGTATCAAAACAGATTCACAGGGTATCCATTCCGATAGTTCGAACCCGTCCGTTGACTGCGTCGCCCAAGACCATGGACAATCAATGGTCAGGAGGATGACCATGCCGTTACGGTTGAGCCCATCATCGAAATATTGCCTTGCGCTCGGGGGAATAGCGGGAGGGCTCTTCATTGCGAGCTGGGGCTGGACAGAAGGTCAGCCGGTCGAGGCGGTCCAGGATGCGGACGGTACCCAGCGCGCCACCATTAAAGTAGAGAGCTACTCGTACACGCCCAACCATCTCGTGGTAAAAGCCAGCCCCGTAGAACTGAAGCTAGTCAGCGTCACAACGCTCACGCCGCACAATTTCCTGTTGAAGGATCCGGCGGGAGCACTGCTTGTCGAACAGGAGGTCAGCGCGGGCGCTACGGTCACCGTCCGCTTCACTCCTCAGCACCTCGGATTGTTCGCATTCTACTGCGACAAGCGGCTGCTCTTTTTCAAAAGCCACCGCGAAAAAGGCATGGAAGGGCGTTTAGATGTCAGGTAGCCGTGGTCATTGAGGAGTTTGTTCCCCATCCCTTTCTAACGCATCCCGACCTGATGACGCTCATCCCGCGCTATTGGCCGCGTCCCGGTCTGCTGTACCGTCTGCCGTGCGAATCGCGACTGTTCACAGTTGCGCCGGAGACGAGCATTTTGGGCTATTGTCATTGGCAACCCGACGCGAAACAACGCCCGGCCATGATTCTCGTCCATGGTCTCGAAGGATGCAGCGATTCGCATTACATGCTGGGCATCGCCCGGAAAGCCTGGCAGGCCGGGTTCAACGTGATCAGGCTCAACCAGCGCAATTGCGGGGGGACCGAGCATCTTTCACCTACCCTTTATCACAGCGGGCTGAGCGCCGATGTCCGACATGTCGCCGAAGAGCTCTGCGCGCGCGACGGCATCCAAGCCATCTGGTTGGCCGGATATTCCATGGGGGGCAATCTGGTTCTTCGGGCGGCCGGCGAGACGGGAACCCTCTCTGAGACTCTGAAGGGAGTCGTCGCCGTTTGCCCCAATCTCGATCCGGCGGCATGCGTGGAGACCTTGGAGGAGCGACGGAACTGGATGTACCAGAAATATTTCCTCACAAGCCTCAAGGCGCGACTGAAACGGAAGGCGCGACTATTTCCCGGAAAGTTTGATCTCTCGCCGTTGGCAGCTATCCGGACGCTTCGCGAGTTTGACGAATGCTATACGGCTCCGGACGGGGGATATCAGGGGGCCGCCGACTATTACGAACGGACGGGCGCGAGACATCTCCTGAAAAGCATCAACGTACCGACGCTCATTTTGACGGCCCAAGACGATCCGTTTATCCCCTATCGGAGCTTTGAGACCCCAGGACTGCAGAGCAATCCGTGGATCCATTTCGTCGCCCCGAAGCATGGCGGCCACTGTGGATTCATCCAACGATCCCGGCCTCATGAAGACCGGTACTGGGCCGAAAACCGAGTGATTGACTTTGCCTTGAGACCTCCTCAACCAAGCTCAAACTCTCCCTGAAATCACCTCGTCCTCTTGCGCGGTGGGACATTTTAAATGCTTAGCACCGCTGCCAAGGGATGCTTTCTGGAACAGACAATGTTTGAAGGAGAAACTGGCGGGCGGAGAAAATTCAGCGGTCGGATGGTCCGACTGTAATGGACCGGACGTGGCCTTTCGGCGTGACCTGAGCCTCGACGATGTCTCCCGGCTTGAGGACTTGGTTCTTTTTCGTGAATTTATCCACGTGCAGGCGGAACAGTTTGCCCGCCTCGTTCCTGACGATATAAAATTCGCCGACGATCTTCAGCAATTCCCCTGTAATGGTCACCGATCGCGTGGAGGCCGTCGCTTGACTGACCGAGGAAGGGTCGCCCGCATAACTGAACGCGGCCTGCGACAATGCGACGAGCACTGCGGTGAGCACCGTCTTGAATCGCTTCAGCCCCGGCGTACGCGTCCCACTTTCTTCTCGACTTCTGTGCGTTCAACAACGTCACCGTTATGAATCATCGTTTGGTTGACAATGGTCCCGCAGTTGAGACACTTCAAACCGTAGCACGTCAAGTAATAATCGGCGGATCGATCCATCACCAGCAAGCCTTCGCATTTCGGGCATTTCATGCTGTGTCTCCTGTGGAGAGTCAAAGTGACGGCCCGATAGAGAGGACAGCAAACGAGATGCCAATGAAACCGGATCGCGACAGTTATGAGAATTGGTGTAGATTGGCCTCATCAGGCCTTCGCGCGTCTTTGTGAGGGAAGGCTCTTACATACCAAGCGCAGGCTGAAACATACATAATGATCAAAACCATGCTGAATGCGCCATGCGTTGATCGTTTTTTCGGCCTTACAGAGCGGGTCTGGGACTGGCATCCAAATTGCTGGAAAGCGATCAGTGTTGCGACCCTTGGCCGGCCGTCTTTTGTGCCAAGACGATGCCAGGGTCGCTCTTGGACGGCTGGCGGTCTAACCCTCCGGCCAGCCGTCCCTTATCCCTCATTACACCGACTTGTTAACGGAGAGCGATTTTCACCAGGCCGAACACAAGCAGCATGATCGCGGGTAACCCGGCCAGCGTGAGGATTGCTGTCAAAACGAGCAAATCCATACCGACATCATCGCTGAACAACAGACCTTCTGCTATCCTTCAGAGGAATACCAAGGAAGTACTTAACCTCTAAAGACGTCTACGTAGCAGTGCATTCATCCTGCCCCTTTTGCTACACCTCCCCTTCTTCTAGAGAATTCCTGGAACTCAGATCGCTACGTATCTTCTGTCTAGGCGAAGAACTGTGATTCGCAACCACGCTGATGAAGGAGGTGCGTATGCGGTATCTGCTGCAATGTCTGATGGTGGTCATGGTCGCCGGTGTCCTGGCGACAGGCTGCCAGAAAACGACCGGCAAGACGGCCGGAGAACATGTGAGTGATGCGGGAATCACCACCGCCGTGAAAGCGAAACTTGCTGGCGATCGATTGGGGACGCTCACTCAGGTCATGGTCAAAACCGTTCGCGAGACCGTGTATCTGACAGGCGTTGTGCCGAATGAAGCCGAGAGGGCCCGCGCCGAACAACTCACAAGGGAAGTTAATGGTGTCAAAGAGGTGAAGAACGATATACAGGTACGCGCCCCTAATCCATAAACGAGCAGTGAGCAGCCAAGCACGTCGCGAGACGTGCTTGGCTGAGCGAACAACTTGAAAGCGACAAGCTTGAGAAGGCCCTTCGGGACGAGGGGAAGACGCTGGATTTGTTGCTTATGAATCTGAAGCGGCTTTACATCATCTCGAAATAAATACGACCTCAACGAGCCGTACCGGGTAGCAAACGCAACTCGTGCATGGTTTCCTTCAATGTACCTCGACACTTCCCACAGCGATGCTTCTTCTTAATGGTCCGCCGTTGGCGACGATACGTATGCCCGCAAATCTGGCACTGCCATGTATACTTCAGAAACGCTTCAACCCCGTCTAAGTCATGCCTCACCGTCAGGGTCATCCCGTCCCGATTCATCGCTGCCATAACACGGTGGAACTCCGCGCCATGGTCGGTCCGTGTCTTCAGGACATCGTGTTGGAACTGATGAATCATTTCATGCGCGAGCGTTCCGATGACCTCAGCGAAACTCTCGCCGCTGAGCAATGGCAGGGAGAGTCGGATAACGCGCTCTTCCTTGTCTAAGGCTGGTGGATCGCTCGCACCGCGTTTTACCCGGAACATGCCAGCGGCTGACGTCATCCGATCAGTCCACACGATGGCAATCGGAAGCAGGCGACCATCAAAATACCGAGCATTCAATTCAGACCAACTGCGCTGGAGGTCTTCTTCGGTAGTCATCATTTGCTTGGGATGTAGCATAAATCCGAAGGGTCGTCCACGGATGAAATCCGGACCAGAGACGTGACCCCGTTTCGTTGATGTCTTCAGGACCACAACCGCGAGCGAACCGCGCGGCTGGAAGCACTTCCTTATCTACGTTTGCTTTACGGTATTTCTCTGTTTCACATCACCGCGAATGCGTCATCTGCTTGACAGAATCCTGTTTGCGGTGAATAAGTGATACTAATTCCGTCCTGCGACTAAGCACATACGCTATGTGGTGTGTCGCCATGGGGCTACCATGTGGTGCTTTCAGAACCATGATCGTGATGATGATGGCGATCACGCCGTCGCTGAACGCTTCCATGCGTCCCTTGTTCATTGACAATACTCCAGCGCGCCGCGAATAGATTAAAAGTAGCATTGATCGCCGGGAATACCGTGATCGTAGTTACATGGGCCGCTTACGGGAAGCTCGACGTTTCGCGTGCGCCACGCCTCATCGCGTTTGAGTATGGCTTTCGCGAAATGCATGCCGTCCTTCCTGGACGCCATAGAATGCGATGACGACTCCTGCGAGCGGATCTGCCCACCACCAACCGAGGACATTGTTCAGCAAAACACACATCAGTGTCGCCGCAGCAAAGGCGCTAACAGAGCGAGAGCAGATTCTTGAAGTTATATGGAAAGGGATCGCAGAACCGAGAGATCAACGAGAAACACGTAGTACAAAAGAATCTTGAAGCCTTTGCACGCCGAGGTTGACACGGCTACATAAGATGATGTATATCATCCTATACAGGCAACAGATGCGATACCCTCAGGAACATAAACTAGAAACTCGCAGGCGCATTCTCTATGAAGCTTCGCGGCGTTTTCGGGGCCAGGGCTCTGAAGGCTTCTCGATCTCGGGTCTCATGCAGGACCTCAAACTCACACATGGTGGATTCTATCGCCACTTCAATAGTAAGGAGCATTTGTTCGCAGAAGCACTTGCTAGCGCAATGCAGGACGCCCACGCAAAGCTCACAGTTGGTAGTGATGCCAAAACCCCTGCTTCTCAACTGAGGGTCCTCATCGAAACGTATCTAAGTCCATGGCACTTGGCGAATCCAGCTGAAGGTTGTCCCCTCGCAGCATTGGCTTCTGAAATGCCGCGTCAACCCCGAGCCGTACGAGCGGCGTTTGATCACGCATTAGAAACTTATATCGATGGCATCGAGAAGCTATTACCGGGAAAGACTCGATCAGAAAGGCAACGCAACTTTCTCGTTTTGTTTTCGGGGATGGCAGGTAGCCTGAGCCTAGCCCGAGCTGTGTCAGACGACCAGACCCGCGCTAGGCTGTTGCAGGCTGCCAAGGAGTTCTACATTCAGGCGTTTTGTCAGGGCTAGACCACCTTTTTTTGGGCACGTTGGATGATGACTATAATCTTATGGGCATACACAATGGAACAAAGAGCTAGAGAGATCGAGCTGTTTCTCCATAGAAGTACTTTTCGGGAGGTCTCCAATGCTTAAGCGCCGTGATGCCCCATTCGTTACCATCATCGCTCTGTTGCCTTTCGTCTTTGCGGCATGCAATGACGCCACTTCTTCAACTGACCCACGGACCCAGGTTCCGCTGGTACGGATAGAGGCTGTCGAGACCTCCGTCCAGTCAGAGCGTTCGTTCACCGGCATCGTCGCGGCGCGCGTGCAGAGCGACCTGGGGTTCCGGGTCCCCGGGAAGGTCCTGCAACGCTTGGTTGATGCCGGGCAAACCGTCAGGCGCGGCCAGCCGCTCATGCGTATCGATCCCACGGACCTGAGGCTGGCCATGCGCGCGCACGAGGAGGCCGTTGCCGCCGCAAGGGCGCGCGCGCACCAGACCGCCAAGGACGAGCTGCGACACCGTAACCTCGTCTACCCCGGCGCGGTTTCGTCCTCGGAGTATGACAAAGCCAAGGCTGGAGCCGAGTCGGCAAGAGCGGAGCTCAATGCGGCCGAAGCCCAGGCCGGCGTTGCCCGCAACGAAATGAGCTACGCTGTCCTGTTTGCTGATGCAGATGGTGTGGTCGTCGAGAGTCTAGCGGAGCCGGGGCAGGTCGTCGGTGCCGGCCAGGTTGTCGTCCGTGTGGCGCATGCCGGACGGCGCGAGGCGGTCATCGAACTTCCCGAAACCCTGCGGCCGGCGATCGGATCCACCGGCCGCGCGATCTTGTATGGAAGCGGGCTCACGGGCTTCGCGAAGCTTCGCCAGTTGTCGGACGCTGCAAACCGTCAGACTCGGACGTTCGAGGCTCGATACGTGCTGGAGGGCCGTCTGGCAGACGCGCCCCTAGGCTCGACCATCTCCATCCAGATTCTGGACGGCCGGTCCGCCCCGGCGCTGCAGGTACCGATAGGCGCGATCTTCGATTCAGGCAAGGGTCCCGGCGTATGGCTGGTTGAGGGGGAAACGCCTCGAGTCACCTGGCGTGCCGTGCAAGTCGCCGGCCTCAGTGGCGAAGCGGCTTCAGTCGTCGGCGAACTCGAGGTGGGCAATCGCGTCGTGGCGCTCGGTGCGCATCTGCTGCACGAAGGCGAGCGCGTGCGACTTGCGCAAAACGAGGCTGCACGAAGCGTGGCCGTCAACGGCGGGAGGCCGCGATGAGCCGCTTCAACCTCTCCGCTGTCGCCGTACGCGAGCGCGCCGTCACCCTGTTCCTGCTCGTGGCGATCTCCATCGCTGGCGTGGTGGCATTTCTGATGTTGGGCCGGGCGGAAGATCCCTCTTTCACGATCAAGCAAATGACCGTCGTGACGGCATGGCCGGGGGCCACGGCCAAGGAGATGGAAGAGCTAGTCGCTGAA
>VBOG01000009.1:20760-23837 GCA_005877815.1 Nitrospirota bacterium
AAAAATCGGCGACGAGGGGCATCAGTTCCCGCGTGGTGTCATGGGGCCGATAGTGAACGACGAATATTCCGACGTGACTTTTGCGCTCTACGCGTTGAAGGCGCACGGCGACCCTCATCGGCGCCTCGTCCGCGAAGCAGAGGTCTTGCGCCAACGTCTGCTGCACGTGCCCGGCGTCAAGAAGGTGAACATCATCGGCGAGCAGGCGGAAAGGATCTTCGTCGAGTTCTCGTATAACCGGCTCGCAACCCTGGGCGTGTCCCCTTCAGAGCCCTTCGCCGCGCTCAACAGCCGGAACGTCATGACGCCTGCTGGCTCGATTGAAGCCAAGGGCCCGGAGGTTTTCATTCGGCTGGACGGCGCTATCGGCGATCTGCAGGAGATCCGGAATACCGCCATCGCCGCACAAGGCCGCACGCTGAAGCTCTCCGACATCGCCGAAGTGAAGCGGGGCTACGAAGATCCGGCGACCTTCCTGATCCGCAACAATGGCGAACCGACGTTACTGCTCGGCGTGGTCATGCGCGAGGCGTGGAACGGCCTCGACCTTGGCAAGGCGCTGGACGTGGAAGCGGCGGCGATCAACGCGGAGATGCCGCTGGGCATGAGCCTGTCCAAGGTTACGGACCAGTCAGTCAACATTCGGGCAGCCGTCAACGAATTCATGGTCAAGTTTCTCGTCGCCCTCGGCGTGGTCATGCTCGTGAGCTTCCTCAGCATGGGATGGCGCGTCGGCATCGTCGTAGCGGCGGCGGTTCCCCTGACCTTGGCCGCGGTATTCATCGTCATGGCCGCCACCGGCCGCGACTTCGATCGCATTACGCTCGGCTCGTTGATATTGGCGCTGGGGCTCCTGGTCGACGATGCGATTATTGCCATCGAGATGATGGTCGTGAGGATGGAGGAAGGCTACGACCGCATCCGCGCAGCGGCCTATGCGTGGAGTCATACCGCCGCGCCCATGCTCGCCGGGACCCTCGTGACCGCGATCGGTTTTATGCCGAACGGCTTCGCCAAGTCGACAGCTGGCGAGTACACCAGCAACATGTTTTGGATTGTCGGTATCTCGCTGATCGCATCTTGGGTCGTCGCTGTCGTGTTCACTCCCTACTTGGGCGTAAAGCTGCTCCTGAACATCGAGAGGCGCGAGGGCGGGCATGAGGCGATCTACAACACGCCGCGGTACAACCGCTTCCGACAGCTTCTTGGTGTTGTGATTCGCCGTAAATGGCTGGTCGCAGGGAGCGTGGTCGGTGCATTCTTCGTCGCGGTGCTGGGCATGGGCGTGGTGAACAAGCAGTTCTTCCCGACTTCCGATCGGCCGGAAGTACTAGTCGAAGTGCAAATGGCGTATGGCACTTCCATCGAGCAGACGAGTGCCACCACCGCCAAAGTCGAGGCCTGGCTGCGCGAGCAGCCGGAAGCCAAGACCGTTACCGCCTATGTCGGTCAAGGGGCGCCGCGCTTCTACCTCGCGATGTCACCGGAGCTACCCGATCCTTCGTTCGCCAAGATCGTGGTATTGACGCCGAACGAACAGGCGCGCGAGGCGCTGAAGCTCCGACTGCGACAGGCGGTGGCCGATGGGCTTGCGCCCGAGGGCCGCGTGCGGGTTGCGCAGCTGGTGTTCGGGCCGTACTCGCCCTTCCCCGTGGCTTTCCGTGTGATGGGTCCCGACCCGGACAAGCTTCGTGACATCGCAGCGCAGGCACGTGCCGTGATGCAGGCGAGTGCCCTGATGAGAACGGTCAACAGCGATTGGGGCGAGCGCGTGCCCGCGCTGCGTTTTTCGCTCGATCAGGACAGGCTCCAGAGCATCGGCTTGACGTCCAGCGACGTGGCCCAACAGCTTCAGTTCCTCCTGAGCGGCATCCCGATCACCGACGTCCGGGAAGACATCCGTTCGGTGCAGGTCGTAGCCCGCTCTGCCGGAGACGCGCGGCTCGATCCGAGCAAGATCGCCGATTTCACTTTGGTCGGCACAGCGGGCCAACGGCTTCCGCTATCGCAGATCGGAACCGTGCAGATCCGCATGGAAGACCCGGTCCTGCGTCGCCGTGATCGCACGCCGACGATCACCGTGCGCGGCGACATTGCCGAAGGCTTGCAGCCGCCGGACGTGTCCACCGGCGGGCTACCGAATCGAGCAGGGCGGTTCCATAGAGGAGTCCGGTAAGGCAAATCGCGCCTTTGCTCCGCTGTTCCCAATCATGATCGCGCTCACGCTGATCATGATCATCTTTCAGGTCCGCTCGATCTCCGTGATGACGATGGTGCTCGCAACCGCACCGCTGGGCCTCATCGGGGTCATTCCGACCTTGCTGCTGTTCCAGCAGCCGTTTGGCATCAACGCGCTGGTCGGCCTGATCGCGCTTTCCGGAATCCTGATGCGCAACACGCTCATCCTGATCGGCCAGATCCGCCAGAACGAGAAGGATGGATTGGCGCCATTCGATGCGGTGGTCGAGGCAACCGTGCAGCGCTCCCGTCCGGTCATTCTGACGGCGCTCGCCGCCATGCTGGCGTTCATTCCGCTCACCCAGTCGGTTTTCTGGGGAACGCTGGCATACACCTTGATCGGTGGAACGTTGCCATCTGGTTCAAGATCAAACGGGTGGCAAAGGACCGGCAACTCGTTTCTGCGACTCGAACGGCGCCTGTCGGAGGTGAGATGGAGCGAGCATTAAACCCAAATAGTCGTATTCCTATTGCAGCCCGTTAAGGTCGAGCGTACAAGCCGTCGCTACATACTTTCTGGTGCTCAGGCGAGAGTTATCCTGCTCTGGAACCTCGACCGCTGGAACGCGCGCATTCCTCACGGCCGATGTCAGGATCTTTAGCCGACGGAAGGCCTGGCGCCTACATCCGGACTACACGACACACGCCGGCTGACAAAATGTGGGCTGGCAGCTGACGAAGTCCGGGTCGGCCACTGACGGACGGCCAGTGTGCCAGCGGGAATCGGGCAAGTCTCATTTTTTTCAGTGCCCTCTATTTCTCCAATGAGGCTCGATCATAAATCCCACCGTCTACATGGCGTCTACACGCACTTTGATGCATTACTAGAGTCTCTATAT
>VBOG01000091.1 GCA_005877815.1 Nitrospirota bacterium
CACGCCTTTGGTGGTCTGCTGTTCCATCGAATGGTCCCTTCAAAAATGGGAAATGTTCGCCGGTTCAGCCGGCGGCAGGGCAGAATACCTAATCTCAAAGCGCGCGTGCAAGAGAAATCAAGATCAATTAATTACTATCGAAGAGGATGCGCGAGAAGGGTGTGTGAAGAGCCCTCGTCCGAGACGAGGGCTCTTCTCTAAGAGTTTGTGGGAGAGGCCATCGGCGCATGCCTTTTAGAAGATCCCGTCATCACTTTCTGCGTGCTGGCTGATGGCCTGCATACGGTTCAGCCGCGCGCCGGACCTCAGGGAGCGGCGTCTCGTCTGATTTTCAATGATGGTGGCATCCGTCACGCACCCGCAGTTGAGACATTTCCAGGTGCTCCCGTCGCTGTTCAAAAAGAAGTCCAACAACTTCTCCTCGACCATCAAGCCTTGGCATTTGGCGCACTCCATAACTGTCCCTCCTGTCTCGGTCTCCACGGCGTGAGCCGCGGCAGGCTTAGAGCATTGCGATCGCAATCATCATCACCCCGATGCCGACGGCGGCAGCAAGGTAGCGTGCGATATGCATCTCACTGATCTTCACGCGGCGAATTATCCTCGAAGATGTGCAGGAGAAATATTCCTCTTAAGGGTTAAATGCTGAGCGTTCAAAAGGAGTACATGTGCGGCGCCGTTTCGCTGGTAAACCTCGAGGTTGATCTGATGTTTGGGACCTCTTATGATGCGATGGGAACGCACTTGCGGAGGGAGACGCTGTGAAGAATGTTGAGATGACCGTGGATGGTCAGATGCTGACGATCAAAGTGGACTTGTCGAAAGATTTCGGGCCGTCCTCGACCGGGAAGACGATTCTCATCGCCTCCACCGAAGGGAATATCGTCGTTCCCGGCCGGGAGGAAAAGGTCGGTCTGAACGTCTACCGGAAAAAATAACCGTCGTTACTTGGTGTCCTTCTTCATCGCCTTATCGGCGGTGTCTCTGACCGCTTTCCCAACCTTGGCGGCCCCCTTACTCGCCTCATCGCCGACGCGTTTGGCGGCGTCCATCACCTCAGGGATTGGCTTGGGAAGTTCGTCCACGCGGGTGTGACTGTCCTTCTTCGCGTCGTCCGCGGCACGACACACAGCGCCCTGTCCTAACATGATGCTAACGGCGATGGTCGCGACGACGGACATCAACTTTCGTGTCGTCATTGTGATACCTCCTGGGGTCAGTATACCAGAGAAGCCAACCGTCACGAAGCGACCTTCGGGTTTTCGCCGCCTGTGTTCACGGTCCGTTCGGGATGTGCGTAATTGATGAGAACGGACTGAATCAGCTTGTTGTTCGGGATGATGATGACATCGTCCGATCGCATACGAAGATGCGTCGTCCGCCATCCGATGTTCTCGATAAATCCTTCCTGGCCTGTTTCGAGCTTGATGAAGTCGCCCAGCCGGATTGGTCTATCCACGAGGAGATGGAGGCCCGCGAAGAAATTGGACAGCGTATCCTGTAACGCCAGCGAAACGGCGAGACCGGTGATGCCGAGCGCGGTGACCATTGGAGTAATCGAGACGCCCAGGCCGCCGAGGAGCACCAACCCCCCTACCATCCACACGATGACCTTCGTCGCCGTAATGGAGAGGCTGGTCGGTTGCATGGCGAGATGTTTCTGCTGCAGGGTCAGCCGGACGATCGCGCCGAGGAAATTGGCGGCTGCGGCGGTGACGGACACGACGAGGAGCGCCCACACGCCCATTAAGACGAGCGCGTGTGCTCGCTGGGAAAGCGCTGCCGTCTTCAAATCAATGGCGACGTACAGGCCAAGGAGCACGCAAAATGCGATCGAAGGCAGCCGCAGGCTTTGAATGGCGAGATCATCGGCCAACGTCGCCGTGCCGGCGGCCCAGCGATCCATCATGCGCAGCGCCAGATGGCGAAAGACCAGCGCCACAAGGGTCACGAAGGCAAAGAGGGCGATGGCTTCTCCCAGTCCAACGAGGTCTCCGAAGAGCGGAATGTCCGGACGAGTGGTATAGAACATATACCAGGTATACGGAAGTACCTAGCTGGGAGCTATCGCCTAGAAGTATAAATCTCTGTTGCGGCTGGCGCCTGATCGCCACTATGATGCCTTTATGAGCACGCTCGAAACGCTTCGATTTGACAATACCTACGTGAAGCTTCCGGACATTTTCGGCGTCAAGCTGAATCCGACACCATTTAGCAAGCCGCCGTATCTCGTGAGCTTCAACCCGGAGGGTGGGGCCCTGCTCGATCTCGATCCTCGTGAAGCCGGGCGGACGGAGTTTCTCGAGTATTTTACGGGGGCGCGCATATTACCCGGGAGCAATCCTGTCGCCATGCTCTATGCGGGACACCAGTTTGGCCATTACGTACCGCAGTTGGGGGACGGCCGTGCCATTTTGCTGGGAGAGGTCGTGAATCAGGCTGGAGAGCGGTGGGATCTGCATGTGAAGGGGGCCGGTCTCACGCCATTTTCACGGGACGGCGATGGGCGGGCGGTGCTCCGGTCGACGATTCGTGAATATCTATGCAGCGAAGCGATGCATGGTCTTGGGATTCCAACGACCCGCGCGTTGTGCATCATTGGCAGCGACGAAGAGGTCCTGCGCGAGGAAGGCGTCGAGAGCGGTGCGATGCTGGTGCGCCTGTCGCCCAGCCACGTCCGCTTCGGATCGTTCGAAGTGTTCTACTACCGGAACCAGCATGACTCCATCAGGCTGCTGGCGGATTACGTCATCGCACATCACTTCCCCCATCTGGCGGTTGTGGGTGACAAGTACCTGCAGTTCCTGACCGAGGTCGTCACCCGCACCGGCCGGCTGATGGCCGAATGGCAGGCCGTTGGCTTTGCCCACGGAGTCATGAACACGGACAATATGTCCATCCTGGGACTCACCCTGGACTACGGGCCCTTCGGGTTTTTGGATGATTACAATCCCGGCTTCATCTGCAACCATTCCGACCGCGGCGGTCGATACGCCTTTCACCGCCAACCGACCATCGCGAATTGGAATCTGCACGCGTTGGCAGAGGCGTTGTTGCCGCTACTGACAGAGGAGCAGGCCAAGGAAGCGCTGGCAGTCTTCGAGCCTGCCATGGTCGCCCGATACCGGGAACTGATGCAGCGCAAGTTTGGTCTGACGGAATGGCGGACGGACGACGCGGAGCTTCTGACGGGACTGCTCGCAATCCTGCATGCGAATCATATCGATTACACGAATTTTTTCCGTGCCCTCGGCCGTTTCTCGACAGAGGACGGGGTGCCCAACAGCGACCCAAGGGACATGTTCGTGGACCGCTCGGCCTTCGATGCCTGGGCGCGTCGCTATCGGGAGCGCTTGCTCAGTGAGGGCAGCAAGAATGAAGACCGTCAGAGGCGGATGAACCGCGCGAATCCCAAATATGTGCTGCGAAACTATCTGGCGCATCAGGCGATTGCGTTGGCAAGAGAGAAGCGGGACTTCTCCGAGATCGATCGCTTGCTAACGGTTCTTCGCGATCCATATGCGGAACAGCCGACGATGGAGCGGTATGCCATCCCGCCGCCGGATTGGGGAAAGCATCTTGCGGTGAGTTGCTCATCCTAGGTTCGACCGGCCTTCATCCATGGTAGGCTGTCGCCTGCAAAGTCCTTGATCGGTTTCCCATTCCCCACCGAAATCCATCCATCGGGCGTGGTCAGACTTTTCATAATCTGGACACATCCTGCTCAGAAATTCCCAACCGGTCTCGGGCACTCCAAATGCTTATGTCGATGGTACCGAAAGTCGACACACGCATCTGGAGGTCGTTATGCACCTGCTCACATCCCATCAGGCCAGTCTGATTGCCGAAGGTGTCGTTCTTGCCATCGCGGCGTGCTTTGTCCTCTACCTGCTGCTCCAGGCCTCATCGGTTCTGTTCAGATTGTTGGACACCAATCGCCTGGACGGCACATGGCGAAAACCCGGGGAGGTCGGAAAAATCTCATGGCGGCTGCCATCGATAGAGTCTGGAATGGGCCGAGCCCGCCTCCGGAAGGCCTGGCGTCCGCAACTGACCGCCTTTCGATAATGTCCTTCGAATGGGGGAGAGATTCCCTTCCGCTTCTCCCGTAGACTATGCGTTATGCGAACGGGTTGCGCGTAGCTGGGCTCATTGCACCCGCCCACCCGTCGCCAGCCAAGACCGGCTTTTGTCCCATGGCATCGCTAGCCGTCGCATTCGCGAAGCGGCCTGGGATAGCACGGCGGGATGCTGAGCGACAAGACCCGTTGCAGGGACGCATAGTTACCATGGCATTTCATAAAAAGAAAAGAAGGCAATGGCTGAAGGTCGGCTTCGTTGCATGTTTGGTAGTCTGTGCCAGCGGCACCCTATTTGCGCAATCGAATCCGGGTGGTTTCTTTGGCCCAGGCGGGCCGGGATCATCATCCATTGGAAGCACGAACCAACTGGCTGGGACAAGCCAACTCGGGAACACGAGCCAAACCGTGCCGTGTTTGGGATCGCGTCAAACTCTTTCCGCCCCGCCGCCTCTGGCCAGTCCGGGATCCATCGCGCCGACTGTCCCGAGTTTTAGTTTTGGCTCGGGAGCGAGTCCGAGGTTCGGGTCGGGGTTGAATCCGAATGCCAGCATGAGTCCGAACGTCGGTGTGCCAGGCCCTCGCGGGCCGGCCATGGGTGTCACTCCCAGCGGGTTCAATGCGGTCACCGGCGTGAATCCGACGACGGGTGTGAATCCGAGCTCAGGCGTCAATCCTCCGGGTGCGGGCGTCAATCCGGGAAACGCGATTCCAGGCACGGCTCCCCAACAAGGACTGGCCCTTGTTCCGGGGACCGGCAGCCCGTTCCTTTCTCCGAGCGCTACAAGTACGAACCCGTCTTCAGGCATTCCGCCGCTGAATCCCAGCTTAGGCACGATTTCAAGCGGCAGCCCTTGTTGATCGGACCCTATCCTCCCTCCACCTTCACGCCTTTCCAGAACGCGATATAGCCCTTGATATTCTTCGCCGCTTCCTTTGGAGCCGGATAATACCATGCGGCATCTTTATTGATCTGGCCGTTCACTTCCAGGTTGAAATAGCTCGCCTCGCCTTTCCACGGACAGGTGGTGTGCGTCGAACTGTCCTTAAAGTATTCGCATTTGATGGCGGTCGGAGGGAAATACAGGTTTC
This sequence comes from Nitrospirota bacterium, assembly GCA_005877815.1. Lineage (GTDB taxonomy): Bacteria > Nitrospirota > Nitrospiria > Nitrospirales > NS-4 > NS-4. Next base: position 5,172 of record VBOG01000091.1, read on the forward strand.
CTTCCACGACTTCGCACTGATCGCCTTCGGCCAGCACGGCTCCATTCCACGTCGCTTTCGCCATGGCGCTCCTCCTTACGATGGTGTCTTGTCAGATTGTATACCTTCCGGCATCTTGTCGGCGTCAGGGCGGTTCTGCTAGGCTGCTGCCGTCAGTTCAGTCGGACAGGAGGGATTATCATGGGAGAAGTGGACACATCACCCGAGGTCGCTGCGAAGGCTGTCGAAGACCTGACCTCCATGGCGGTCGATTCCGAGAAAGGTGAACGCTTGTACAAGGCGGCGCTGATCCGTTCCGACAAAGGCTCCACCTATCGCATGCTCGCCAAGAGCCTTGCGAGCGGGAAACTTGACATCGTGCACTATGCGTGCGACCTCGATGCCGACGGCAATCCGACCACGAAATGGCGCATCACGCGGATTCTCGCGGTCGCGCCGGAGCGCTTCGATAACGAGATCGAGTTCATCAAGAAAAGCCTCAAGGGCAACGGCGAGGAAGCGGAGGGTGTGCGGGTGCACGACATGACCGGTCTGACGGATGTCACCGCGCAAGGTCAGAGTCTCGAGGCGTGGTCGAAAAAGATGGCGTCGGAGATCCACAACAAACCCTAAAACCTGATCGTCTTCGAAGCCGCCGCGCGAGTTCGTGCGTCTGCGATCACAAATGTCAGTCTTCGATGCGCCTCCCGAAGGCAGGCTTCAACTTCCTCCGGTGTTTCTCTCCGGCCAATCATGAAACCCAGATAACGGGTGGCTTCAGGCAGCGGCGTGAGATATTCGCCGGGCTGGGCGGTCACGGTGACTTCCTCAATTCCCGGCACTGCGAGCGCGTCAGTCTCTCCTCGAGCTTCGATCAAGAACCCGGCGCGTGGGATCGGCACCATCATGACGCCGGCGGCTCGCCGCTCGCGCTCGAATCCGGGCAGATCCATCCCGACCGCATGGCGGAGGACCAATTCCTCTAGTGACAGATCGGTCGCAAAGCGTAATGTCCGGGAACACCGGCCGCCGATGGAACGCGCCGCCATTTCGATGATCCAGACGCCGCGATCATTGACCCTGAATTCACCGTGAATCGGTCCTTCTCGAAGGCCCAGCGCTTCCGCCGCGTCAGCGGCGCATGCGGCGATCATGTCCTGTGTTTTCAATGGTAGCCGCGAGGGGGTGACATAGATCGTTTCTTCGAAAAACGGGCCGTCCAGTGGATCCGGTTTATCGAACAGGGCCAGCACTCGCAGCTCGCCGTGCTGCAACAGTCCCTCCAGTGCGACCTCTCGCCCGGAGACAAAATCTTCAACCAGGACGGACCGTGCGCCTTCGTCCCGTTCCGTCAGCCCCAATCGTTTGAGGATTGCCACGATGCGGTGGAAAGCTCCCACAAATTCCTCAGGGTTGTTTGCGCGAATGACACCACAACTTGCGGACAGGATCAGCGGTTTGACGACGCACGGGTATCGAACCTTGCCGGCTGCTGTGCCGGCGTCCTGCTCAATTGAAACGACCATATGTGGCGGGACCTGAATCCCGTGTTGCTGAAGCAATGCTCGCATTCGTTGTTTGTTGCGCGCGGCGGCAACGGAGACAACGGAGTTGTGCGGCAGCCCTAGTGTTTCGGCGAGGGACGCTGCGACGAGCGCCGAATTGTCGTCCACGCCGACTATTGCGTCGATGGGATACGTCTCGGCAAAGATGAGGACCGCGCGTTTGGCCTTTTCGACATCACGAAAGCTGAGCGGCAGAAATCCGGCAGAAGACGGCGTGACCGCATCGGCCTCCGACCCGACCGTGACATCAAGGTCGAGCTTTCGTGCGGCGTCGAGAAAGGCTTCCGCGCGGTAGGTGGCTGTCGGAAGGAGAAGCAAAAGACGTGGCATAGAGGCGTATATCGGGGAAGCGGGGAATCGGCGGCAGAAGCGCGAGGCTCTTACGTCCTTGAACCCGCCCGAGCTTTGTGGAAGACCTCCAAGTGCCGGTTCGCCTCGGCTATCACAGACAGCTTCTGCACCACCACCGCGACCTTCGCTCCTGGGAGGCAATAATATCCTTCATCGTCTTTGAGGCCGGTATAGATCCTGTTCCCGATGCATCCGAAGCTTGTCGCGGCATGACCCGACTGCAGTGTCTGGGGCAGCACCGCGCATGTGGGTCTGCCCATGGTGGCTCCATCGGCGGCCACGCCGGCCGCCTGGGCGGCCTCTGCAAGCAGCATGAGTTGCTTGACGGTGCCGCGAACCAAGACGAGGTCCGGTTCGAACGGCGCGGCGGCCAATGGCGCATACAGAGCCACGCGAAAGGGTTCATGGCGCCGCGGAATCTTTGGAATGTCCTCCAGTGTGATGTATTGGATGCCGATCATCGTCTGGATAACCGCGTTCAGCTCCTCGGCCACGTGTGCAGGAAGTTCCACTCCATGGGTGTGCGCGCCGACAGGACAGGTATAGTGGTCCGAGGCCTCGGTGTAGAACACGTTGCCCGCGGCCGCCAGTCGCCAGTACCCGCATCCAGCGGGTTGCGGGGACTCGACACGAGCGATGTTTGGGGGGGGCGAGTCCCGGAACGCGATCGCGACCGGAGGTAGTTCGAGACCCAGCAGGTTTTGTAGCAGTGTTCCTCCTCTCGTCAGGTACATGCATACTCTCCTTCTGTATTGTTCGATCGAGTGCCTAACGACGCGATTGAACCTGCATCGCTCATTGATCTCACATCTGTTCCTTCACCCGAAGGGGACGACCCTGACCTTCAGTCGGTTCGGCGCAACAAAACCATGCCTCAGTGAGCCGGGGCAACCGTCGGCTTGGACCGCGCGGGGAGGCGGGGGGCGGTGTGCGACCGGCCATATCATAAGCCAGCACCCGTAAGCGGTCAAACGTGACAATATGGTCCTGATCGGTCTTTGCCGCCTCTTCAACGGCGGCACTCACGACTTTGTGCAAGGCATCCATACGGGGATCGGAATGCTTCCACGGGTACTGGAATGCAGCTTGATCCAGAGGCCCGATCAACGCACGAACATCCGGGCGTCGAAGCAGTGCGGACCCGGGTGGAATCAGCAGCCGGATGCTGTATTGCACTGGATCGGTGGCATCGATCAGGTCATGCTGTTGCATGAGGTGGAACATCTCGAGATAGTCTTCGATCGTGCTCCACGGCGTAAACGGCACGAGCGAAGGGCGCAGCGTGATGCCGGCGGGACGAACGATGTTCAGGGTGGTCAGGACGTCCGCACGCGTGTGACCCTTCTCCAGATTCGCCAGGACGGCATCGCTGAAAGACTCCACCGCGGAGATGATGAAGAGGCAGCCCATTTCGGCCAATGACGGAAGCAGGGCCTGATGCTTGAGGAGATGCTCGATTTTGGCCGTGAAGTCGTAGGTCACCTGAGGGAATTCCTCGTGCATGGCGCGCACGATTTTGAGCGAATGGCCGGGGCCGTTCAGAAAATCCGGATCGCCGAACGTCAGATGTTTCGCGCCGGCGTTCACCTGCCGCCGGATGTCTTCCAGCACGGCATGTTCCGGGACCAGAAAGAACCGGCCCTCATAGACAGGCACGATCGGGCAATGGAGACAACGGTGGAGGCAGCCCCTGCTGGCCTCCACATAGCCGGCGAGATGCCGTGTGCCTTCGTGATCGAGCCTCGCGTATTTGTCCACTGAGGGAAGCTGCCCGCGGCTGGCGATTGGAAAGGGGTTCGGAGCCCGCTCCAAATACGGCTCTGCGAGATGGATGTCGCCGTCAGGCCGCAGGCAACTGACGCCGGCGAGTTCGTGAACATTCGGCTCTCCGCGATCCAGCGCCCCAATCAGATGCATGAGCGGCACCTCGTACTCGCCGCCGATCACGCTATCCGCCAGCGCCGCGTCTCGAAGAAGGTACGCGGCGTTGATGGAGGCGTAGAGGCCATAGAAGCAGATATGCGCCGTCGGATGTATCCGACGAACCAATTCGGCGAGCCGCACCCCGAGGCGCAGCGCTGTGTGCATGGGCACTGAGATGCCGACAAATGATGCGGTCGTGACTTTCGCCGGGTCGATGTCCTCGACGGCGATGTCGAGAGTGACCGGGCCGTACCCGGTGTTCTCGAGGAATCCCACCGGTTGAGCGAGCCCGATCGGCTGGTGGCCGAGTTCATAGCAGGACACCAGCAGAATGCCGCCGGGCTGCCGCAGAGCAGCGGCACAAGAATGTGTCTGTGCGTGCGCAATTTTCACCCTGAGGCCTCTTTCGCCATGCGTTCCTCTCGCGGGTATTGTACCCGGTTTAGGCTCCGCGAAGCTTCAGCCGGTACTGCAGCCACGTGCGCAACGCGATCGCCAGCCGACGGGCCGGAGACACGGTGATGCGCCGGTCGAGCGTCCGGTACCCGGAGGTTTCGATGCGCGCGAGAATGTCCTGATAGATGCCGCGCATGATCTCCGCGGGGAGCAAGGCTTCCCGCTGGCTCTCAGGACGATGCGCCAAGGCATCCGCATAGTAGTCCTGGGCTCGACGGCATTCAAATTTCATGAGTTTGATGAACGCAGGCGTGTACGCCCCGTTTAGGAGGTCCCGCTCGGTCACTCCGAAGCGCGCGAGATCCTCCTGCGGCAGGTACACGCGGCCTCTTGCGCCGTCTGTTTTGAGATCGCGCAGGATGTTCGTCAACTGAAATGCCACCCCGAGATTCTCGGCATAGTCCGTCGAGAGATCGGGGCGTGCCCCGAAAATTCTCAGGCAGATCAGCCCGACGACCGAGGCGACGCGGTAACAGTAGGTGTAGAGATCCTGGAACGTGCCATACCGGGTGACCGTCACGTCCATTTCGACGCCCGCGATGACGTCCAAAAAATACTGCTCGGGGATGTCGAGCCGGCGGACGTGATGAGCGAGACATTGAATGATCGGCGATATGTCGAGCGCATGGGCTGTCGACGCTTCCGGATGATAGATGGATGAGACGCCGGCACGCCAGCGCGCCAGAGCCTCGGTCGGTGCGGACCCCGGCGGCGCATCATCTACCGATGCATCGACTTCCTTGCAAAAGGCATAGACCGCATACATCGCCTCTCGCCGTTCGCTCGAAAGAAAGTAAAAGGAATAGTAGAAATTGCTGCCGCTGGACTTCGTGATCCTCGCACAGTACTCCTGGGCTTCATGGTCGGTCATCGCGGTGAGCCGTATCGACCTTCGTGGCCGGCGATCATACGGCCATGGACCCGATGCGGCGGGCGCCCGGCGGGCGGGACGGGAACAGACGCGGATGGAACAGCGCGGCCAGCAATTCGAGGCCGTCGACCAATCGAGGCCCCGGCCGATTGAAATACGCGGGGCCGTCCACGGCATAGACTTCTTCCTGCATGACAGCCGGCAAGGCCGCCCATCCGGATCGCGATGTCAACCGGTCGAGTTCCAACAGCGTGCGCTCCACGGACAGTCCGCACGGCATCAGGACAATACTTCAGGAGCGGTCGCTCGAACCTGCTCCCAGGAGACGACCGATGATTTTTCGCCAGGCTTTCCGAGAAGATCTTCGCCGCCGGCCAAGGCCACGAGCTCAGGGACCCAGTGTCCGGCGCTGTAGAGCGGGTCCAGCCATTCGAGACAGGCGACCCGCCGCACGGGCGCGCCGGCGACGGTACGGCAGATCTGCTGCACACGGCTCTTCAATGCCTTCACCCATTGCGTGGCGCGCTCCTCCCGGTGCGTCGCCGAGCCGATGCGCCCGATGTCCTCAAAGACATCGTCGAGCCGCGAGGGGTTCAAAGACAAAAGGCGGGGTGCGGGCGTCAGGCCGGCCATGGCCCGCTGCACCTCGGTCGGCGTCACGGCGCAGACATCGCACAGATCCTGCGTGATGACGAGCGTCGGGTCGAGCGTTCGCAGGAGCGCATCGTCCAGACGGTACAGGCCACGTCGCTCCGCGACGGAGGCGCGTACTTGCGCGTCGATCTCCCGGCTGGGTCTGTCCGTCTCGATGACGCTTCGCACCACCACCGGCTTTGTCCCGATATTGGGTGGATGATCGCATTCATGGCTGATGGCGACAAGCTCGTCCGCGAGGCCGAGCCCTGCGACGATCTCGGTCGCGCTGGGGAGCAGGGAACAAATCCGCATCGTCAGGTCCATAAACGGTGGGCGAGCGCCGTCAGATCATACTCCTTGAGCGTCGGCGTGACGGCGTCAGCCGCAGACAGCTGCTCGGCGGGAAATGTGTTGGCGATCGCGAGGCAACGCATGCCCGCGGCATGGGCTGCCTGAATGCCCGCGACGGTGTCCTCGATGACGAGACAGTCTGAGGCGGCAATCGCCGTACGCCGATTGAGCTGCTGCAGCCCATGCAGGTAGCCTTCGGGATTGGGCTTCCCTCGGCGAACGTCTTGCGCGGCGGTAATCTGTTCGAACGCTTTTCGCAGGCCTGCTGCGTCGAGGATGCATTCGATTTCGTGCCGAAGGGCTCCGGAGACGATGGCGAGCCGGTAGGACCGCGAGGCGGCAATGACGAACTCGACGATCCCGGGATAGACGACGCGGGCGGCCTGGAGCTGCCGGAGCAGGAGCGAGGATTTTCGTTCCACCATGCGGCCGATGACCGCCGGGGCTGCCGGACGGCCGTGCTCCGAAAGAACGGCCTCGAAGCATCCTCGATCATCTAACCCTACGTATTTTTCATAGTAGTCATGACGACTGAGCGTGACCCCTTCGTCTTTCAGCACCTGTTTGAACATCTCGAAATGCAGCGGTTCGGTATCGGCGAGCACGCCGTCAAAGTCGAAAAAGATGGCCTTCAACATACTTTCAGGTCTCCCGCGATTTCGGTCGCGCATTATAGCATAGGGTCATTTCCCTGCCGGGGACGACGGAAATTCTGACAATCGGCAGCGGCGGAACGATTCCATAAGGAAAAATAATGAAATTGAGGGGATTTTTTATCTTGAGACGGCATGCGGCATACCTTGCAGTCACGGTCGTTTACGCGGACCTCGATACGATCAATTCCGAAGCGCGCCACCGAGGATACCTTCCCAGGCCAATGGTTTCTTCGACCCCGTCAAAACGAACTGTAGTGCCCTGACAAAGACACGCCTGAAGCATTCCGGACCAGTGGTCATGAGCTGCGACACGTCAAAGGGCGGTTTTACGACTAACGATCCGTACAGCCACTGACGATGGTCGCGGGAGAGGTAGTCTCGCCACCCACGAATGGGGAACGGATTCCCCCGTTGCGATTCTATACTTTCCTGAGAACCTTACAGGTAAG
>VBOG01000002.1 GCA_005877815.1 Nitrospirota bacterium
CGGTTTCACCGGTTTACCGGGGAAGTTCCCAGGATCGATAATCCTAAATTGCTCTCCTTTCTGGCGTTTCTCGAGCGTTTCGGAGATGTTCGCCGCAATTTTCTTGTTCATCAGATTTTCATAGTTGCGACGGTTCTGCTCGTAGTCTCGCATCAGCAAACCGATTTGCTGTTCATGGAGAGGAGTCGCTTCGACGCGTTGCTCAAACATTTTGATGCTTCTCTCGAGTTCTCGCTTTCGATTCTTCCGAGCCGCGATCTCTGCTGTGAGCGCGCGAATCTGCGGATCGGCATTCATGTTCGCAACCCTTGGTCGCTCCGCGGCAACCTCTTTCTCACTCGGCGTCGACTTCGCAGCGACAAGCGGGTCGGCGATTTCTTCCGGTTTGACCGTCTCGTCTGGCGGTCTCCGCTCCAACTCCTCAATCTGCCGTTTCATTTCCATCACGTCCGGATAGGTGTCTTTGAATTCTGATTGCAACTGAGAGAGTTTCATGTGAAGTTGCTTGAGCAGCGCCGCGACGGAGGAAGGCTGACTTGCCACCGCCCCAGTGGGCAAATCGCGGAAGATGTCACGTTTTTCTTCAGTCAGCCGGATGGTTTCGTCGATATTGCTCAATTCCTGTTGGAGGCGATCAAGCGTTCGCAAATTGGCTTCCGCCTGGGCCGGCAACTGACCCATATACTTCATTTTGTATTCGCTGATCTGCTTTTCCTCGAGGTCAAGCTTCTCCTTGACGCTCGCCAATTCATGTTCCAAAAATTCCGATGTCCCCTCCACCAATTGTTCGCGGACCTTCAGGTTTTCCTGGATGAACAGCGAGGCGAGTTTATTCGTCACCTGCATGACGATCCGAGGGTTGTTGCCTTCATACGCCAGACTGAACGATTGAATGTGCAGCATTCTCCGGTCGTCAACGATCGTGACTTTGATATCCTTTCGCATATCGTCAATGACGTCTTCAATCGGTTTGGACTTCAGGTCATTCTTATAGAGGTTGAATTCCTCAATAATTTTTTGGAGGAGCGTGCGGCTGAGGATTTGTTGCTGGATGGAAATCAGGCGCTCTTCGATGGTATCCGCAGTGACGGGTTTGATGAGATCAGTCGGAACCTTTTGGGACTCCACTAAGATCAGCGCGCTTGAGCGATAGACCTTCGGAGTCACCAAAAAAACAGCACCGGCGCCTAACAAGCCCACCAATATGCACACGAACACAATCCAGAACCGTTTCCGAAGAATCTCAAGGTAGTCAAAGAGCTCAAGCCCACTGACGGGCTTCATTCCTCTCTTCCGTCTCGTCATGGCCATGTCACCGTCACACCGACCGTCCCCATGTTCTGGTCAAAAGAGAAACCCACCGTCCCTTGCGAATGCTGATGGTAATGAAGATAGGAGGCCGTGACACTGATAGTCCTTGAGAAGGCGTAATTCAGAGACGGACGCACATCGTAGACCTGAACGTCTACCGTTCCAAGGCCAACGGATTTAATGATGGAATAATCGGCACCGAGCACCGCCGTCAAGGACGGCGTCAGGCGATGTGTGACCGTCGCTGAAGCCACCTGGGAAGTCGATACCTGAGCAGTCAAGCCGCCGGTATTGCCGATGGAACGAGTAACGCGCACACGAACGTCGGTGGAATAAAACTTTTTGATCCCCTCCACATTGAAGTTTGGTGAGAGTCGATCCAGGGACGGCACGTAGCTGGCGCCGACGCGAGCTTCGATCTCCAAATCGGATGCGAAGTGACGGCGGGCTCCGACATCGGTCGCGTAGGTTTCAATGGGGTTATTGCCCGTGAATGAGAACTTCGTATAGGTGTAGTTGTTCAGAAATGTCGTCACAGGTGACACCGCGTAACTCCATCCGCCGATCAGCGAATTACTTCTGGTGTTGATAAGATTGCTCGTGCTACTGAAGCGCGTCATGGAATTGACATAGCTCCCGTTTAAATTGACCCTCTGCGACACCACATAGGAACTGCTTGCGACAAAGTTATTCCCGAACGTATTGAATCGCCCCGCCTGGACACCGCCGCTGGCAGGCTGAACCGGAGCCGCGAGTGGGGCAGGCTGAACCGAAGCGGCGAGTGGGGCAAATACAGGGAATTCTTGGGTATAAATGGCGCTGTCCATCACGGTGAGACCTAAACCGGGAAGAAGGCGACTCGTCCATGTGTCTGCTTTCACACTAAGGCTGCCTTGAAACCCAACACGCGAGAGATCGGTCTCCTTCATATACTGCCACCATGTTGCGCCGACATGCCCGGTAAAGTCGAGTTCCTGTGCGCGCCCCGTGAATCCTAGATCCGGCGTGACGACAGTCGAGAAATCCCCCTGCTTATTCGTGGAGACAAAACGGGCATTATCCTCATAGCGCTCCGAGACTGTTAAACTCGGCGTGAAATGGACTTCTGCGTTGACGACGCCAGCCGACACGATGATGGCCAGGGCTGAGAGAACACCTCCTACGCTCAGGTTCCTGGAGCTTCTCACTGTATGGGCCGCTTCCGCCCGACCTGTCGGCATCGGCTATTGAGGCACAACGACAGTGTCACCAGGAATCAAGACAATATTTTGGGCGGTGTCGGCTCCTGAAATAATATCACCGTAGTGCACGTTGATCCTCGTCTCAGTTCCCGAGCCAGGAAGCTTTCGGAGGACAAAGATCTTGTTCTTGACGGCGAATTGCGTGAATCCTCCTGCGAGGGAGATCGCTTGGAGAGCGGTCGTAAAGCTCTTCAATTGGAACCGGCCAGGCTTGACCACCTCACCCATGACATACACGTTATAGCTGTTCACCTGCTGAACCACGACCGATACGCTTGGATCGTTCTTATAATCCTTGAGCCTCACTTTTATGTCTTTCGCCAAGTCAACGGCCGTCATCCCGACCGCCCTGACGTCCCCAACCAGCGGCAAGGAGATGTTGCCGTCGGGCCGGACCGTCACGACCTTGCTGAGATCGGCATTTCGCCAGATGATCACTTCGACAACATCTTCAGGGCCGATTTTGTAATCCCCCGACACATAGGACGCGGCGGCTTCTGTCGTCCCCGGCGGAGTGGAAGGCGTGGAGCTAGATCCCAATGCCAACAGCACCATTCCGACGAGCACCGACCGTGTGAACGAACTCTTCATGATTCGCGGCCCCTCCGTTATTGAGTGAGAACCATCGTCTCGGATGGAACCACAATGGTATCGCCCGGTTTCAGGATCACGTTTTGATCGGAATTGTCTTTGAGAACGATCTCGTCATAGCTCGCCTTCAATTTGATCTCCTGATTTTTCCCTTCGACCCAACGGAAGATCACAATCCTATTACGTGCAGCGATAGGCGCAAACCCGCCGGCATTCGTAATCGCTTGCAGGAGGGTCGTCTTGCTTTTCAGAAAATAGCGGCCCGGCTTCCCAACTTCTCCTAAGACATACACGGCATAGCTATTCCCCTGCTGCAGAATGACGGAAACAGTCGGCGTCTCCTTAAACTGTTTCAGCTTGGTGACGATATTGGTCGTCAGTTGGCCGGGAGTGAGTCCGGTCGCTTCAATATCGCCCAGCAACGGAAGGGAGATGCGCCCGTCCGGCCGGACGGTGACCACTTTTGAAAGATCGGCATTCCGCCACACAATGATTTCAAGAATATCTTCCGGCCCGATATAATAATCGGACGTGACGATCATCGAATTTTTCTCGGATGCCTGCGGTGCGACATTCGCCGCCGGCGCCGGCTTTTCCTGCGCAAAAGCGAATGGACTTTCTCCTAATAGAGCTCCGATCATCAGACTCGCGCTGAGGATAAACTGGGCTCGGCCCATCCGCATCACCTCCATATTGCAGCATATGAACGAACACCATAAAAATACGTAGAACTTCGACGACCTAGCCTAATCGCTCGCCGCTCTATTGTCAAGACATTACAGCAACATAGGCAGAACATTCTGTATACTGACGCCGATGGCGCACACGTTAAAATCCCCGGTGGCGATCTTCATGGTAACATTTTTTCTTGTTATCTCACTCCTGTTGTTCGTCGTCGAGCCAAACGTCGAAGCAGCATTGACGTCTGGTGAGATCGCCATACTGGCCAATAAGAATGATCCCGACAGCGTGGCGGTCGCGCAGCACTATGCCGAACGTCGCGGGGTCCCGGCTCAGCACATCATTCCGCTTGATTTGCCGATTCAGGAAACCATC
>VBOG01000092.1 GCA_005877815.1 Nitrospirota bacterium
CGCGCGAGGCCGCGCGTTCGTATATCGTTGCAACAGGCCACGCCCGGCACAGTGAGACCGACCTTCTGAACCGCATCGGCATCGATGCGTGCCCTGTCGGACAACGAGCGCGACACCTCCTTCAGCACCAGGACGCCGGTATGGCCGATAAAGCCGGCGATCAATACTCCCACCACCGGATCCAGCAAGGGATAACCGGCCGCCACCGCGGCCAATCCGACGAGGACCGCCAATGAGGACAGAATGTCGCTGGCCGTGTGCAGAGAATCCGCCACCAGAATTTCGCTCTCGAGCGCCTCGCCGCGCCGCCGCTCCCAGACCATGACACCTGTGTTCACCGCCATCGTGACCAGCATGACCGCGAAGCTGATCGGCGTCACATCCGGCACAACCGCATCCCGCCAATGCAGATAGCTATTACGGAGAATAAACAGACAGGTTCCGAACAGCAGCAGCCCGATGCCGGCGGCCGCGAACGTTTCGAACTTCTTCCGACCGTAGGGATGGATGGCATCGGGCGGGCGGCAGGCAATCCAGAGACCGATCAGCCCGATCACATTCGACATGCCGTCGAACGAGCTATGGATGCCGTCTGCCTGCATGCTGACGGAATTGGTGAGATAGCCATAGAGGAGTTTCGCCGCCGCGACGCCAAGATTCAGCCCAAGGATGATCCAGAGGATCAGGCGGGTTTCGCGGCCTGCGGCGTCTGCTGCGGCACCACCAGCCCGACCACGCTGGCTCGGGTCACGGCTCATCGGAAAAACAGATACCCCATGTACCCAGCATACAGGAAGCCTGGCAGGATCAACGTCCGCGACTGCCACCGGCCGTACATCTGGATTTGGAGAAGGAATATGGTGGAGGCGGCAAGCGGAAGAATGAGGCTCAGCAACGACCCCGTATCCAACGCCCACCGGGTGCCAAGGAGCCCGACAGCGACGGGGAACGTCCCCTGAAACACCATGGCTCCCGTAATGTTCCCTACCGCCAGTGCGTCTTTTTTCTTATAGACCCAAAAGAAGCTGTTCATGGCTTCCGGCATCTCGGTGGCGACCGGCGCGATGAGCAACGAGAGGATGAGCGGGGACACGCCCAGGTGGAGCGCCACATCTTTCACAAGGTGGACGAACATATTTGCACCACCGATCATCAATGCCAGCCCGAGAAGGGCTTGAACGACGATGAGACCGGTCGCCGGCCGACGGCTGTGCCGGGCGAGATATAACGGCGCGATCTCCATCCCGCTGACCTCGCCGCTCGTCAGATGGATCTTCACGTACCAGAGATAGGAGAGGATCAGCGCGAAGGCCACGGCGTACCGCACCGGCGCCACGGGCGTAAACGAGACGAGAAACGCCAGACCATATCCTCCCAGAAAAAAACCGAGGTCAAGGCGGACGGCATGATAGTCCAATTCGAACTGCTTCGATCGTTTCCGGCGGCGGGCCAGGAGCAAGACAAAGCCCGCGAGCAACGGGAGCGTCAAGGTCCCCAGCATCAAGGGCGCTCCCAGAATCGCCCCAATCCCGATGTCGGTCTCGGTTTCGCTGTGCCCGCCAAAAATGGCAATGACGGGGATCAGCGTTTCGGGCAGCGCCGTGGCAATGCCCGCAAGAATGCTGCCGATCGCGCCGTCGGAAATCCCCATCCGGCGGCCGAGCCACTCGACGCCGTTTGTAAAGACGGCGGCCCCCCCGAGGATGATGGCAATCCCGAGCAGGAACAACAGCAGCGAAATGATCATGAGATCCGCCGCAGGGCTCGTTCGACTTCTTGCATGACCCGGCGGAGCGGCAGTCCCGTTTGCTCTGCGATCCGTTTGCAGTCGCGGTACTCTGGGCTGGCTTTGAGCGGTCCTCCTTTGGGCACCTGGGCGACCTTGACCCGAACTAGTCCGAACTTCGTCGCGACTTCGGTGATTTCACGCGCCAGCACCCGGCGCGCCACTTCCTGGACGCGTACGCCCAATGTGGTCGTCTCGGCAAATACGACCTTCATCACGGCTTCGAGCTTTCCGGGGTCGGCGAGCACTGTCAACACGATGCCCGGGCGCCCGCGCTTCATGATCACCGGGGTGAGCGTGGCATCCAACGCTCCTTGCGCGAGCAACCGCTCCATCAACAGCTCATACGCCTGCGGGTTCATATCGTCCAGATTGGTTTCCAACACCATGATGCGATCGGACTCGGCCGTCGAGACGGTCTCGCCGAGAAACAACCGGAGCGCATTGGCCCAATCAGGGGGATTGAAGGCACCGGCGCCATAGCCCACCGCGGAAATGGACATGGGAGGCATTGTGCCGACGCCGGCGGCAAGCGTCGCGATCAAAGCCGCCCCCGTCGGAGTCGTCAGTTCGCGAGACGGACCGGCGGCATAGACCGTGAGACCAGTCACGATGTTGGCCGTCGCGGGGGCCGGCACCGGCATCAGTCCGTGTTCACCGCGAATTGTCCCTGCTCCCAGATTGATGGCGGATGCGTAAATCGCTTCAATGCCGAGGAGATGGCAGGCCCACACAGTCCCGACAACATCCACCAGTGAGTCGATCACTCCGAGCTCATGAAAATGCACGTTGCGAACAGAGGTGGCATGCACGGCGGCTTCCGCCTCGCCTAGGCGCTGAAACACCGCCAGGGACCGCGCGCGCACAGGTTGCGGAAGCCTCGCTGTCCGGAGAAGCTTCTGGATGTCCCGGAGCGACATCGGCCGGTCGGCTCCGGCTTCGATGATGATGTCCACTTTTGTTGCAGAAAGCGCCCCGCGCGTGACCCGCCGTCGGCGCAGCGAGTATCCGGCCAGCTTGAGTGTCGCCAGCGCCTTCGTTAACGTGCCGAATGGCAAACCGGCGTCTACAAAGGCGCCGAGGCACATGTCGCCGCTGATCCCGGAGAAGCAGTCGAAATATGCAATCTTCATTTCACACTCAAGAGGGAGACTCCCGGCAGCACGCAGGTAGAATAGATGGTCATCTTATCAAAGAGTTTTCCTTGAATTCCATGGCCATGACCTTGCGCAATCTTGCAATCAATCACCTAATGCCCTTCCGAAGTGGGGTCGTACTTAGTCCAATTCGTTGACAGGGTGGAATGCGTGTGCTATTCACTGACCTGCGTTATGCTGGAAGAGTCCCTCAAGCCGTTTCCGCAACTGGGACGACGAACGCTCGGCCCTCTCTGGTTGATCTGCCTCATCATTTCGGCATGGCTGCTGTCCAGCGCCGGCGATGGCATCGGCCATGCCGCGAAACCCAAGACGAAATATAGGCTCCCGGATATCAAGATTCTGTCCGTTGAAACCGCTCCGCTTCCCTTCGTGATTCCCAGCGAAACGCCGTTGACGCTTACGATCATGGTGGCCCTGCCGAAGACGATTCCAGAGGATTCTCTCCTCGATGTCACGACGATGATCACCTCCGCCTCCAAATACTCCATCCGGTTGCTCACCAGCCGACAGATGCTGACCGAACTGGGCGAGCCCGTTCAGGGCAGCACATCTGATGCCTCCCGCACACTGGAAATCGTTCAGACATGGGACGGTACGGATCACACGAAGCGGATCGTCTCGGAAGGAAGGTACGACTATCAGGTGCAGGCGAAATTGATGGTGATGGGCAAAGATGGTCCGTTGACGCGTTCGACCGCATGGAAGAAGCGAGGGAACTTCGAGGTTAGGGCCCAGCCGGCTTCTCGTGATTGATCCGGTGAGCTAGACACGCCGCGCCGAAGCCGTTATCAATGTTCACCACTCCAACTCCCGCCGCGCAGGAATTCAGCATCGCCAGCAGCGCCGAAAGCCCGCCAAAACTCGCCCCATAACCCCGGCTCGTCGGCACCGCGATCACAGGCTGTCGGACCAACCCGCCGACGACACTGGGCAACGCGCCATCCATTCCCGCCACGACAATCATCACGCGCGCCGCTTCCAGCTCCGCGCTTCGGTTCAACAAGCGATGCAAGCCCGCTACTCCGACATCGTACAATGTGACGACCCGGTTCCCCAGTATCTGTGCCGTCACGCGGGCTTCTTCCGCGACAGGAACATCGGCGGTCCCCGCCGTGATAATGAGGATGTGGCCGACGCCACGCAACGCCGCTGTCCCCCATCCCTTCGGCGGACGGATCACGACCGTTCGCCCCAGAGAGTCGTGTTGAGCGCGCCGATCCAGCTTGAGCAGCCCACGGGCGGTCGCAGGGTCCACCCTGGTCGCCAGTACCGGATGGCCGTTACGCATAAGACGGCGCGCAATTTCGACGACCTGTGCGGTGGTTTTTCCCTCGCACAAAATAGTCTCCGGCATCCCTTGCCGTAATGTCCGGTGATGATCAAGGGTTGCAAACCCCAGCGGTTCATACGGAAGGGTCTTGAGCTGTCGCAGGGCGGCGTCGGCTCCGAGTGTTCCTTCCTCCACCTCACGCAAAAGACGCCGGATGCGATCTTCCGTCATGATCAATCCAGTTCCTGCCGGGCGGCTCTCTCCATAAGGTCCGAAGCCGCGCGCCGCGGCTCCTTCCCCGCAAACAGCACGGCGCACACCTCACGAACAATGGGCATCTCTACGTGATAGCGTTCGGCGAGCGCGGCTGCCACGGCAGCCGTATGGATGCCTTCAGCGACCGTATGCGTGCCGGCCACGATCTCGGGAAGTTTTTTCCCTTGTCCCAATTGAACGCCGACTGACCGGTTGCGACTCAACCCTCCTGTGCAGGTCAAGGTGAGATCGCCCATCCCTGACAGACCGGCAAATGTCCGCGGGTCCGCGCCCATCGCCGTGCCGAGCCGTACGATCTCCGCGAGCCCGCGCGTGATCAATGCCGCTCGTGTATTGTGCCCAAGGCCCAAGCCATCCACGATGCCCGCTGCCAAGGCAATGACGTTTTTGAGCGCGCCGCCGATTTCAACGCCTATGCGATCGCTGCTGAGGTAGACCCGAAACGTGGACGTCATCAGCAGACGCTGTAATACGGCGCCTTCAGGCACGGGGGGACCGGCCAACACCACCGCCGTCGGCTGATTATGGGTCACTTCAGCCGCAAAACTGGGACCTGACAGGGCAAACACCGATCCCGCTGGGATCTCTAGTGTCTCTTCGAGAAGAACGGCCATCGTCCGCAGGCGTTTCTCTTCCAAACCCTTGGTAGCCGTGACGATCGGAATTCCTTTCGGCATCAACGGCGCCAGCTGCGTGAGGACACCCGAAGCGACATGGGACGGGACGACAAAGATCACCGCCTCGGCCCCGCTGACACACTCGGCCAGAGAACCGGTGGCCTCAAGGGTGTCGGGCAGACGCACGCCGGGCAGATAGCGCCGGTTCTCCCTGAGCGAGGCAATCTCGGCGACAACCTCGGGTTCGAAGGCCCACAGCCGTACCCGCTCCCCTTTTCCGGCCACGAGCCAGGCGAGAGCCGTCCCCCAGGCGCCGGCCCCAATGACGGCCACGGGCCCGTTCATTTCAGGATGTCCTGGAGAACCGTGAGCAGATCTTCTTTCAACGTGAACTTGGTGGAAGTCTCAGTGCGCTCGGGCACCAACAAGGTGGCATGAAAGGAAATATGGCCGATGGGTAACCGGTCATGTTGGGCCACCCCTTCTGCATCCGCATCCGGTTTTTCGGGAAGGATCAATTCTATTTTTTCAACTTGAGGCACGATGCTGGAGCTATCAAATTTTCCATATGCCTGCACAATTTCACTGATCATAGACAACACGGCTTCATTTTCAGACTGGCCCGCCACAGCCCGAGGAATCACTTTGACGACCGTGTCGCCTGCCGGAAGAAGCTCCCAGGCCTCGGGATCGACAAACTTCTTGACGCCAAGCGCGATGAAGTCGTCGGCCAGTTCTTTGCTGTAACCGCCGTAGGCATATCTGAAAAAGCGGTAATGAAATCCTTTCGCCCTCCTGCCGAGTTGCTGCAACTCCGACAAAAAGACGAGCTGTTGGAGCTTCACATCGCCGTCAATGCCGAACCGAGCGGCGACTTTCAAAAGAAACAACAGGAGCAGGCGGTCTATCGTGGTTTCAGCAGTGGAACGCACGGCGGATTATGTCCATAGGGCCGGATGTCTTGTCAACGGCGAACCCCTTGTCGGCTAAGGAGATTAACGTGTTAGACAACCCCCGGCATCGGAAACAACTTGACGGAGGTGAGTAATTCGGTTCTAATAATGAGTCTCAATTACGGCAATTTCACATGAAACACACAAAGGAATGGGCACTGCTACGTACTCACCTCGCGAAGCATGGACTGAAGGTCACGAAGCAACGCGAGGTGATTCTTGACGCCTTCCTCTCGATGGAGCACGTGACCGCGGAACATCTCTACCGCATGCTCAGTCGTCACAAGCCGCACATTGGCTTGGCGACCATCTACCGCACACTCAATCTCCTGTGCGATTCAGGCATTGCGCAGGAGCGCCATTTCGGTTCTCAGACCCACTACGACAATGTGGTCAACAAACGGCATCACGATCACATGATCTGCACGCAATGCGGGGCAATCGTCGAGTTTGAAAATTGCGACATCGAACATTTGCAGGAAGAAGTGGCTGCCCGCCACGGCTTCACGATCACGACACACAAGCTGGAACTCTACGGCATTTGCAGCAACTGTAAAAATTGACCGCTTCTTTAGGAGCTAACATGCGATCGGGTCTCAATATTATTATCTTTAGGGTCCTTCCGGTCCTTGGCATTTTGCTGCTCGGTTTCGTGTGGCTGGCGCCGGCCTTCCTCGCACATGCCGCCGCTGGGAGCCTCGTCATCTACTCGGGCCGAAAGGAAAAAGCCATCAAGCCCGTCGTCGAGGCCTTCACGAAATTGACCGGCATTCCCGTGGACTTGAAAGTCGGCAAGACCTCCGGCCTCGCCAACGAGATTCGCATGGAAAAGTCCACTCCCCGCGGCGACCTCTTCATTTCCACCGAAGGCGGCATCATGGAAATTCTCGCCAAGGAAGGACTGTTCGATCCCTATCAGTCCCCCAAGACAAAGGCCGTCCCGGGCGACTTCAAAAGCACCTCCGGAATGTGGACCGGAATCTCCGGACGCGCGCGGATTATTTTGTACAACAAAAATCTTGTCCGTGAAAAGGATGTCCCGAGGTCCGTCTTCGATCTCACAAAACCCCAATGGAAGGGCAAGCTCGCGATTGCGGGCACCCGCGAACGGACGACGCTCGCCTGGGTCTCCACGTTGGTGGCGGAAAAAGGTGAGGCGTTCACGCGGGACTATCTCAAAGGCTTGCACGCAAATGGCCTCAAGATCCTCGCGGACAATACCGAAGTCTGGCAGGGGGTCGGCCGGGGTGAGTTCGCCATCGGCCTCACGAACTCGCCCAATTATTACCTCGCGAAGAAAAACGGCCTGCCCGTCGGGGTCGCGTACCCTGATCAGGGACCGTCCGACATCGGCACACCGATCAGCCCCAATGCCGCGGCGGTCATTAAAGGTGCGGCGAATCGTGACGCCGCTCATCGATTTATTGATTTCGTGCTCTCCCCGGATGGACAGCGCATTTTGGTGACCGCTGATTATGAAATTCCCATCATTCCCGGAATGGACCCCGGGGAAGTCCTCCCTGCAAAAGCTATCAAAACTCCAAAAACCAGCGAAGAGCGTCTGGCGGAGTTGGCGGAACCGACTCTGAAGCTCCTCGCAGGACTCAGCCCGGATTGGTGAAATGAAGGACGCTCAGCCAAACGCGATTGCCACCATGCCGGCGGGGACTGTTTCCGCTGACCGGAAAAGCTCCCCCTTCATGGCACTTCTGTTCATCCTGTCCGCCATGGCTGCCGGACTCGTCCTCTCTCCGTTGCTCTACCTGCTCTCTTCGGCCTTGAAACCGGGGGCGTTACAGGCCATCTCCGTACCCACCGTCGTGACGCTCGCCGGAAAAACCCTGGCGCTCGCGACGCTGGCCACGGTGTGGGCCATGGTGCTGGCTCTGCCATTGGCCTGGCTCGTGATCCGCACGGATGTCCCCGGTCGCTCGCTGTTTCGATGGCTGGGCGTCATTCCTCTCGCCATCCCCTCCTACATCGCCGCGTTGACTTACATCGCCTTGCTTGGTCCCGTGGGGACGGTGAACAGCTGGCTCACCGCGTTGACCGGCGTGCACGGGCAATGGGTGAACATCTACGGATACTGGGGCGGCATCTTTGTCCTGGGGCTCGTGACGTATCCGTACATTTTCCTCCTGGTCTGCGGTGCGCTCGAATCCACGAATCCTGCCGTTGAAGAAACGGCGCGGTCTTTGGGGGAAGGGCGACTCGGCGTGTTCCGACGCATCACGCTGCCGATGTTGCGGCCGAGCATTCTTGCCGGCGGCCTTCTTGTTTTTCTGTATGCGATGTCCGACTTCGGTTCGCTGTCGT
Source organism: Nitrospirota bacterium (assembly GCA_005877815.1). Classification (GTDB taxonomy): domain Bacteria; phylum Nitrospirota; class Nitrospiria; order Nitrospirales; family NS-4; genus NS-4. Next base: position 8,379 of record VBOG01000092.1, read on the forward strand.
TGTTGAGGGTACATGTCTTCACGACCGAGATCTATCACCAGCTCAACACGCGCTTCGACCAGTCGGCGTCCGCAATGCTCTCCTTTGTTCTGGTGCTCATTACAATCGCCGTCCTGCTGGGTCAGCGGGTCTTATTGAATCGCGGTTCCTATGTCACGGTGACCGGCACGGCCCGCGTTGCACGGCCCATTCCTCTGGGCCGGTGGCGGTGGCCGGGGTTCGCGCTCGCCTGCAGCATCCTCGGGCTATCTGTCTTCATTCCCCTGGCGGTGCTCCTTTCGCAGGCCGGCTCAGCGGGCCAACTCGCCGAAGTCTTCGGCGAACAATGGGGATTTTTAAAAAATAGTCTGGGCCTTGCGTCGGCAACGGCACTGGCGGCTGTGCTGATAGGGTTGGTCGTGGCACAGACAGGACGCCGTATCAAGCCGGCGGGCAGCGGAATACCGGGCATCGTTCAACTGGGCTACGCCATCCCTGGAACCGTGCTCGGGCTCAGCTTGATCCTTCTCTATAACACCTATGCGCCGTGGCTGTATGGAACAGTGGCGTTGCTCATCGTGGCCTATTTGATCCGCTTCCTGACACAGGCAGTGCAAGGAGTTGACGCCGCCCTGGCCGGCATTAACCCGCATCTTGAGGAAGCGGCCCGGTCCCTGGCTGCCACGCCATCAAGGGTGTTACGCCAGGTGCTCGCGCCGCTGCTTCGACCGACGCTGTTCGGTGTCTGTGCCTTGGTCTTCATCAGCACAATGAAAGAACTGGATGCCACCTTGTTGCTGCGACCTGCCGGATTCGATACGTTGCCGGTGCGGGTTTACATCCATACCGTCGAGGCCGAATATGCGAAGGCCGCCGCGCTGTCATTAATGCTGATCGGCTTTACCGCGCTTCCCTGGCTCGTCGTTACTCGTTTGCGGGAGAAGAAGCTCATCTGATGCTGATCGAAGTCACCCATCTCTCCCTCGTTTACCCGACCGGCACGGTGCCGGCTCTGTACGATCTGAATTTTGAAGTCGGAGAAGGTACGCTGCTTTCCATTCTTGGACCCAGCGGTTGCGGCAAAACCACGGCGCTTCGCGCCATCGCCGGCTTCGAACGGCCTCAGAGGGGGGAGATTCGGATCGGTGGGCGGACGGTGTGCAGCCCCGAGCAATGGGTGCCGCCTGAACATCGAGGGGTGGGGATGGTGTTTCAGGACTACGCTCTGTTTCCTCATTTGACGGTTGCGGAGAACATCGCGTTCGGTCTTCGACGGGAAACTCGTTCGCCGTCTTCCCCTGTCGTCGTCGACACGATCAAGCTCGTTGGATTAAAAGGCATGGAGTTACGCTACCCCCACGAGCTTTCGGGCGGGCAACAGCAACGCGTCGCGCTCGCCCGCGCCCTTGCTCCCAAGCCCATCGTGATTCTTTTGGATGAGCCTTTCAGCAACCTGGATCCCGACATGCGGGGCCAGATGCGCGAAGAAGTCCAGGAGATTCTCCATCGCACTGGCACGACCGCCATTCTGGTGACGCACGACCATGACGAAGCCTTCGCAATGGCCGACCGCATTGCGGTGCTGAACAGCGGGCGGTTGGAACAATTAGATACACCGGAGGCGATCTACCATACGCCGTCCACTCCGTTCGTCGCCAATTTCGTCGGACAGGCGGATTTCCTCCCCGGACGCGTGCTGAACGGAAAGATTCAGACGGAGGTCGGTCTCTTCGAGAATGTCGGGGGGCACCGATCGGGTACCGACGTCGACATCATGATCCGGCCGGACGACGTCCACATCGCTCCGGCGTCTCCCGGAGGAGCCCAAATTGTCGGACGCCTGTTTAGAGGCTCCGAAAACCTCTACACCATCCTTCTCCCCTCGGGCCAGCACCTTCACAGTAGTGAGCCCTCGACTACGGTGTTTCCAGTTGGTACAACTGTGGATATCAAGGTGATCGCGACCCATATCGTCCTGTTCCCCAGGCAATAAATCCTACCCTTACGAATTCTCTTGACTCTTGTTTCCCACATAAGATATTAAGACTCGTTCTCAAAATCAAATAATGGGCCTATTGGCCGGGTGTCGAGTCCCGCGTGGGTCCATACCAAGGAGGATGACGATGCGACGTACGGTAATAGTCGGGACGTTTGCCATGTGCGTGCTCCTCTGCGGTCCTTGGGATGCCATGGCCGTGAGCGATGCAGAATTTGACGCGTTGAAACGGCGGCTTGATGCCGTGGAAAAGGAGTTGAGCGACGTCAAGAAGCACGAATCCGATGAGGGCGGCCTCAAAACAAAGAAGGATAGCGAGCCCGGATTGAGCTTTGGCAGCACCGGAAGCGGAAAACTCATCTATGCCAAGCCATTTGTTTCGGCGCCGAAAACAACGGTGGGCGGCTACATGGATTTTCAATACCGGACGTTCAAGAACAGCAGCATCGGAACCGGCAACACGTTGAATGGCGTCAACACAAACACCAGCAGTTCCTTCGATCAGCAGCGCTTCGTGCCGTTTTTCTATTCCGACATCACGGATCGTCTCAAGGTCGCCGCCGAACTGGAGATCGAACACGGCGTACGGTCGAAATCCAACTCGGGTTCGGGGATCGAGGTCAGCCTGGAGTTTGCGACAATCGACTATCTCATCAAGGAACCCCTCAACCTCCGCGCGGGCATCATTCTGCTGCCCGTCGGTAAATTCAATCTGCTCCATGACTCCCCGTTGAACGAATTGAGCGACCGGCCGCTCGTCAGCACGCTCATTATTCCTTCCACCCTGTCGGAAACCGGCGCGGGCTTTTACGGGACGTTCTATCCCACCCGGCTCTCGAAGCTCGACTATGAAATCTATGTGACACAAGGATTCAACGGGTACGATAACGTCGGCACGCCGGTGATCACGTCCGGCTCAAGCCTGCGTGATGCCCGACAACGAGTCTCTACGGTGGACGACGGTCTCGACAACAACAATGGAAAAGCCGTGGTCGGCCGTATCGCATTCAGTCCCATGCTGGGCATCGAACTCGGCGGATCGGGCTATTACGGAACGTACGACCCTTTCAGCAAACGGCCTCTCAGCATCGTGGCGTTCGACTGGACGTTGCAGCGCGGGCCGTTCCAACTCATCGGTGAAGCCGCATGGGCCTATGCCAGGGACAACTCAAAAGATCTGTTCGGCAACCCTGCGGCCGATCCCGCGTTCGCCGGTCAGCTGCTGCCGCAACGTATGGGCGGATACTATGTCCAGGGCAATTATCATTTTATGCCTGAGTTCTTACGGCGATGGTCGCCCAGTCACTTTACTGAAGCTTCCACCTTCACAGCGGTCTTGCGGTGGGATGACATCAATACTAACCAGGACGTCGTGGGCGGTCCCGGAGACCTTCAGCGGTTGACCGTCGGCCTGAATTTCCGACCGGTCCAGGACACGGTGTTCAAAATCGATTACCAGTTCAATTTTGAGAACGGCAAAAACAACCGGATCAACAATGATGGCCTCGTGCTGTCCGTCGCCACATACTTCTGATCGCGTGCCCTGCAGGCGGGCGCCCTCCTGCCTGTGTGTCCCGGACCAAAGGCGGTTCGGGAGAGAAGGCGTCCGCTGCGTGCCGGCGGACGCCTTGCTTTTGAGAAGGGCCGACGTTAAGATGCCGCGCCTCTTCGAAATGACATCTATGGTGCGCCCAGCTCTCATCGTGGTGTCTCTCTTATGTCTTGTTCCCGGATGCCTCACGCTGGCGGATAAACCGATTACGTCGTCTGGCTGTTCATTTGACCAGGTCTGGGATACCGCGATTGCGGCTCTCGAGGGCGGCCGATTGGAATCGGTGGACAAACCGAAGGGAGTTGTGGAGTCGGCCTGGATGGAAGTCGAATCGTCCAGCAAAGCGGGAGTCATGCAACGCGACGTGAACAAAGAGCGCGTGAAATATATCGTTGACGTCAAAGGCGACAGTCACGGGACGACTGCGGTGGTCTCTCAGCTTCGGGAGGAATGGACCCCTATGGGTGTCCGGATGCGGCAATGGCGATCAATCCCCGGAAATCCCGCGGAGGAATCCGCCCTCGCCGGGGAAATTTCTCGGCGTCTGAAGGAAAAGGGATGCTGATCCGTGCCTGTGGCGTCACACTAATCGTGTTTTCCGGATGGCTCTCCCTAGCTGCCGCCGCCGATCCCCCGAAGCGGACATGGGACCCTGATCTCAAGCGCTGGTTGACCGAGGAGGAACTGGGATCCATAGAGGTCTATCTCACCGAGGAGCAAGCGCTCAAACTCCTCTTTCCGAAATCGCGCATCCATGCGGAGGACCTCCGTCTCGTGCCCGAGCAGAAAGCCCGTATCCAGGAACGCATCGGCTGGAAATTTCCCGAAGAGTCGTTTCGCGCCTTCAAGGCCGAGAGCAACGGCAAGGTCGATGGGTACGCGGTGATCCAGGAGACGATCGGCAAGCATCGCCCGATCACATACATGGTCGGCGTGTCTCCCGACGGACGGGTCACGTCGGTGGAGATTCTGGTGTATCGGGAGAGCAAGGGAAACGAGGTGCGCATGAAGCGGTTCAACTATCAATATGAGGGCAAGACGACGCAGGACCCGATCCGCATCAATAAGGACATCATTAATATCACAGGCGCCACAATGTCGGTGCGCTCCGTCAGCGCGGGCGTGAAACGCGCGCTCGTGCTGGTGGAAGAGTTCTTCCTGAAAGCCCGCTGACGATGCGAAATTTCAATACCCGTTTCCGGCTGCTCGACACCGACAAGAACATTCGCCTGCTCTACACATTGTTCATCTTGACGCTGTTCGCCGGTTTCCTGTTCACGATCTATTGGGCGCACACGACGACCGGGCTCTCCTATACGGGGATTGCCGAGCACTACCTCGGTTCGGACGCAACGTTCGGGGAATCCAAATCCTTCCGCGAGTTGGCGGAAACGACCCATTTTCACTTCTTCACGATGCCGGTCGTGTTCCTGATCCTCTGTCACGTGTTCTATTTGACGATGGCCAGTCAGGGCTTGAAAACAGCCATGACCCTGCTGGCCTTCGGCGGCGTCGCGATCGATCTCGCCTCGCCGTGGCTCATTCTCTACATCAGTCCGCACTTTGCATTGGTCATGCTTCTCGGTGACGTCCTGATGGTGGGAGCCTTTCTCGTCATGGCCGGCGCCCCGCTGTACGAGATGTGGATTCTCAAAAAGCGGCTCATGGCGTCCGAGCAGTCGGTCGACTAAATGTCGCATTCCCGCTGCATGGCACGTTCGAGGTCCCGCCATCCCTGACGCCATTCACCGCGTTCGAATCCGGCCCGGCGTGGAGCGCCGACTACTCGCCGGGCATGCGTGGATCTACAAAAACGAGGTTGAGAGATCGCCTACGCATGCGGAAGCCGGCGATCTCGTGGATGTCCTCGACGCCCGCGGACAGTTCCTCGGGCGCGGCTATCTGAATCCCCGCAGCACGATCTTGATCCGCCTGCTGGACCGCTCCCCAGTGCCGATAGATCGCTCCTTCTTCATTGAGCGCTTCCGGCGGGCGCGGTCCTGGCGTCAGCGAATGTTCCAAGCCAGGCCGCCGGACGCGCGTTCGAATCCATACCGTCTCGTCCATGGCGAAGCGGACGGGCTGCCGGGCCTGATCGTGGACCGCTATGGAGATGCCGTATGCCTCCAGATTCTGACGGCCGGCATGGAACGGCACCGTGACAGTATTCTTGGCGCGTTGGACGAAGTGATACAGCCTACGAGCATCGTGGTGAGGAATGATTCCCCCATGCGTGAACGGGAAGGTCTCAATCGCGAGCGTCTCGTCCTTCGCGGTGCGCCGCAGACACCTGTCCAAATGAATGGGCTCAAGGTTGGTGTGGACCTCTTGGAAGGCCAGAAGACCGGACTGTTCCTCGATCAGAGCGACAATTATCGATTGTTGCAAGGCCTTGTGACGGGAGCCGAGGTGCTGGACTGCTTTTGTTATCTGGGGTTGTGGGGACTGCATGCCGCTCAGTATGGGGCCTCCCAGGTTATCGGGGTCGATCAGGCGTCGCTCGCCATTGCACATGCGGTAGAACTGGCGAACGAGAACGGCTACGGCGACCGATGCCAATTTCAAACCCGCAACGTGTTTGATGATCTCAATGAGCGGGACCGCCGCCAAGAAACGTTTGACCTGGTCATCCTGGACCCGCCGGCCTTTGTGAAGAATCGCGGACGCCTCACGGAGGCCATCCGAGGCTATAAAGAGATCAACCTCAGGGCAATGCGTCTGCTCAGAGAGGGCGGTTTTCTTGTCACCTGCTCGTGCTCCCACCACTTGTCGGCGGAGAGCTTTCGAGAATTGCTGCTGGACGCAGCCGGCGATGTCGGACGAGCTATCAAGCTGGTGTCGCGTACCGGACAGTCGGCCGACCATCCGATCCTGCTAGGGATGCCGGAAACCGAGTACCTGAAGTGTTTTGTTTTGCAGATCATGTAGTTGCGAATTGACGCGATTTCGCGTGTTGTGCTAGATTTTCAACGTCTGTCATGCGAAGGGCGATTAGCTCAGGGGGAGAGCGCTTGCTTCACACGCAAGAGGTCGCAGGTTCAAGACCTGCATCGCCCACCATTTTCCTAAGTACATTCCTCTGGACATTTAAACGATTCTAAGGTACACTCCTTGCCTCTAATGTCTATTGAAGGGAGGCATGATATGCGTTTCACCTGCGCTCTCATGGTCATTTTGCTCGCAGTCAGTCTGGGTGTATCAGGCTGTGCGACAGGTACGTATCCGGCGCCGAGGCCCGGAGAACTACCTCCCGGCATTGACGAGGGCCTGATGTATCCGGGTTGGGATGGAGGCTATCCCTTGCGCTGGGTGGCATATCTCCTCTATCCCTTCGGCGTGGCGGCGGATTTGATCATCAACCAGCCGCTGTATGCGCTGGGATCGGCCGTCCCCGACTTGTTCGGCTACACGGCTCAGGATGAGAATTACCGGCAAGATTCGCTGAAGTACCGGTACCACTGGCCTTCGCGCTGAAGTTCTTTTCTCCTGGTTGAGACGGGGCCGGGCCTCAAGCCGGCCCCGTTTTAGTTTGATGGCACTCTCTTTTCTGACTTCTCTTCGACCCTGGTGGATTGCCGTGGCCCTCGCGGGCACGCTCGTGGCATGCGGTGGAGATCTTTCACCGAAAACCCCTCCCGCCACCCTTCCCTCTGCTCCTCGAATCACGCCGACGCCGGCGTGGTCTCTGTGCGATCGGCGGGAAAACACGCTGATGCACGAGACCGGGCACAGGACCGAACGGTCGTCATGGGGAATGGGTGAAGAAATCACCGTGTACCGTCCGACAGCGGGACGGGACAGCGAATATCACCTGTTTTTCGACGATCGCGGCATTATCGTCGGCTATATCGGCGTCATTTATGAGGGCGTGGACGTCGCCTCGCAGCAATCGTACCGGGCCTGGATGGCCAAGCAAATCGCGACTGAATTTATTTTGACGCCCGCTGTCGCGGCACGTTCTCCCGGCGCGCGCTCCGGACGTCTGTACGCAGACCAAGGAGAGCGCATCAGCGGCCGGGCCATCGTCATTCCCCGTGGGGAACGGCAGTTGCTCCATGTGGATGCGAATATGCTGACGGCCTACGCTCCCTTACTCTCACCGTATAAGCCGGAATACCTGATCCTGATTCTTCTGCCGGCTGGTGCGGTGCCTCCCATGCTGTATGGTCCCTATGATAGTGAAAGTCGAGACTACATCGCGCGTCAACAGTTTGCGAAGGGCGAGGTTGCGCATTTTGCGCTGTGCGGGGACGCTCAGGTCGACGTGGCGATCGAGGCCTATAAGCGCGCCATTGATATCGGGCTGAGCGAAACGTTGTACCAGGCCGAAGCCTATCACCGACTGGGGCTTGCCTACCGTGACAAGGGACTGCTGCCCGAGGCGAAGACCGCCATTGAAACCTCCCTCAAAATCAGGCCCGCGATTCCGGAAGTGGTGAACCACCTCGGCAAAATATATGGGATGGCAGGGGACAATGCGAAAGCCGTGGAGCTTTTTCACAAAGCCATCGGCCTGAAACCGAATTATGCGCTGGCCCACTTCAATCTGGCAGAGGCCATCGAAGCCGTCCAGCCGCGGCGCGCGCTCACGGCGTATGAGAATTACCTGGCCTTTGTAGAGCTCACGCCGGGCGAGCGCGAGCGCATCGCCAAAGCAAAGGATCGCGTGCAGGCGTTGCGGAAATCTGAAAAGTAGGATGAGGACGGACTAGCGGGCGCGGATGCTCTCGTCGTTTTCCTGCCTGGTCTTACATTCGATGCAGAGATCGGTGACAGGACGGGCCTGCAAACGCGGCAAGGGAATCTCGTTCCCGCAGCTGCGACAAATTCCAAATACCCCCTTGTCGATGCGTTCCACCGCTTCGTCGATCTTCTGCAGCAATCTCTGCTCGCGCTCTTTCAGCCGCAGAATGAAATTCCGCTCGACCTCGGCCTGGGCCTGGTCGGTGACATCGGAACTGGTCGCGCCGTCCGGATCCTTGGTGAGGATGACGCCGGCTTCTTTGAGAAGCGCCATACGCTGGCGCCTGAGTCCTTCGCGGATCGCCCCGTATTTACCGGCCGGTTTCTTAACCTTGGAAACGGGCTTGGAGATAGGCCTTCGGCGGGTGGACGCTGGAGGAGGGGCTTTTTTCTTTATCGCTTTCTGTTTCGCCTTCATGCGCCTATCACTCCTGTCGCTGATCAGGCTATTTCCCGACGGCCGTCGAGCGACTTCAGCAGCGTCACCTCATCGGCATATTCCAGGTCCATCCCGACCGGCACGCCCAACGCAATCCGGCTGATGCGTATGCCAAGCGGGGCGATCAAACGCGAGAGATAGATCGCCGTCGCTTCTCCTTCAATGGTCGGAGAAGTGGCCACGATGACCTCCTCAACGGCGCTCCCCGCAACTCGATCGACGAGGTCCTGGGCTTTGATGTCCGCCGGGCCGACCCCGTCCAGAGGCGAAAGCGCGCCTGCCAGGACGTGATACAGCCCTTTATAGCCGCCAGTCGCCTCAATCGCATGCAATGTCGGGACTTCCTCCACCACTACGACCCTTGTCTGATCGCGTTTCGGGTCCTGACAGATCCCGCAGAGATCGCCTTCCGCGATGTTTCGGCACTGCCGGCACAGGCCGAGACGTTCCTTGACCGCTCGAATCGCGTCCGCCAACCGCGTCGCGTCCTCGTCGGGCTGCTTCAAGATGTGGAAGGCCAAACGCTGAGCGGTCTTCCGGCCAATGCCGGGTAATTTCGTGAGCTCACCAACCAACGCGGCCAAAATACCCTTGTGATCCATTGCGTATTAGAAAAGGCCCGGGATTTGAAAGCCTCCCGTGGCCCCCTTCATCTCCTCCGCCACCATCTCCCTCGCCTTCCGCAATGCCTCGTTCGCAGCCGCAACAACGAGGTCCTGCAACATGTCAAGGTCATCGCCTTGAAGCACCTCACGGTCGATCTTGATGGAGACCAGTTCCATCGCACCGTTTGCCACGGCGGTGACGATGCCGCCCCCCGAGGACGCCTGGACGGTCTTCGTGGCGACTTCGGCTTGAATCTTCGCCATGCGATCTTGCATGGCCTGCGCCTGCTTCATGATATTTCCGAGATTCCCGATGCCTCCGAAAGGATTTTTAGACATGAGCGTATGCCTTTCTCAATCCGGCTTACTGTCTTGAGGAACCGCCGGCCTGCGTCGAACCTCCTTGATTTCACCTGTGAAGACTGCGAGCGCCTCTTTCACAAGAGGATTCGCCAGGGCTTCTTCCCGAAGACGGTGATCCGTCGCCGCATCGCGCGCGCTCTGGATCTCAGACACTGTCTTGGCGCTCCCCGCGCCGTCCAGCCTCACGAATTTCACTCGAAGAACCCGGCCGGATACGGCATTGCACGCATCCCCAATATGCTTCTGGTACTCCTCCTTCAACATCATCATGGTCGAAGAAGGACAACCGACGGTCACCATATCCCCTTCGATACGGATCATCGCGCTGTTTTCAAGAAAAGCACCGATGTTCGGCCGGTCGGCATTGACTCGTGACACGACCGCCTCCCAATCAAGACTAATCGGCTCCCCGGGAACGTTCGCCGACGCTGACTGGAGAGTGTGAGGGGGTAAAGTTGCCGGCTTCATGGAAGGGGAACCCGAAACATGGCGGACTTCGGTGGCCCCCGTGGGTTTCACAGGTGGCGTGGGCCGATGCTGCGGAAAAACTTCTACGCGGGTGCCCGATGACTGATCCTTCCCCAATCGGCTCGCCTTGACGACCGCCATCTCCACCACAAACCACGGATGCACGCTCGTCCGGATTCCTTCCTCGGCTTGAAGAAAGATCTTGGACAGATCCTGAATCTGCTCAAGGCCGAGACGCGCGGCATCGGCCTTAATTTCGGCCTGCTCCTCCGGGGCGAGTTCGATCAAGTCGTCTCCATCCGGGACGATCTTCGCGACCAGCATATTCCTCGCATATTCCACCAATTCGCCACAAAACTGCCGCAGGTCGCTGCCACGATCCTGCACCTCGGCGAGCGCTCGCAATGCCCGCGCGGCATCTTGATCCCAGACCGCCCGAAGCACGGCATGCAGCAATTCGCCGGGGACGGAACCGAGCAACGCCAACAATTGATCGCTCGTCACTTTCTTTCCGCCGAAGGCGACCGCTTGATCCAGAAGGCTCAGCGCATCCCGCATGCTGCCATCCGACGCCCGCGCGAGCGCGCTCAGGCTGCGCTCATCAATAGTGATCCCCTCGGCCTTTGCCACCCGCTGCAGTTGGTCCATCACTTCACGCCGCGAGATCCGGCGGAAGGTGAAGTGCTGGCACCGGGACAGAATCGTCTGGGGAATCTTGTGTGATTCGGTCGTGGCGAAAATAAACACGACGTGGCTCGGCGGTTCTTCCAGGGTTTTGAGCAATGCATTGAACGCGGCGGAGGACAGCATGTGCACTTCATCAATGATATAGACCCGATAGTGGTCCCGCGCGGGCGATGTCTTCACGGTTTCCCGCATCTCGCGGATGTCATCCACGCTGTTACTGGACGCCCCGTCAATCTCCATGACATCGAAGGAGCCGCCCCGGCCGATCTCCACGCAACTGGGGCACTTCAGACAGGGCGTCGCTGTCGGCCCCTGCTCGCAGTTCAGCGCCTTCGCGAGGATACGGGCCATGGTGGTTTTCCCGATGCCGCGCATTCCGGAGAACAGATAGGCGTGCGCGGGACGGCCGGAGGACAACGCGTTGGTCAATGTGCGGACGACGTGAGGCTGACCGCTCACTTCGGCAAACGACATCGGGCGGTGCTTACGGGCTGAGACTTGGTATTCCATAACCTCGTGATCCGTCAAACGTTATTTATTGATCAGATATGGACTTCTGCCCGATTAAAACCGGGGCCAGGTGATCCTGCGGCACACAGAAGGGCCTCCTTACCGTTGCTTCCTTCCGGACCTGGCGGGGTTCAAAGGTTTCTGTTGCACAGGGCCCGGCCCCTTTAGTTAGCCTCAATCACGGCAAAAATCGTATCAGGGAAAAATCGCGACTCCTGGCCGAGCAATAGCACCCTCTTCCATAAAAAAACACTAGCCGTTTAGCATAGCACGAACACTCTAAAATCTGCTCGTTCCATAGAACAGGAACTCACAAGGAACGCTTGGGTACGCGAGGGCCAACAGAAGGCCAGAATTATAGAATGGCCTATGTCGCTTAGGAGCATAGCGTGGACACGCGCGGTCGCGCGTTGAGGCACTCTAAAGGACCAGAATTCAGAAATCAAGAGCGCAACGTCCCCCTAGCCGCACGAAAAACCGACGCAGCGGCCTTGTGTGCGGGCATGATCGGATACCGGACTGCAGATGATGGAAAGTTAAGGGGTGGCGTCGTCCTGAATAAAACTCAGATAGCGCGAGACGGCGGCCGGGTGGCTCCGGAGTTCATCATGCGTGAACCCCGGGAACGTCCGGTTGTCCACGCCGCGGAGCGCGGGACTGTCCTGATCACGGACGGGCATCGCAAACAGCCAGCGTAAATAGAACGGATCCGTGCCGGTCCCGTCGTAAATCGTCATGACTTTCGCGGGGCTCATCGCTTCGCGTTCGCCCTGCGGTCCGTTCAAGCTTCGCAGCCACGCCGACCCCGGTGCGATCTCATCGCATCCGCTGAACTGCCGCCATCCGATCACCCAAATAAGCCAGGCACGCCGGCACACGGTGGTTCCATGGTTGGGGCCGGCGATCGCCGCGATATGGACGACCCTTCCCGCGAGCTCGGGATGCTCCACCAGCGTCTTCCGAACGACCACCACGCCTAGCGAGTGCGCAACGATGTCGAGCTTTTCCGCGCCGGTGTAGGCCGAAACGGCCTCGAGAAACGCGGCGAGATCTGGCACATTGATTTGCGCCGCGGTGCGGCATCGCGCCTGTGCCGGCAGAAACTTGCTGGATTTGCCGTTATAGGAGAGCGCCCAAAGTTCCTGCGCCGAATACCCGGCCTCGACGAAACGCTGCTTCACACTCATACCGTGTTCATCCCAATCGCCCGCGTCGCGTGTATTGCCATGCACAAACACGACGGGGCGCCGGCGCAACGAATGGCCTTTGGCGATCCCGCCCCACCCGCCGATGCTGTACTGCCATTCGTGGTCCGTTAGCACCGGAAAATCCTGCGGGAAGGCAACCTCTGCGGGAAGCGGGCGGCAATGTGCCACCTGATGCATCGCCGCCGCATTCTCGAGACTTCCAAGCAGCACGACCATGAAGACAAGCAGCGTGCATGCTCGCAAAAGAACCACGTTAGACAATCTTTAAACCGTACAAACCCATACCGAACACGGTAAATTTTTTCGGAACAAAATATTTACTCGGTGTAAATCCAATGCTATATTACCCGAAAGTATTGCGTAGAATTATCTGAGGTCAAGTATGAGCCTCCCCGATCCCGCAATGAATCTCCTCAATGCGGAATATAATGCGCTGCTCACCCCCCAGGCGCGCACCCGCTTCCTCTCAAGCTATACCGGCATGGCAGCCGACCGCGTGGAACGTATCGACCAGAGCGGGTCCCCGTGGCCAGGCACGCTCGAACGGGAAACGCGCGAAGCGGAAGCGCTGGGTATCGAACTTTCCCGGTATCTCGCCGGCCTCGCCGAGATAATGGAATGGGATGCCGTCCAACTGGAGCAGCGCACCGCATCCATCGCCGCGGCTCTTGACCGAGGCGACCCGCCGGAGTCCAGCCCGGAGTTTAACGCGATGCGCGAGCGCATCCTGCACGTCGCCCAGTCCACCGGCGAGGACCTCGTGCATATTGCCGCCCTCCATGGTGCCGTCCTCGCCTACCATCACGTCCTGTTCGGCTTGGTGAACAGGGCCGCCCTGCTCAGAAAACAACGCCCAGGTTGAGGCCAAGTCGTCCGCTGCATGGTCACGTCAATGTCCGTTTCCGCTCCGTGCATCAACAATCAAGACGGGCCGAGCGCCCGCCGGAGAAACACGCATGAACACACAACAGGCTGCGGTTATTGTCAGCGCGGTGAGAACCCCCTTGGGAAGCTTCAATGGTGTCTTCGCCAATATGCCGGCCACGAAACTCGGGAGCATCGTGATTGCCGACGCGCTCAAACGCGCCGGCATCTCGGGCGATCAGGTGGACGATGTCTATATGGGCTGCGTGTTGCCGGCAGGGCTTGGGCAGGCGCCGGCCCGGCAGGCCGCGATCGGCGCGGGGATCCCGCATTCCGTGGGCGCCACAACCGTGAACAAGGTGTGCGGCTCGAGCCTCATGACCGTCATGATGGCCGCCGATGCAATCGCGGTCGGCAGAGCACGCATTGTCGTCGCCGGCGGGATGGAGAATATGTCGCGGGCGCCGTACCTCTTGGAAAAGGCGCGGCAGGGCTATCGACTCGGGCATGGTGAAGTGACCGATAGCTTGATCAAAGACGGATTGTGGGATGTGTACAACAATTTCCACATGGGGGACGGCGGGGAGCTCTGCGCGCAGAAGTTCAACATCACGCGAGCTGAAGCGGATGATTTCGCATTGGAGAGCTATCGCCGCGCGAAAGAGGCGATTGCATCCGGTGCCTTCAAGCGGGAGATCGCGCCCGTGGAGGTACCGCAGCGGAAAGGCGCGGCGGTGGTCGTCGTGGATGATGAAGAGCCGAACAAGGCGGAGTTGGGCAAGATGCGCACGCTCAAGCCGGCGTTCCAGGAGAAGGGCATCCTCACGGTCGGCAACTCACCCTCGTGCAATGACGGGGCGGCCGCCGTCGTGGTGATGGCCGAGGACCATGCCAAATCGCTCGGACTGCAGCCGCTCTGCCGCATCGTCGCGTCAGCGGGCGCCGCGCTCGCGCCGGAGTGGTTCACGATTGCGCCGATCGAAGCGATCAAGCGCGTCCTCAAAAAGACGGGCCTGTCCATTGCCGATATCGACCTGTTCGAAATCAACGAGGCATTTTCCGCGGTGGCGGTCGGGATCTATCGGGATTTGGGGCTCGACCCGAAAAAAGTGAATGTGAACGGCGGAGCGGTGGCGCTCGGTCATCCGATCGGCGCAACTGGCGCGCGGATCCTGACGACGCTGCTCTATGCGCTCGAAGCCCGTGGTGGGCGGCGCGGGATCGCAAGCCTCTGCATCGGCGGCGGCGAAGCGCTCGCGATCATGATCGAACGATTCTAGGCAAGCCGTTCCAGAGAGGGGAGGTTAGTGCCTCCCCTCTCCTGCATGAACGCTTATTTCGGCCTGAACTGCTCTCCGGGCTGTCCGTGCGACCGGACGTCTCCCTGCGCGACCGGCTTGATGAAGCTATCCATAAATGTGCGGTTCAAACCCATAAAGTAATTGAGCGTTAATGACGCCAACCGCTGGTTCGCCTCAAGCCACCGGTAGCTGGCTTGGATGCCGCCCTGGTACGCCTCTTCCCAGACGTTCGTCATGCCTTCAAAATTATGCCTGATCTCTTCGCCGGTTTTTTCCGCGGTCCGCTTGATGTCTTCTGCAGCCATGATCGACCTCCTCGTTGGTTGTGCGGCTGGTTGTTGTTGGACTGATTGGATAGGACGATGCTGTGGGTTCTCAGAGAAATGCCGTGGCGGCGCCGGTGGGGGAGTCTTCCGCTCCGGGTGAGCCGCCCCTTTGGCGTGCGTCTTCTTCTTGTTGTGCTGCGTCACGATCACCTCATGAGCCTCGCGCGGTCAGCCACTGCGACAGCGTGGGCGGCAGATCGCGCTGCACCTTGCTGCTCACATACATCCCGATGTGCCCGACCGGAAAAGACTTGAGCGTGTAGTCGGTGCTGCCGATGTAGTGCTTTAAAGCGATGGATGATTCGGGCGGCACCAGATGGTCCTGCTCGGCGTAGACATTCAACACCGGGACGCGGAGCTTGCGAAGATCGACCGTCTCCGAGCCGATCTTCACCTCGCCTTTGATCAATTTATTCTCTTGATAAAAGTCCTTCATGAACTGGCGGTAGGTTTCCCCGGCCTGGTCGGGGCTGTCGAAGATCCATTTTTCCATCCGCAGAAAGCTTTCCAATTTCTGCTCATCGTCCAGAATATCGATCATCTCCAGATATTTCCCTAGCCCAAGCTGAAACGGCTTCAGCATCAAAAAGCCGAGATTCATGAATTCGCCCGGGATGTTGCCGAAGGCATCCACAAGGCTGTCGACATCCATGCCCTGCGGTCCGAGTTCGCATCCTGCCCAAAGGTTCGGCAGTCCCTCTCTCACATGGAAGTCGACCGGCGTGACCATCGTGACCAGGTTTTTCACCTTGTCGGGATGCAGCGTCGTGTAGCACAGGCTGAAGGTGCCGCCCTGACAAATGCCGAGGATATTGACCTTCTCCACGCCATGCCGCTGGCGAACCGTATCCACACAGTTGTTGATGTAGCCATTGATGTAATCGTCCATCGTCAACCAGCGATCCCCGCGGCTGGGATAGCCCCAGTCGATGAGATACACGTCGATGCCGAGATTCAGCAGGTTGCGCACCATGGAACGGTTTTCCTGAAGGTCCACCATGTACGGGCGGTTCACCAGCGCGTACACGATCACCAGCGGCACGTGAAACGGTTTCTCAACTACCGGCGTGTAGCGGTACAGCGCGATATTGTCTTCGCGATACACTTCCTCTTTGGGACTGAAGCCGACCCGAATGTCCTCATTTCGGATATGGCTCAGGTTCTCGATGCCCTTCGCCACCTTCCGGTTCAGCTCGACCAATTCATGCACCATGTCCTCAGGATGCATCTCAAGCGGAGATTGCATGGCCGCTGCTCCTTATTCGGGTCCCGGTCATTACGCCGTTGCCTCCGGGCTTTTGGATACCGCGGCGGCCGGCGCGTGCGCCTTGGCGCCCTGGATCATCTTCTTCAGCTCTTTGACCTCTTTGCGCAGCGTGTAGATGTTGCGATAGGCCTCATCGAGTTCGCTTCGGGACGCGATGTGAGTCGTCTTCAAAAACGCGTCCGCGAGTTCGCGTTCCCGAACGCGGTAGGCAGTGGCGCTGTTGACCAGACGGCCCTGGATGCGAATATATTTTTCGGACCGGAACGCCTCGGCAAAGACGTCGTCCACCACCTCGATCCACTTCGGCCCGCGCGACGAGCGTGCGCATGAATTGCTCGAACGCGCGCGTCGAGATCTCGGCGACTTCCACCTGGTATTCAAAACTTGCCCGGCGATACTCCCGCCAGGCATCAAATCCCTTCAGCAGGTCTTCGTGCAGCTCCCGGGTGTGGCCGAGGCTCGGGCTTTCCAGCAGCCGGCCAAAGGTGCGCTCATAGGCATCCCAGTAGAGATTGCCCATCTGCACCAGCGCAGTTCCCGGGCCGCTTGCGGTCTCACCGAAATGCCAGGGCGCCTGCCGGAACGATTCAGCCCATGGTTGTTGGATCTTTTGCGTCTCCACGAGATAGAGCCGCCAGAGCTCCCCCAGGTCCTTCGTCACCTTGTCCATCGTCACGGGAAGCTGCAGGAACTGCTGACGCAGCATCTCCATCTGCGTGCCGAAGTGTTCCTGTCCATCCGCACCAGCGTTCGGCGCGATCGCGCTCCAGGCGTTCATCGAGAGCTTCAGAAACTTCAGCGTCTCATCCTGGGTCGCGACCAGCCGCTCCGCCACGTACTTGCCAACGCCCTCCGCTTCGGCGGTCCATGCCTTGAGACTTTCGCTCGCAAGTTCATGCCAGCGATCCAGCAAGGCATCTGCATTGTGTTGAGGCTGCTCAGTCTGCTGCACGTCTCCTCCCTCCAGTCTCGGTCGACACCCGTATCACTTTTCGGATTTTCGCGCCGCGCCCGCCGTCCACAGGCGCGCCCACTCGGCCTGGGTATCCGCGGCCTTTTTCACGGCATCCTGCCAGCCCTGCAGGAACTTCTGGCCGTCCTGACCCCAATTTTTTCCCGGATCCAGCTTCCTGACGATGTCGAACCAGGTGGTCCAGAGCTGTTTTTGTGTCTCCGTCCAGCGCTTCATCATGTCGTGGCCCTGCTTGGCCCATTCCGCCGTTTCCTTCGGCATGTTCTTGGCCGTGCCGGCGGTGTCGGCCCACACGCGAATCCATTCGGCCTGGGCGTCCAATGTCTTGTTGATCGAGTCGCTCCACCCGTCCACCGTCTTCTTCCAGACTTCGTTCGGCTGCGAAGCACCCAATCCCTGCATTGTCTGAAACCAGTCCTCCCACATTTTCTTCTGGGTATCCGTCCAGGTCTTGAACATGTCCTGCGATTGCTTGGTCCATTCCATGGTATCCATCATGCGTCCCTTTCTGCTTTCTGTGTGTGTGAGATGCGGTCTCGGCGTGCTTACATGTAGAGCCCGCCGTTCACGGCGATGACCTGGCCGGAAATATACGAGGATCGTTCGTCGGCTAAAAATTGCACGACTCGCGCGACCTCCGAGGGTTCAGCCATCCGCCCCATGGGAATGGTGTCGATAATCTTGTCCAGCACATCCTTCGGAATCAGGTCCGTCATGGCGGTTTTCACAAAGCCCGGGGCGACGGCATTGACCGTGATGCCCTTTTTCGCCATTTCCAGTGCCAGTGCCTTGGTGAAGCCGATGATGCCGGCCTTGGCCGCTGCGTAATTCGTCTGTCCGAAATTGCCCTTTTGCCCTACGACCGAACTGATGCTGATGATGCGGCCATAGCCGCGTTCGAGCATCTGTCCGATGACCGCCTTGGAGCAATGAAAGACCGAGGAGAGATCGACGGCAATGACTTTCTCCCATTGCTCCGCCGTCATGTTCTTGAACGACTTATCGATCGTGATCCCCGCGTTGTTCACAAGGATGTCGATGCGCCCGAATTCTTTGATGACGTTTTCCGCGAGTTGGGTCGCTTCGTCCGGGCGTGAAATATCCCCCTTGAACAACTTGCCGCGGTACCCCTGCTGGGTAAATTCCTTGAAAAACGCTTCCGCCACCTTCTCCGGTTCCACCAGATAATTCAGGGCGATGGTGGCACCTTCCTGAGCCAGATGACATGACAGCTCGCGCCCGATGCCGCCGACCGCGCCGGTGACGATCGCGACTCGATCCTTTAAAAGGTCCCCCATACGATCACTCCTGGGTTACGGCCTATTCAGCGTTCCGTGTGTCGAGGTGGTCGTACATTTCGACGGCGAGCGCGATGCCCCCGCCGCCACCGATGCAAAGGCTCGCGATCCCGCGCTTCCCCCCGATGCGTTTGAGCGCGTGAATCAGCGTGGTCAGCACCCGCGCCCCGCTCGCGCCGAGCGGGTGCCCGAGCGCAATGGCGCCGCCATGCACGTTGACATGATCCGGACAGAGCTCGAGATCCCTCATGGCCGCCAAGGGCACGGCGGCAAAGGCTTCGTTGATTTCATAGAGGTCGAATTCATGCGCCTGCATCCGCAGCTTCTTGAGAAGCGCCTGAATGGCCACGATGGGGGCGATCGTGAACCAATCGGGAGCCATGGATTTCTGAGTAAACCCGAGGATCCGTGCGACCGGATGGATACCGAGGGCCTGCGCGCGCGTCTCCGCCAATACCAGCATGGCAGCCGCCCCATCATTCATCCCGGTGGCATTGCCGGCCGTAATCGTGCCGTCCGGCTGAAACGCCGGCATCAGACGACGTAGCTTCCCTTCGTTGAACCGCTTCGGGCGTTCATCTTCATGGACCCGGACACTGCCTTCCTGTGTCTTCACGTCCACAGGAATGATTTCGTCTTGAAACGAGCCCTGCTGTTGTGCCGTCAGCGCCTTGGTATAGCTTTGCACCGCAAAATCGTCCTGCTGATCGCGGTCGAAGAGATATTTCGAGGCGCACAACTCCGCGCAGCTGCCCATATGCTTATTGCCGTAGGCATCCCACAGCCCATCTTTGATCATGCTGTCGACCAGTTCGCCATGGCCCACCTGATACCCCGCTCGTGCCTTGTGCAGCAGATACGGGGCACCGCTCATACTCTCCATCCCGCCGGCGACGACGATTTCCGCCGACCCCGCGCAGATCGAGTCGGCGGCCATGATGACGGCCTTCAGTCCGGAGCCACAGACTTGATTGACGGTGGTGGCATTCACGTGATCGGGCAAGTGGGCGCCTTTCGCCGCTTGCCGGGCCGGAGCCTGCCCCAGCCCCGCCGACAGCACATTTCCCATGATCACTTCGTCCACATCTTCAGGTGCGATCGCAGCCCGGTGCATGGACTCCCGAATCGCACAACTTCCGAGTTCCGTCGCGCTCATGGAGCTCAAGGCGCCATTCAAGTTTCCAATGGGAGTTCGCACGGTCGCGGCTATCACGGCATGTTGCATTGAGTGTCCTTCCAGTTAAAAATCGGAAGCTCGATCTGGACAATTTAGTTTTTTAGTTTTTAGGGAAGAAAACTATGCCGATTCTAGACAAGTACCAGCGAACTTGATACTCGTGGAAACCCCATTTTGAACGTCGAAAAGGGGTTATAGGGATCGGTGCAAAGGTTGACCCCTAATAGCTTCCTATGTCGGCGTGAGGAAACACTCGCTGCCCGTCCGATCGATATCAGACCGCAGCCAGCGGATGGAACTCTTGGAATGCGTCATCATCGTTGATTATGCTCTCGATCATCGTGTCGTTTCTCTCCGGGCGGCATTGGGCATTCAAGATGCTGAACGGAAGAAGGCCCCTGAGGCTTCAGACTGAGTGGCGGTGAGCGGTTCGTTATTGATGTATCGCCTGGGCATTCCAAGTACCACGCATCGCTCGATCAATCGTTCGACTTCGGAAGAACGGCGATGCATGGCGAGGTCATTAAATACTTCGGTCGACAACTCGACGGTTTCCGGCAGGTATTCCTTACAATCGGCGTTTTCCTCTTCGTATTGGGGTGATGGAAACGTGCGACGGAGTGTCTTCTTGCCCGTCCCAATCCCTGTTTTTTCGACTTCAACGTAAAGAGGGTTTACCCTGAGGAGTCGACCCTCCTCGGCATGAGGCCACTCAGCGAAGCGCCCGTAATCATGAAGGACGGCATCATTGTAGGCAACAACCATGGACAGCAGGGATGCCGCACCCAACTTTGGCCCGCTCGGAGGCGCGCCGAGCGGCGGCCCAAGGCGTTGCAAATATCGGGACACGATTATGCTGTTCGGAAGCAGGGCGTGTGGCATGCCCGCAATGAGCTGCCGGTAGCCGTCCGGCGACAACAATGACGGAAACCGGTCGATCTGCTTCACCAGCGCGTTGCGCATGGAGGCGAGCAAGATCACACCATCATCCTGAGTCAGGCGCTGCAACTCTCGGATGACGGAGATCTTGTGAGACAAATCATGAACGACGTCAGAACAAAGAACCGCGGAAAAGGCGCCGCCTGAAAAGGGAAGCGCCCCATCGACATCGCAACAGACATAGTGAGCCTCGGGGGCCATCCAATGTTTCGCCATGTAGAGACACACAAAGGCCCGATCGACCCCAATGGCGATCTGTTTGCCGGCACGCCGCGTGAGTGTTCCCGTGAGATGTCCGACGCCGCATGCCAGATCGAGAAGCGGTTTTTTCGGATCATGGATGATACTCGTTAGAGACAGGGCGGCCAGATGCCGCGGTTGCCCAAAACGATACGCAAAATAAAAATAATATACGCCACGCTGAAAGAGCAAGGGAAATAGGTCGAACGCCGAACGGGTCTTGTGCTCATCGAGAAGGATCGTCGCAATGTGCTGCCGCCATTTCGTCAGCGCACGCCGATGAGCGAGGGCTTGCAAGCGCCCCATCCCTTTGACGGAAGGCAGATGTTGGATCCAGATAGGAGCTAAGCGTGGGCTGCTGCTGAATGGAGGAAGCAGCATGCAGACGAGCGCTTCGCGGTCCTTGCCGTCTTCGATGAGATGGACAACGTCATCAGGAGTGGCCTCAGCATAGCCGATGGCTCCCTTTTTCAGAATCGGGATGCCGGCCACCACTGGGTAACGGCTGCAATGGCAAGTCAGAATGTCATACTGAGGATGGGGATCGCTCTGAGTCGCCCGTGTGGCCTGAAAAGGTCCTCCGCAATAGGCACACTGCAAAATGTCCATCCAGGCCATAAGATCATCTTTATCTCATTGTCTCGATGGAACATCGTTTCCCAAGAACCGTACATCCAATAATTTTACGTTTCTATCCCTCAGGTGTGTGGGAGCATTTTCCCTATGTCACAGACTGTGTGGTGGTCTTTCCACAGCGTGATTTCAATCCATACCTTATGATATATTACGTAGTAATAAATTATAAAGTATCGCTACTAATAAAGTAGGCTGGGCCAAGTAGGCTGGGCCATTACTCGGTACGACGTAACACTTAAGTTCCCCGCTGGTCCATGGGGGCCGTGGTATAAGCAGTTTGTGGGCAAAATACGACCATTAGGCTTTTTAGCGACGACATAACAACCGTATACCAACATAACAACCCGTATGGACGATGGAAAGGAGAATGTGATGTTATCCAGACGTCAGTTCCTCCAATTCAGTGCAGTCAGTGCAGCGGGACTCAGCACATCGAGCCTCGGGATACTGGGATTCTCGGCTACCCAAGTGCTTGCCGAGGTACGCCAGTATAAGCTGGAACGCACCACGGAGACACGCAACACCTGTCCGTACTGCTCGGTCGGCTGCGGTCTCCTTATGTACAGCCTCGGAGACAAGGCCAAGAATGCTCCGGCCGAGATCATCCATATCGAGGGCGATCCGGATCATCCGGTGAATCGCGGCACGCTC
The DNA here is from genome assembly GCA_005877815.1 of Nitrospirota bacterium. GTDB lineage: Bacteria > Nitrospirota > Nitrospiria > Nitrospirales > NS-4 > NS-4. The sequence continues at coordinate 30,601 of VBOG01000092.1, forward strand.
TGCCCCAAGGGCGCGGGCCTGCTCGATTTCGTGCACAGCCCCAACCGGCTCAAGTACCCGGAATACCGCGCGCCCGGATCGGACAAGTTCGTGCGCATCTCATGGGACGATTTCATCGCGAAGAACGCCGACGGCACCACGGTCAACCGCTGGCTGAGCACAGGCTTTCTCGCAGCCTCGGCCTCGAGCAACGAGTCCGGCTATCTCACGCACAAGGTCGTCCGCAGCCTCGGGATACTGGCGTTCGATAACCAAGCGCGCGTTTGACACGGCCCCACGGTGGCAAGTCTTGCCCCGACGTTCGGCCGCGGTGCGATGACCAATCACTGGGTTGACATCAAGAATGCCAACCTGGTTCTGGTCATGGGCGGGAACGCCGCCGAAGCCCATCCGTGCGGTTTCAAGTGGGTCACCGAAGCCAAGGCGCACAACAAGGCCAAGCTGATCGTGGTCGATCCGCGCTTCACGCGCTCCGCCGCGGTGGCCGACTATTATGCCCCCGTGCGCGCCGGCTCCGACATCGCATTCCTGGGCGGCGTCATCAATTACCTGCTCACGAACAATAAGATCCAGCACGAGTACGTGAAGGCCTACACCGACGCCGGTTTCATCGTACGCACCGACTACACGTTCGAGGACGGTGTGTTCTCCGGGTACGACGAGACCAAACGCAAGTACGACAAGAGCACCTGGATGTACGAGCTGGGTGCGGATGGCTATGTCAAGACCGACCCGACGCTCACGAACCCGCGCTGCGTGTTCAATCTGATGAAGACGCACTATGCCCGCTACACCCCCGAGCTCGTGAGCAGTATCACCGGCACGCCCAAGGAGCAGTTTCTCAAGGTGTGCGAGATGATCGCCGAGACCTCGGCGCCGGACCGCACCATGACGATCATGTACGCGCTCGGGTGGACGCAGCACTCCGTGGGCGCGCAGATGATCCGCACCGCGGCCATGGTGCAGTTGCTGCTCGGCAACATCGGCATGGTCGGCGGCGGCATGAACGCGTTGCGCGGGCATTCCAACATACAGGGCCTGACCGATCTCGGCCTGTTGTCCGAAGCGCTACCCGGTTACCTGACGCTGCCGAAGGAGGCGGAGACCGACTACAAGGCCTACATCGAGAAACGCGTGCAAAAGCCGTTGCGTCCGGGTCAGTTCTCGTATTGGCAGAACTATGGCAAGTTCCACGTGAGCTTGATGAAGGCCTGGTATGGCGATGCCGCGCACAAGGACAACAATTTCGCCTTCGACTACCTGCCGAAGCTCGACAAGCCGCATGACATCTTGCAGGTGTTCGAAGACATGCATCAGGGCAAACTGAACGGGTATTTCTGCCAGGGCTTCAACCCGCTGGCCGCGTTCCCGTGCAAGGCCAAAGTCGGGAGGGCATTGACGAAGCTCAAGTATCTGGTGACGATCGATCCGCTCGTGACCGAGACCTCGACCTTCTGGGAGAACCACGGCGAGTACAACGATGTCGATCCGGCCAAAATCCAGACCGAGGTGTTCAGGTTGCCGTCTACCTGCTTCGCGGAGGAAGACGGCTCGTTGGTGAGCAGCAGCCGCGTGCTGCAGTGGCACTGGAAGGGCGCCGATCCGACGGCTGAGGCCAAGTCGGACCTCGAGATCGTGGCCGGCATTTTCCTGAGGCTGCGCGGGCTCTATCAAAAAGAGGGCGGCGCGTTCCCGGACCCGATCCTGAAGGTCACCTGGAATTATGCGATCCTGTCCGCGCCTTCGCCCGAGGAGATCGCGCGTGAGTACAGTGGAAAAGCGCTCGACGACCTCATGGATCCCAAGGACAAGACGAAGGTGGTACGCAAGGCCGGCGAGCAATTGGACGGCTTCGGGCAACTCACAGACGACGGCAAGACCGCCTGCGGCTGCTGGATCTTCTCCGGCGCCTGGTCCGAGAAGGGCAACCTCATGGGGCGGCGCGACAATTCCGACCCGAGCGGTTTGGGCATCACGCTCAATTGGGCCTACGCGTGGCCGTCCAACCGGCGTGTCCAATACAACCGCGCCTCGTGCGATCCCTCGGGCAAGCCGTGGGACCCGAAACGCAAGCTGATCGGCTGGAACGGAGCCAAATGGGCCGGCGTGGACGTGCCGGACTTCAAGCCGGACGCCGCGCCCGAAGACGCAATGAATCCGTTCATCATGAACTCGGAGGGCGTTGGGCGCTTCTTCGTCGTGGACAAGATGGGGGATGGACCGTTTCCCGAGCACTATGAACCATTCGAGTCGCCGCTCGATGTGAATCCCTTGCATCCTAAGAACCCGAAGGCCAAGAACAGTCCGGCGGCGCGGGTGTTCAAGGATGATCTCGACCAGTTCGGCGACGCCAAGGAGTTCCCATACGTGGCCACCACCTACCGGCTCACCGAGCATTTCCACTACTGGACCAAGCACACGAAGCTCGCTGCCATCATGCAGCCGGAACAGTTCGTGGAGATCGGCGAGGACCTCGCCAAAATGAAGAACATCAAGAGCGGTGACCGGGTGAGGGTGCGATCGATCCGCGGGTTCATCAAGGCGGTGGCCGTGGTGACCAAGCGCATCCGGACCCTGGAGGTCTACGGCAAGAAGGTATACACCGTCGGTATCCCGATCCACTGGGGCTTCCAGGGACTGGCGCCGAATGGCTTCATTGCCAACACACTGACGCCGTCTGTGGGAGATGCGAACACCCAGACGCCGGAATTCAAGGCGTTCCTCGTGACCATTGACAAGCTATAGGGAGGCGATATGGCACTCCAATCACTCGACATCACGAGCCGTTCGGCCACCACCACACCGTCGCCGGGGGTGCGCCAGACGCAGAAGGTCGCGAAGCTCATCGACATCTCCAAGTGCATCGGCTGCAAGGCCTGCCAGGTGGCGTGCATGGAGTGGAACGACCTGCGTGATGAGATCGGCACCAATCACGGCGTCTATGACAACCCGCTCGACCTCACCGACAAGTCCTGGACCGTCATGCGTTTCTCGGAAGTGGAGCTGGAGAAGGGCAAGCTCGAATGGCTGATCCGCAAGGATGGCTGCATGCACTGCGCTGACCCCGGCTGCCTCAAGGCTTGCCCCGCGCCGGGCGCGATCGTGCAGTACAGCAACGGCATCGTGGACTTTCACGAGGAGCACTGCATCGGTTGCGGGTACTGCATCACCGGTTGCCCGTTCAACATCCCGCGACTCTCGAAGAAGGACGACAAGGTGTACAAGTGCACGCTGTGCTCCGACCGGGTCTCCGTGGGAATGGAACCGGCCTGCGTCAAGACCTGCCCCACCGGCGCGCTCGTGTTCGGCTCCAAGGAGGACATGATTCAGCACGCCGAGGAGCGCATCGTGGACCTCAAGTCACGCGGGTACAACAACGCCGGGCTGTACGATCCGCCGGGGGTGGGCGGCACGCACGTGATGTACGTGTTGCAGCACGCCGACCAGCCGCAGATCTACAACGGTCTGCCCAAGGACCCGCAGATCAGCCTTCTGGTGGAGCTGTGGAAAGGTGTGCTCAAGCCGATCATGTCGCTGGGTCTCGGCCTGGTCGCGCTCACGGGCTTTTTCCACTACGTCACCGTGGGACCGAACGAAGTTAAAGAGGATGCGAACGAGAACCAGCACGGACGCTAACGCGCCGCCGAAGGGGGCATCCATGAACGACGACAATCTGATCGAGCGTTTCAAACCGGCGGACCGCGCCAACCACTGGCTGACGGCGATCACCCTGATCCACCAATTTCTTTGGCGGCGGGACGTGGACGCGCATTCTGCATCCATTCATCGGCGTGGTGCTGGCGATCTCGTTCGGGCTCCTGGCAAAACGCTTCCACGCGGACAACCGCATCACCGACGCCGACCGTGAATGGGTGCGCCGATTCCGCGATGTGGTGGCCAATCGCGATCAGAACCTGCCCGAGGTCGGGCGCTACAACGCCGGACAGAAACTCTTGTTTTGGGTCATGGTGACGACGATCGCGCTGCTCCTGGTGAGCGGCATCGTCATATGGCAGCCGTGGTTCGCGCCGTGGTTCTCGATCGGCCTCACGCGCGTGGCGGTGCTCATCCATGCGCTCGCGGCATTCGTGCTCACCGCCGGCGTCATTGTGCACATCTATGCCGTGATCTGGATCAAGGGGACGCTCAGAGGCATGACGCGCGGCACCGTGACGCGCACTTGGGCCAAACATCATCATCCCGGCTGGTATCGCGAGGTGAGCAAGGGCACGAAATGACCAAAGTTAATGTTATTCAACCCGGGACCATCGAGGCGCCGCCGGGCGACATACCGTTCTTGCTGCTGCCGGAGCGCAACACGTTTCAGGCGCGCGCCTCGCGTCTGAGAGCCCTCGCCGAAGGCCACGCTCTGGCGGACTACCTGCGGTTCCTGGCGGCGCTGGCGCGCGCGCAGCATGAATCGCTGTCGCTGTTCCGCCGTGTCCTACTGCCGGAGGCGCAAGAGCTCGAACGCTGCCGCGAACACGGGATGCCGCCACTCGGGACCCGGGGCTGGGTCCGCGATCCTGTGTGGCGCGAGGCGTTGCGCGGTATCCTCACGGAACTCGAAGCCGGCACACTGCCGGAGGCGGGGCGCGCGACGGCCGCGCGGCTCAAGGACACGGACGATGCGTCGCTCGAACGCGTGGCCGAGACGCTGCTCGCCGGCGATTATGATGAAACGCTCGATCGGGCAGCGATCCCGTTCATCGGCGCGGCGCTGCAGGCGTACTGGTTGCATCTGGTCACGACGCTCGGGGCCGGGGCCTTCGGCCGGCTCGAGACCCCTCATCTCTGCCCGGCGTGTGGGTCCGCGCCTATGGTGAGTGTCGTGTCCGTCGGCGCGTCAGACCATGGCCTGCGCTACCTGACCTGCCCGCTCTGTAGCATGCAATGGCACGCGGTGCGTATCAAGTGTGTCTTCTGCGATACGACCAAGGGCATTGCGTACTACGGCATCGAGGGCGGCAGCGCCGCGGTCAAGGCCGAGAGTTGTGAGGCCTGCCAGGGCTATCTCAAGATCCTGTACATGGAAAATGACCCGAACATGGATGCGCTCGCGGATGACGTGGCGAGCATCGCGCTCGATGTCCTGATGGCCGATTCCGGGATCACTCGGAGGGGGACGAATTTCTTCTTGTTTTAGGAGACGTACAGAGCTCGACAACCATTGTTCGATGCGTGTTAGTATTCACGCTATAGGTGGAACCGTCCTTGGTCCAAGCGCGGAATCCGCACATAGCTTCTGTATTGCCGTCGGTCGATCGTGTGCTCCAGATGTCTGCGGTGCAGGCACTGGGCGCACAATATAGCCACACCGCCGTCGTCCACGCCATCCGTTCCCTGCTCTCCGAAATGCGCCAGGCCATGCTGGAGGGTGCCGCGCTGCCCGCGGAAGCGCGGCAAGCGCTGTCTCTCACGCGACACCTCCAGGCTCGTCTCGAGGCCGCGTTTCAGCCCTCGCTCCGGCGTGTGTTCAACCTCACCGGCACGGTGCTGCACACCAATCTCGGGCGCGCCCTGTTGCCGGCGGAGGCTGTCGAAGCAGTGCAAGCGGTGATGACGCAATCGTGCAATCTCGAATATGACCTCGCACCCGGCGCGCGTGGTGATCGCGACACGCATGTCGAAGGGCTGCTCGCCGAACTCACCGGCGCCGAGGATGCCACGGTGGTGAACAACAACGCTGCCGCGGTCTTGCTGGTGCTCGCGACGCTCGCGACGCGCAAAGAGGTGATCGTTTCGCGCGGCGAGGTCATCGAAATCGGCGGATCGTTCCGCATGCCGGAGATCATGGCGCGCGCGGGCTGCCGCCTGCGCGAGGTCGGCACCACCAATCGCACCCATCTCGCCGATTTCGAGCAGGCCATCGGCGCGCGCAGTGCGCTGCTCATGAAGGTGCACGCGAGCAACTACGCGATCCAGGGTTTCACCGCGACGGTGCCCGAGAAGGAACTCGCAGCGCTTGCGCACGCCCGGGGGCTGCCATTCGTGGTGGACCTGGGCAGCGGCGCGCTGGTCGATCTGAGCCAATATGGGCTGCCGAAAGAACCGGCCCCGCAAGATACGTTGGCGCACGGCGCCGATCTCGTGACCTTCAGCGGCGACAAGCTGCTCGGCGGGCCGCAGGCCGGCATCATCGTCGGGCGCACCGAGCTCGTGAAAACAATCAAACGCAACCACCTCAAGCGGGCGCTGCGTGTGGACAAGATGACGCTCGCCGCGCTCGAGGCGGTGCTCAAGCTCTATCGGCAACCGGAGAAACTCGCACAGCGTCTGCCGACGTTGCGGCTGCTCACGCGCCCGGCGGCCGACATCGAGGCACTGTGCCGGCGCGTCGAGCCCGCGGTGTTGCAAGCGGTACGCAATGCGGCGCAGGTGAGTGTCGTGCCGTGCCACAGCCAGATCGGCAGTGGCGCACTGCCCGTGGAGCTGCTGCCGAGTACGGCGCTCGCACTCACGCCGCTGAAGCGCGGCCGCGGCGAGGGCACCGCCCTCAGACAGTTGGCGACCGCGTTCCGCGCGCTTCCCGTCCCGGTGATCGGCATCATTTCCGACGGGGCGCTCAAGTTCGATCTGCGCTGCCTGGAGAATGAACGCGAGTTCGTCGCTCAGTTGGTGCAGCTCCAGCTCGACGCGAAAGGGTGAAGCGCCATGTTGATCGGCACCGCTGGCCATATCGACCACGGCAAGACCGCGCTCATCAAGGCGCTCACCGGTACGGACGCCGATCGCCTGAAGGAAGAAAAAGCGCGCGGCATCACCATCGACCTCGGTTATGCTTTTTACCCGCTGCCACACGGCGCGGTGCTCGGCTTCATCGATGTGCCGGGGCACGAGCGCTTCGTGCACAACATGCTCGCCGGCGCGACCGGCATCGACTTTGTGCTGCTGGTGGTGGCGGCGGACGACGGCGTGATGCCGCAGACACGCGAGCACTTGGAGATCATCGATCTGCTCGGTGTGAAGGCCGGCGCAGTGGCGCTCACCAAGATCGACCGCATGGAATCGGCGCGCGTGGCCGCAACGCGGGCGGAGATCGAGGCCTTGCTCCGTGGCACGGCGCTCGCCGGTAGCCCCGTGTTTGCGCTGTCGAGCATGACCGGCGACGGCGTGCCGGCGCTGCGCGCGCATCTTGAGGCCATGGCCGCATCACCGCCGCTGCAAGCCGGGGCTGACGGCTGCTTTCGTCTCT
>VBOG01000093.1 GCA_005877815.1 Nitrospirota bacterium
CGATTACACTCCGAGGACTTTGACCAGAATCCCGGTCCGCGTGGTCATTCCCGTCTTAGCCATAATATGCTTGATATGCTCTTTGACCGTCTGTTCGGTGATCGTCAGCGCGTTGGCGATCTCCTTGTTCGTCCAGCCCTTCATGAGATTATTGAGGACGGCGATTTCCCGCTCCGTAAAACCGAATCGTGTCTTGGCCTGCGCGACCAAATTGTCCTGCCGCGGGCCAATGTCTTCCAGGATAATCAGCACCCTGGATTTACCACCGACGGGAGTCGGCAAGCCGAAACCGCAGAGGAAAATGGGTTGCTGGGGATCACCCACGACCCGTTTCACTCGAAAGTCTTCCCAGTCTTTGACGTCCGTACGGAACGCAAGGTGTTTGACCACCTCTTCGCAGACTTGCGTCACGGGTGGAGGCAGGACGCCGGCCGCCGTCTTTCCGGATGAGCTCTGTATCCGCTTGCAGATGTCCCATGCGCGGCGGTCGCTGTAGATTAATTGCAGGGTGGTGCTCAATATCAGGAGCCCGGGGCCTGGACTGTTGGCGGCCAGGGTGTCGAGATCATCCGACTGCGTCAGTTCATCCATGACTGTAGTGCCCATAGGTCATCTCCCTAAAGCATTCGGCGGTTCGGGTGCACAATACAACTAATTTACTCCTAGTGTTTTATAAGGCCTATTAGACTTAAGGTCCATTTGACTTAAGTCGAGCTCTTGCAGGACCTCGAAGCCGACAAGTCTGCATTTGTGCTGGAAGGAGAGGTACTGCTGGCAGCACTCCAACGGTGGATAGCAGCGAATCCTAATCACGATTTGGTAGAAGCAAAATTGCTAGAAGGCATCAAACGTGACTTGTTCACGGAAAAAGGGCCCGAGCTGTTCATCAAGGAAACGTTCCGACTCCTTGCCGAACGACGTAAGACCGAGAATACCGCAGGCGCACAATGGAAAACTCGCAAGGCCAAGGTAGAAAAAGAGATTCATAACATCGTACAGGTTATTAGATCAGGTGCCAGTCAATCCCCGCCCAAAGCTCTCCTTGATGAACTACAGACCTTAGAAGTTGAACGAGGCACTTTGGAGAAGCGCCTAGAAACTCCAGAGCCAGCAAAAAAGGTTCTGGATATGCTTCCGCGAGCTGTTGAGCGGTTTAAGCAGCTAACAGAACGCTTTGAGCATGTAACCCTGAATCATGTGCCCTCCGTGCGACCGCATCTGCGCACACTACTTGGAGAGAAGGTCTCTCTCCACCCATCTGCCGACGGATACCTGGAGGCTGAACTACAGGGGGATTGTCTAGGGCTCTATAAACTCGCGGCAGGTAGCGGAAAAGTGGAATTGGTTGCGGGGAAGGGATTCGAACCCTTGACCTTCGGGTTATGAGCCCGACGAGCTACCGGACTGCTCCACCCCGCGGCGGTATCCTAACAACGCGACGTTCAAAGTGTCAACCGCTTGTCGCGCGTATCGTCGCCGTAGTAGTCTGCCGTTATGCGCATTGTGTTCATGGGCACGCCTGAGTTTGCCGTCCCCTCCCTTCAATCGTTACTCGACGCTGATCCGCAATCTGTCGGTCGCGTCGTCGGCGTCGTCACACAGCCCGATCGTCCCAAGGGACGCGGCGGGGTTGTCAGCGCTCCGCCGGTCAAGGTACTGGCGCAAAAGGCCGGTCTGCCGGTTCTCCAACCGCTCAAGATGAAGGACGAGTCGTTTCTCACTTCATTAAAGGGATGGGCGCCGGATCTGATCGCCGTGACGGCGTTCGGACGTATTCTTCCGCCGGCCATCCTCGATCTACCGAGCAAAGGCTGTGTGAATGTGCATGGCTCGCTGCTGCCGAAATATCGAGGCGCCGCGCCGATCCAGTGGGCGGTCATCAACGGTGAAACAGAAACCGGTATCACGACGATGCTGATGGACCCGGGCATGGACACCGGTCCGATGCTGTTGCAGGAAACGGTTCCGATCCTGCCAGATGAAAATGCGGGTGACCTTGCGGCAAAGCTTGCGCCGATCGGAGGTCGGCTGCTGGTGCGAACAATTACAGCCTTGAACAATGTCGCACTTAAACCGATACCTCAAGATCGCTCCCGGGCGACGATGGCGCCCATGCTGAAGAAAGAGGATGGAGCGCTGGATTGGCAGCTGGACGCGATGGCACTCTCGAATCGCATCCGTGGGCTCACTCCCTGGCCCGGCACCTACACCCATTATGGCGACGAGCGCTGGCTTATCTGGCGGGCCGAGCCCGTCTCTACCGGCTGCGCGGAGGCATCTCCGGGAACCATTCTGGAGGCCGCGAAAGATGTGATTCGCGTCGCCGCTGGCAACGGCTCGCTGCTGCTTCACGAAATTCAATTCTCATCCGGCAAGCGTCTGACGATCCGGCAGTACCTCGCCGGGCATCCCGTCACGGTTGGCGCCATCCTCACAACGTCGCCACATTCATCAAGCTAGTACGCAACAGGACCCGCTCAAAAAGCAACGGGTGCCGGAACTCTTGAACCCCATAGGACGATGTTCTATAGTGGTTTTTTTCCGTGGAGAATCCCATGCCCGGCGTTCGCATCGCCCCTTCGATCCTGTCGTCCGACTTCGCCCATCTCGCGGATGAGATCGCCGCCGTCGAACGGGCTGGCGCCGATTTCGTGCACGTGGATGTCATGGACGGGCATTTCGTGCCGAACCTTACCATCGGCCCGCCGATCGTCGAAGCGATCCGGAAGGTGACTTCCCTTCCCCTCGATGTCCATTTGATGATGACCAACCCGGACAGTTTCCTGACGGAATTTGCCGAGGCAGGTGCCACATATCTGACGGTCCATGTCGAGACCTGCCCGCATCTGCATCGCACGATTCAATGCATCAAAGACAAAGGCGTCAAGGCGGGTGTGACCTTGAATCCAGCCACGCCGCTGGCGCATATCGAAGCCATCCTTCCTGATGTCGACCTACTGCTGATCATGTCTGTGAACCCCGGTTTTGGCGGGCAGCGCTTCATCCATCAGAGCCTGCAGAAGATTCGCGCGGCACGGATGATGATCGACCGGCTCGGACACGCGGTGCTGCTCGAAGTGGATGGCGGGATCAAGGTGGACAATGCCGCCGCGATTGTCGAAGCGGGCGCGGATGTACTGGTGGCCGGTTCAGCCATCTTTGAAGCGCCGGGCCGTGATTACCGCAAAGTGATTGGCGAATTGCGCGTCGCAGGAAAGACATCGGGCAACGGCCGACGTGCTCCTCAAGCCAAGTCATCGAAAGCCTCTCGATGAACGATCTCAGAGCGGTCGCCGACAGCCTCCATCCTCACGAGGCAAAAGTCCTCGCCGCGCTCGATGCCCCGGGCGAGCCGCTCATCTCGAACGAAGATGCCCTGGCAAAAAGCAGCGGGCTCGAGCCCGACCAAGTCAGGGCGGCGCTGGGACGTCTCCAGGCGAAGGAACTCGTCGGCGTCCTTTCGCAAACCACAGATCACATCGTCTCCCTCACCGAAACCGGCGAACGCTACGTGCGGGACGGGAACCCATTTGCACGCGTCCTCTCCGCCCTGGCAGAGGCACGGGACACCCATTCGTCGCTCACGATCAAGGATCTTCAATCCCGCGAAGGACTGGCGCCCGGCGATATGTCGGG
>VBOG01000094.1 GCA_005877815.1 Nitrospirota bacterium
ACGGCAACGTGGACATTCGGGTGACCATCAATAACACCGGTCCATCGACGGTTCTGAGCTTACAATATATTTCCAGCGGCCTCACGAACACCGCGCTGGGACTCGATAAGTTCGGCTACAACAATGCCACGCTGGTGAGCAGCATCAGCGGCAATGTCTCCGATTGGACCCCCTTCAACACCGCCGGAGCCACCTATGATGGCTTTGGCACCTTCCTCAGTCTCCAGAATTCTGGGCCGGCGGAAACTGGCGGCATCTCCGGCGCGCTGAACTTTACATTGAACGGGCTGGTGACATCCTTCCCCGAAAACAGCAACGGCGCGGAATTCGTCACGCATATCCGCTACAGCGGGAGCTGCTCCGGCTTCATCTCCGATGGGACAGCTTCGGGACTCAGCTCGGATAGCAACTGCATCGGCGGCGGCGGTCCTCCAGGGAATCCTGTCCCGGAGCCGGCTTCACTGCTTCTCCTCGGTTCAGGGCTGCTCGGTCTCCTCGGATGGGCCCGCCGGAAACAGCACTTAGCATGATTGGTGGATCGTGTTAAATCGCCTGAGGCGCTCGGGCAGCGATAGCTCGGGCGCCTTGCAGATTAGAATAGATAGGTTATTCCGATTCCCGCCATGATGATTTCCGTCCGGCTGGAAGGTTCATATACCGCAAAAATCGGCACGCCGCCGCTGGTCAGCACACCCACCGGACTCTGGCCGATCCGGCTTTCCTCTAAACTGCCGGTCAGCCGAGCCACCCACCGTGGAGCGAGACGATAGACCGCAGCAAGTTGTCCGATAAAGCCGGGCCGGGATCCGAGCTTCAGATCGAGTGGGTCAAAGCCTGGAAGATCGACATTGAGATTGCCCCCGAATGGAAAGCGGCCGGCAATCTCGGGGACCAGACCCCAGCGGCCCCTCCACCAATCCATTCGCAAGCCGACGCTGCCATAGCCCCAGGTGTAGGTTTCGACGTTTCCGTCGCCCAACGCCCGCCGCCAGTAGCGGTAGCCAAGTCCCGCGTATGGAGTCAGCGCGAATCGTCTCTCTGAGGACGGTTGCCAGGTATAGCCGAAGAGGCCCTCGGCCCGCCCCAAGAGTTCTTCTGTAGTATCCATCACCGGAATACCGGTTTGTGTCGTCCCGTCAAAATGCGCCGGACCGCCGGCCAATTCCCCCCGAAGCTGAAGATACGGCTGATTGATACCGATATGGCGGTATGTCAGTGCGCCTCCGGACAACCATTTGTGTTCGGTGCTTTTAAATGGGGCGGGCAGTTCCTCTTTGTAGTGAAATTGGAGTTCGATAAATTCGAGCGTGAGACTATCGGTCGCATGACCAGCCAAGACAGCGCACGGAAGTCCTATCTGCAGCGCGCAGGCCAGGGAAAGGATCGAAGGCAAATAACGGCTCTTCATAGGGCAGACTCATCGTAGCGGTCTCCTAGGAATGTCCGCCAACCCTCTCTCGAAGGGCTCCTTCACGGTCTAGTAGGGGGCACTCCAGGTCATGGACCACAAGGCTGTATGTGCCGAATTCTTCTTCGATCAGACCCTTCAGGACATAGGGCCTGTCTTCGGACAGCAGATGGCAAAACCGACGGTACGCCTCGGGGAAAAAAGTCGCCTCATAGAGCGTGGTCAGGTCTTCCAACGTCACAAATTCCATGGGATCGCCGGCCTTGGTGTGCGTCATTTTTTCGGTCACGAGCCACCCGATCATCGTGACCTGCCGCCCGGCATACGCCGCCATGTCCGCCGCCGGGATATATTCCACGTTTTTCAGCCTCGCGTGGTACAGGTCGAGCGGATGCCGGCTCAGCGGAAAGCCGAGCGTTTCAATCTCATGCTGCAGCCTTCGGTCCTGTGGGTATTCAGGGGGAATCGGAAGCGCGCGCGCGCCGGAGCCGTTTTGCGCGGCCTGCAGCCGCCACAGCAGCGCCGGTCGCGTCAGCTCCCCCGCGATCGAATCAAAGCAGCCGGCGCGTATCAACAGGCGGGTCTGTGCTGGTTCAGGCTTGAGGCGCCGCATGAAATCGTGGAAGGATCGGAACGACCCCGCGTCCCGTTCTGCGATCACCCGATCGGCAAACGCCTTGCCGAGGCTTTTGATCTGCATGAATCCGACGCGAATCGTTCGCCCGTTGCCGAGATAGGCCCAGGTACTCGCATTGATGTCGGGAGGCAGGATCGTCAATCCCATCCGGCGCGCTTCCGAGACATAGGCAAAGGCCGAATAGAAGCCGCCCTGGTTGCTGATCACGGCGGCCATGAATTCGGCCGGATAGTGCGCGCGCAGATAGGCGCACTTGAACGAGACCTGCGCATAGCTCGCCGAATGCGGTTTACAGAAGCTGTAGCCCGCGAAGCTCATGATCATGGCCCAGATTTCATCCACCACGGCAACTGGGGCGCCGTTCGCCATGGCGCCCCGGTAGAACTGCGCCCGGTAATCCTGGAGTTGCCGCTGCTTGTGCTTTTTGCTGATGATCTTACGAAGCTGGTCCGCGTCATTCAGTGAAAATCCGGCGAGCGCCATGGCCACCTTCGTCACATCTTCCTGGTACACCATGATCCCGTGCGTTTCGGCCAGGACGTCGTTCAACACCGGATGCAGCGGCGTATAGGGCATGCCATGGGCCCGCCGGATGTATGCATGCACGAAGGAAATCGCCGCAGGCCGGACGAGGGACGACACGACGACCAGGTGCTCGAACACATCGGTCTGAGCGAGCCGGTCGGCCGGCATCCCGCCCCAGAGTTTGCGCAACAAGAGCCGCGTCGCCGGCGATTCGATGTAGAAGCAGCCGATGGAGTCTCCCCGCCGGATGAGGTCCTGTGTCGCGTGGTCATCCAACGGATCCCACGTTGCATAGTCCAAGCGTCTGCCGGTGTTCCGTTCGATGGCGTTCAATGCATCGCGGATGACGGCGAGCGAGCGATTGCCCAACAGATCGATTTTCACCAGGCCGGCTTCTTCCGCCTGATCCTTTTCCCATTGAATCACCGGCACGGGTTCCGCCGCGATCTCTTTCGCGGCCGGCTCGACCGGGACATAACGCCGGATCTCATCCGGCACGATGACGACGCCGCCGCAATGGAGCGAGAGATGCCGGAAATGGCCCTGGGCCTGAACGGCGAGGCTGAGGATCTCGGGCCACGGCGGCGGGAGTTTCAGTTCTCGACTGAGGCGCCTCGCCCAGTCCTGAGCCGTCGGCATGTCCTCGAACCACAGCAGATCTTTCTGCCGCAGAATCCGGGCCGATATATCGCCGATCTCCACAGCCGGCATCCCGTACACCTTCGCGACCTCGCGAATCGCGGCCCGGAGTCCCAGGCTGTTCTGGTTCGCCACCATCGCGGCCTGGCGCTGCTCGACGCCATATTTCTTGAAGACCCACTCAAAAATGCGGTCGCGCTCGTCCCACGGAAAATCAATGTCGATATCCGGCGGATCGCGGCGGCCGGGGTTCAGAAACCGTCCAAAAAACAGATGGTGCTTGATCGGGTCCACATGGGTGATGCCCAGGCAGTACGAGACGATTGAGGCGGCGACCGATCCCCGACCGCATGTCAACAGAGTTTGCCGGACGATTTCATCCACCACGAGAAAGTAATCGGCGAATCCCTTTTTCCGGATGACCGTGAGCTCTTCCTCGATTCGATCCGTGATGTTCTGAGCGACGGTCCCATACCGCCAGACGGCACCCGCATAGGTTTTGTCCCGCAGCGTCGCGAACGCTTCGCGCTTGGACAGCCGGCGAAACGCCGGGAAGATCGTCCGGTTAAAATCCCAGTCCGTGCGGCATGCCTGCGCGATACGGACCGTGTTTTCCAACGCCTCCGGGACATGAGGATAATATTTCTGCATCGTTGCGAGCGGCATGAGCCAGTGACTCGGCGAACAACAGGCATCTTCGGGAAGCCGGGACAATGTCGTGTTCAAGGCGATGGCGCGGAGCAGTCGATGAACGTCAAAGTCACCACGGTTGACGAAACGGACATGGTTGGTGGCCACTGGAGGGATCTCGGCCCTTCGGCTGAAGGCAAGCGCTTCATGCATGCCAGGTCCGGCCGTCAGCTCGACATAGAGATCGTCGGCCGATTCCTTTTTCCATGCCGTCAGCGCCTGCGTATCGTCCGAGAGCACAATCAAACCATGCCGATAGCGGGAAACTGCTTCGATCAGACTGAACGCAGCATCGCAATGCCGTTCCGATAATAAACGGCAGAGGTTCGCATAGCCTTCTGTAGTCTTGGCGAGCAGTAGAGCACGATGAGAACGCCGTTCGCCCGTCTCACCCGCCCGCCCCAGGCGCGCCGAGACGCGCCCCTTCCCGAGTCTGACTTCGGCGCCCAGGATCGGCTTGAGCCCGGCCTGGCGCGCTACATCGATAAACCGGATCGCGCCATAGAGACCATTGGTGTCCGTCAGCGCGAGCGTGTCCGCGCCTTGAGTGCGCGCCGCCTCGCAGAGCGCCTGCACCGACGAGACGCCTTCCATCGGCGAATAATCAGAGTGGACGTGAAGATGAACAAACGACGACATGGCGATTCCCGCTGCTCACGAATGAACGGGTCCTGTCGCTCAGCAGCCCATGCGCCCGCTATCCCAGGCCGCTTCGCGAATGCGGCGGCGGGCGATGGCCACGGGACAAAAGCCGGTCTTGGCCGGCGCGGGCGGGTGGGTGCAATGAGCCCGCTACGCGCCACCCGTTCGCAGTTGCGACGATTCACCCATTACAGTCGCGCGGGAGGCAACGAGCGGGACCCAGGCGGAGCGCAGCGTGTGACACGGATCTTGGCGGCCGCGATGTCGGCACACCGCGAGCACGTCTGGGTGGCTTGTTGACAAGGACCCGCGAGCCTTCGCACGTCCTCGTGACTCGACGGCAGGACCCGTTCTTCAAGCTTTGTATGCGCCCCGACACACCACCTGCTCGCCGAAGCGGTCGCGCACGCGGTCCAGCGCGAGCGAGAGCCGCCGCGTCCGATCGCGTTGCGCCTGCTGCGGCATCTCCATGTCAAACAGCGACAACTGCACGTCCGGCAACCCCAATCCTTCGGCTGTGAGACTGAGGCGGTGAATGCGAACGCGGCGTTTGAAACAGCGAAAGAACAATTCTTTTAGGTACGGATACATCTCCCCCTCCCAATATGTGTCTGGATTGAATGTCTGGGTCTTCGAAACTTCCACACGGTCCGTGTGCAACAACGTCAGCATGAGCCGCTGGCAGAGGCGTTGCTGACGGCGAAGCTCCCGGCACAGGCGCTCCAGCAGTCCATACAGCACGCCCAACAGCCTATCATCGTGCACCTCATCAGGATTCACCGCGATGGAGACGTCAAGCCTGTGATGCTGGACCGTCGGCAAGACAGGAGAGGCATCGATGCCGCGCGCCCAGTCATGCACCAACCCCGCCGGCGGCCCCAATGCGAGTTCGAGATGCGGCAGCGAAATCTCTGCGATCTCCCCCATCGTCTGAAGATTGAGATCGTCCAGCAACATGGTGATCGTCTTCGCATGGACGGGAGGAAGCCGTGGCAGCAGCGTGGCCGACAATGGCGCGAGGAACGTTTCCTCGGAGCCCGCTCTGACATCGCAAAGCTGTGACGGCTGCACGAGCCTGGCCGCCACACCGGAAACGAGTTTATTGCTGCCCACCCCCGCCACGCCAGCCAACCGATACCGCGCGATGATCTCCTGTTCGATCCTCGCAGCGGTATCCACGGCCGCCCCAAAGAGACGGCGCGTGCCGGTGAGGTCCAGGAAGAGATGGCCGGGGCGCACCGGCTCCCACACCGGCGCAAAGCGAGTCACGATGTCTTGCAGCTGCTGGTGGCCTAGACGAACGCGGAGCGGATCGGGAGGGAGCAGGCGCAGTAACGGGCACAATCGCATCGCGACATCCACGGGCATGCCGGCACGCACGCCGTCGTGGTAGGCCTCGCCGGAGATTTCCTGAACGCAGGCGCGCGGCGTATGAGGCGCGACACCGACCGGCCAGGTCTTGAGCGAAGGATTCTCCAACCGGGCCAAAGCGACTTCAAATGAGGGAATTTGGTAGCACACAATCTGGCGTTCCATATAAAGCTATTCACAGTATCGAATGAGACCAATGACAATTCCTTCAATCTTGAACTCATCTTCCGACGTGACAATGATGGGCTTCATGGCGGCATTCGCAGGATGCAGCTCGATGCGCCCCGCCTTGCGGTAGTACTTCTTGATCGTCGCCTCCTGATTCACGAGCGCGACGACGGTCTGGCCGTTCCGGGCCGTGGCCTGCTTGTGCACGATCACGAGGTCACCCGGCAGAATGCCTTCGTCGCGCATGGATTCGCCCTTCACCCGCAACGCGAAGTTCTCCCCACCGCGCGCCATGGAGGGCGGCACGTCCACCAGCTCTGTCTGGGGAATCGGCTCGATCGGATTGCCGGCGGCCACAATGCCGGCCATGGGAAGCTGAGATGAAGCGGCGAGATGATGAAGCGCGACCTTTACGACGCCGGGGATCCGCCGCATCCCGCATTCATAGCGGGTAATCGTCATCCGGGTCGTCCGAAGCCGCTCGGCAAGCTGTGCCTGCGTCAGGCCTAACTGCTCCTGGCGCAGGTTTTTGAACTCTCTCGGCGTCATGTAACCAATGGTTACATACGGCGGAAGCTATGTCAAGCGTGCGACAGCACCTCACGAACCTTGGAGGTGAGATTTTTGGGAGTGAAGGGCTTCTGAAGAAAAGGCATGCCTTCGTTGAGGATTCGGTAACGGATCAAGTCGGAGTACGGGGAACTGGACATATAGACGATCTGCAGCTCCGGCCGTGAGGATCTCAGCGGTGCCACAAATTCCGGCCCGTTGACTCCGGGCATCATCACATCGGTAACAATCAGTTGAATCGAGTCCGCGTTCCGCTTATACACGATAAACGCTTCGCTGTTGAACCGCGCGTCCAGCACCTTGTACCCGCATTTTTCCAATGTCTTGCGGAACACCATGCGCTGGCCGTCCTCATCTTCCACCAACAGCACCGTTTGCGCTTTCGGTGTGGGCGGATCCGGCAGCACTTCCGTCTTCGGCTGACTCACCTGGACGTGTCGCTTGAAAACATAGTCGACGAGGGAGGCAGCGGACGAAGCCGGACTGAGCGCGGGAACGAAATCAAACCGGACGCTGTGGCCGGACTGCCATGACAATATCGCCGCCAGTGTTTCAACGGTTTTTCGGCCATCGCCGGACGCAAAATGAAAACGAAGGTTCGCCTTCGATCGTTTTGCAAATGGCTGGTGGATGGACAACACCACGCCGGTCTGATCCAGCTCCGTGAACATGCCGGAATACAGATGTTCTGCGCCGGCGGGTAGGATGTCGACGCCGCGTGATAGCCGGCACCCGCTGACCGAGGCCGATTTGTCCATGGTTCCCAAGGGCCACCTCCTTTGAATGCGCCACCTACTTCCAATGAAGTGAGCAAATCGGGTGCCTTCGGCCGGCGCGTCTTTCACTGTCAAATCATGAAAACCAGAGGTTTCTTGCGGCAACGATGCCGGGGATTTAATTTAAAGTGAAGGTATTGGCCTACAGTTGAAGCCACACTGCTCAGACTCTGGATGGACGTCGAGAAATCGGCCTCGTGTCCCGCCTCATAGCGGGTGATCGTAATGCACGGCGGGACGCGGATATTGGAAATGTCAGAGAACCACTTCTGTTTAGAAGGGTACCTCACAGGAAGGGTTGTAGGTTATCAATACTGCTGCGATATTTTGAGCGATGCGCTTGACAACGTACGAGTTATCGTTGAGCTGAGCCGGTGATCCGTGACTGACATATTTTGGGATCGAGTCCTGACAATGTCATTGCTCCTGGCGTGGAGCATGACGGTGACTTCCTTCCTCACAACGGAAGCGCAGGCGGATTGGTACGTCGGTGCATATGGCGGGCTTGCCAGTCCTGGCGAATTCTCGAACGCCACTTTGTCCAGTGCAATGCTGGGAGGCGGCGTCACCGACGCCCGCATCAGCGATCTCGAACTCAAGAATGGTCCCGTGTGGGGAGCAAAACTGGGAAATTTCTTTAAGACGCGACCCTGGGTGGCACTCGAAGCAGATGTGTACACGCTGACACAAGACGTGAAGCAACAGGTGATTGTGGGAGGGACGACGTCAGGCAGCGTATTTGCCGCTACCCTCCCGGGCAGCCCACTTCGGCTCACTCCCGTGACCATGAATATCATCGTACGCTCACCGAACATAAGCGAGCTCTTTCAACCCTATGGCGGAATAGGCTACGGCTTAATCTTTGTCGCCAGCTCACAAGGCGGAGCGTCGAACCTCCACATCAGTTCTGGATTGAATCTCCTTGCGGGCGCCCGGATAAGGTTGGCGCCAAAATGGTCGCTCTTTGGCGAATTCAAGTTCAACCGTGCAACGATCCGTTTTAACGATCTCCGGGGAAATTATGACGCCCAACTTTTTGTAGGTGGGCTCATGTGGCATTTTATGTGAGTGAGGGAAACGATGCATCGGCGGACTCTAACTCTTGAGCTCGGAATGACTTCTGTTATTGTCGGAATCATGTTCGCGTGCGCGCCCGTGCCGAAAGAGATGGAAACAGAAAAGGTCAGCATCGTCAAACCTGGCGATCAAGGCATTCAACGCGCAACCATCATCATGGACAGCTATTTATACAGTCCCAAGGAGTTAAGCGTACAAGCAGGTAAGCCAGTCGAGCTTACTCTCCGCAATGCTGCGACCTTCCTCACACATACTTTTCACTTGGAGGATTCGGCCGCTGGGCACCACGTTCACGCAGAGGCGAAGGCAGGAGAAAGCCAGACGGTGCGTTTTACGCCTAAGGAGCAAGGCAGGTTCGTATTTTATTGCGATAAGAAATTCTTGTTTTTTAAAAGCCATCGAGAACGGGGCCAGGAAGGTCATCTAGACGTCCGGTAAATCGCGTCAGCTGGTGGGTAAAGAAGAGATTCACGAATTGTCCTTGCGCTTTTCCGAATTCTGGTCTTAGATAGTAGGCCATCTCTCCTAAGAAGGAAAAGCTGGAGGACAGCCATGTCACTAGGACGCGTTTTAATCGTTGATGATGAGGCGCCGATCAGGCAGATGGTGCGGGTGTTGCTGACAAAGGCTGGGTACGATGTGCTGGAAGCGGAGAACGGCGAACAAGCTATTAGCACTGCGCGGAAGCATCCTCTACAGATCAGTACGATCATCTGTGACATTGCGATGCCCAAGGTCAACGGAAAAGAAACCATTGCGTTCTTGCGCTGGCAGTTTCCGTCTGTCCCCATCATTGTCCTGACAGGGTATCCTATCGTAGACGAAGCCTTATCACTATTGAACAAAGGCGTGGTGGACTACTTGAGCAAACCGATTACCAATTCGAAGCTTCTAGAAGCTGTGAGCAAAGCCATCCAGCAGAAACGTTCTCCGGCTGATCAGTGAACCGTCACGTTCTCGCATACACTTAAGCTCACCAAGCTTGCTAATGCATCAAAGACCATTATGGAGAGACCAACTACGATCATTGCGAAAATGGTGCTCATGATGAAGTTCATGACTTCCTCCTTTGCATCAGCGATCACAGATATGCTTACCGGCTAGCTCTCCTCCGTCACCCCGCCGCAGCTCGAGCATCTCCATGCCGTGATTGCCAATGACCCGGCGTCGTCCAACACAGTCCGACTATTTCCGCCCATCAGGCGTCACTGCAATGCGCGGAATCTTCAGCGACCGGGAACCCGCCGGTCAGCCGAGCCAGTGAGGATTTCGGGCGGTGCTGTCGAATTTGGCGGTGGTTTTGAACGGCTCGTACCGCCCGTCGGCCGCGACCATGGCTGTCCGCTTGAGCAGGGCGGCCACTTGCGAGGGCGGCATCGGTTCGAATGTCCGTACGACATCGAGGGCCTGATTCAGAATCTCCATGCTCTCGATCCCCGTGATCACCACCGATGTCGGCAGGGTCATGGCATACCGAAGGCATTCGACGGGCGTCACGAGGCCGCTATTCAGAATGTTTTTGTCGGCCATCGACTTCATGCCCAGCACGGCGATGTGTTGCTTGACCAGGACCGGCACCACCTGGTGCTGGAAGCTGCGAAAATGCGCATCCATCACATTCAATGGCATCTGAACGGCATCAAATCGAAAGCGATGTTTCGCGGCGAGGTCCAACATCCGAAGATGCACGACCGGGTCCTTGTGCCCCGTGAAGCCGATGTAGCGGATCTTGCCGGCCTTCTTCGCCTCAAGGACCGCTTCCTGCGCATCGCCGTCGGCAAAAATCCGATCGGGGTCCTCCATGCGAATGATCTCGTGGTACTGCATCAGATCAATATGATCGGTCTGGAGTCGCTTGAGCGAGTCCTCAATCTGCTTGGCGGCCTCCGACTTCGTGCGGCCATCGATCTTGGTCATCAAGAAGACTTTGTCCCGGTACCCGTCCCGCAGCGCCTTGCCCATTCGAATCTCGCTGCCGCCGTCATGGTAGTCCCAGGAGTTGTCCATGAACGTGACGCCACGATCCACCGCCGCTCGGATCAGGCGGATCCCCTCCTCTTCGCTGCTCGGCCGCCCGATGTGATGACCGCGAGCCCGACCAGCGACACCTGTTCTCCAGTGCTGCCAAGTGCACGGGTAGAGCATGTCGCCTTTACGGATTGAAGGCGGAGTGGCCCCCGTGTCGGTTTCAGCTGATGATCGAGCCACCAACCCGGCCGTCATGCTGGCGACGGCGACGCCGAGCCTCAGAACATCACGTCTGGTCGTATGCATAGCGGAAAGTCCGGCAATTATTATGTTGACTTTGACTATGCTCTCGCTCCAGTCTCCACCCGATCCCTCAGGCCTGTGACACCTTTTTCGCCCGCGCAGTGGGCGCAGCAATAGATCGCGCCCCTGGCTTCGACCCCATGCCCGATAATTTTGCATTTGCAGTGACTGCACGTCGGCACCAGGACATGGATGGCGCATTCAAAACTATCGAAGACGTGCGTTTTCCCCGTCATCTTGATTTCGAAGGACTTATCGTACTCATTCCCACAGACTTCACATTTTTGCATGTCGTTCTCCTTTCGGGGGCCCAGCATTTATGTCCCCATGAAGAGGACATAGCGGTCACTCGTCGACAAGCGACAAATAGTGTCTTTCTACGTGCAAAATGTCAGAGCCGCGAAGTGGCCTCTCGGAAATGGAGCCTGACCCTAATTAGCAGTCAGATGCTTGTTTACCTGTGCTTGAAG
>VBOG01000095.1 GCA_005877815.1 Nitrospirota bacterium
TGGCGGCAATACCCAGCCCTACCAAACCCGTCGCGAGGAGTACAAACGAGGCTGGCTCTGGAATAGGTGCGATACTAGCATTCGCGGTCGCCGGCAACAGTAGCCCCAGTGCCATCCAATAGACAGATACAGATTTCATAAGCCCTGGCTATTTCTTGCGTCGCCGAATGATGGCGGCAATACCCAGCCCTGCTAAACCTGTCGCGAGGAGTACGAACGAAGCCGGTTCGGGAGTAACTACCCCCAGAGCATTCGCGGTCGCCGGCGACAGTATCCCCATTAGTATCCCCATTGCTATCCAATATACAGATTTCATATATCCTCCCTATTTCTTGCGTCGCCGAATGATGGCGACAATACCCATCCCTGCCAAACCCGTCGCGAGGAGTACAAACGAGGCCGGTTCGGGAACAAGGGGGCCGCCGGTACTAGCATTCGCGGTCGCAGGTAAAAGTATGGCTGCTATCATCCAGCATACGGATTTCATACATCCTCCTGTAGGGCCGGAATCCACCACGACACTTACGAAGCACGACTCATACCATGAGTGTAAGATATTGAAAACTAAGCTGCGACAAAGACGAGGTTGCGGGATTGTAAAGATTTCTTGCACCCAAGTGATGCCAAGTCCTGTCAAAAAACCTCCTTGCTGTGAGTCTAAGATGTTGATCTTTGGTAATTTGTACTTTTATGGAGCGACACCGCTGTTAAAACCTTTAGAAAACATTTAGAATACATTGTCACTTTTTTTCTACAGTAACCTTCGCCTTGAATGTTGAGCTTCACTTGGACCTTTCAGGCTAGCTTACGTTAAGCTGGGCTCTTCGGGAAAAAACCAGCTGTTCTGACGGGTATTGTATGGATTTCTTAGCGGACATAGCGGTCTTGCGAATGTCATTGGCATTTGGCGTGCTTGGCTTTTTCCTTGCGCTCGAGGGCTGGAGGCCTTTTCGCATGCCGGTGCAATCCAAACTGCAACACGTCGCCACTAATTTGGTCATTGTGGGAGGCAATGCTGTCGCGGTGAACCTCCTGGTAGGGGGCGGTTTGCTGCTTTGGAGCCGACGCGTGGAGATTGAAGGCTGGGGACTCCTCAATCAATTTGGCTGGCGGTCTCTCGCCAACGTCCTCGTCTCAGTAGTCCTTCTTGACCTTATCTTCTTTGGAAACCATTGGGCCAATCATCACGTGCCGTTACTGTGGCGCTTTCATCGCGCCCACCACAGCGATTTGGACGTGGACGTGAGCACAGGCCTTCGGTTTCATTTAGGAGAAGTGCTGATCTCTATGGGCGTCAAAGCCGTGAGCATTGTCGCCCTTGGCGTCTCCCCAGTGGGGTTCATCATTTCCGAGATGGCGATTTTGGCGGCGGGGCAATTTCAGCATATGAATGTGAGCCTGCCGACATACCTGGAGACCCCCATCAGGACCGTTCTTGTCACTCCCTACATGCACTGGGTTCACCACTCCCGCCTTCCTCGAGAGCACAATTCGAATTTCGGGACCATGCTATCCGGTTGGGATCGCTTGTTCGGAACCTATTTCATGGAAGTCCGCCGGGAAGAGATCAGGTTGGGCTTGGACGAATATTCCTCCCCAGATCACATCGGGATCATTCGTTTCTATCTCATGCCTTGGGGACCAAAGTGCCGGCGCATTCCCTAAGCTTCTACAGGGCTTAGCACGGGATCTCTCACTTTGCCTTCCGTATGAGCATCCCGGCTTTCACCGTGCTGGATTCCAATCCCTGCGCATGCCAAGGAATCAGTGGGGTCAAGTCAACTTTCCGCGAGCAAATAGAGGTGCCAGGCGACGCTGTTTGGGGCCTGGTTGCCCTGAGCGCCTGAACTGAAAGCAGGAGCTGGTGTATGAACCCACGAATCACATTGCTCACGATTGGCGTCAATGATCTTGAAAAATCTCTCGCGTTTTATCGCGGGTTGGGATTGTCATCGGAAGGAATTGTCGGGAAGGAATTTGAAGACGGCGCGGTCGCGTTCTTTGATCTGCAACATGGATTGAAGCTGGCGCTGTGGGAGCGCAAGAGTATGGCGCACGATGCGAAGATCGCCCTGCAACCTCCCAGCGCGACTGAATTCACGATCGGCCATAATGTTTCGTCCAAACAAGAAGTGGATGCCGTCATGGAACAGGCCAAGAAGGCAGGCGCGACAATCACCGACCCGGCGCAAGACCGTTTTTGGGGCGGGTACGGCGGCTACTTCCAGGATCCCGATAGTCACCTGTGGGAAGTCGCGTGGAATCCTGAGATGAAAATTGAGGAATAATTTTTCACTGCTCGCCCTCTGTCTCCCATTTGGCGTCGTCGGGGAGAGTTGATATAGTTTCGGGCCATGAAAAGCTTGCGCGCGGCGCTTCTCCGGTCTCCACACATTGCCTGGCGGACAGTCATCAAGTTCTTCGCCGACAACGGCCAGTTCCTGGCGTCGGGCATCGCGTTCGACCTCCTGCTCTATTGCATCCCCTTCTCGCTCCTGTTCATCTCGGCGTTGGGGTATGCGCTCGGCGGAGACCCCACTCAGGCCCTCTCGGTGGTGCAGGACGTCTTCCGGCAGTTCTTGCCTGCGACCCATAAGGCCTTTACCCAGAATCTTTCCACGGTGCTCGACAACCGCGGCCTCCTGGGGTTCCTGGGGTTCGCCTTGCTGTTCCTCATGAGCAGCATTACCTTCGGATCGATCCGCATCTCGCTCAACACCGTCTTCCAGGTGCGAAACCCTCCCGGCTTCGTTCTGGGGAAGGCCAAAGATGTTCTGGTCATGCTCGTCGTCACGGCGCTCCTCGTCCTGATGATCGGCTTGATCTCACTGCTGGCGCTGGCAAAAAGCTTCGGATCCCGTTTCGCGATCTTGGAGACGCTCCTTCTACCCGGGGCGGCGCTCGCCAGCACGCTGCTGGGCTTCGTCTTCACTTTTTCCATCTTTTACTTGCTCTACAGGTTTTCGCCGCGCGAAACCCTGGTGCGGCCGGCCCTTCTCGTCGCATCGTTGACCGGCGCGGGGCTGTTCGAAATCTCCAAGGCAGCCTTCATCTGGTATGTGAAGTTGCTGCAAAGCAATAGCGAACTGTATGGGTCGTTCGCAGGACTGGCGTTCTTCTTACTGTGGATCTATTATGCCTGCGTGGTCTTGATCGTCGGCGCAGAAGTCGGCTGGATTCTTCAGCAGGAAATGCGCTCTTCCGAAGCCAAGACGCAGAACTGAGTCGATCAACGTCAAAACCAAGAAAGGGACCTCGCATGGTTCTGTTGGAGTTCAGCATGTCGCCGCTCGGCAAGGGCGAGAG
>VBOG01000096.1 GCA_005877815.1 Nitrospirota bacterium
GCACACCATCTTGTCGGACGGGGTCGCTACCGTCAGACCAGACCCTGGGCAGGGGATTTTGGGCGTAATCGCCTGATCGCCAATTGACAGTGATCGCCTGTTTGCGAGAGAAGCGCGTATTCTCGTAATCTAAAGGGGAAGCCCATGACACACAAAGAATCCACTCGAATGTCTAGGAATCCCCAAAAAACGCCTCGCGTCCACACATCGAAGGATCAAGATAAAGGTAAGGGTGCGACGGAACGAGACGAGAATCATCAAGACGGGAATGCCGGCATGCAAGGGCAATTGGGCCATCGAGAAGAGGATGCAGAGTTGAAGGATGCCGATTCCGGTTTGCCTGGTTGAGCCTCGTCGCTGCCTTTCCTGAGGGCACTATTCTCTACCCTATAGTTAAGCATTCGGCGGCCCATCGGGACCCAATTTGGGTTAGTGGGGTTTGAGTGTAAACGCCCATCTGTTTACATCAACTATGGAGTGAGCATCCGCCCGCAATGTCATCGTGCCACCAGCGGTCGGCTGCATGCGGTATTAGGCAGCCTTCCGAGGGCTACCCGCTCAACCGTGCGGCAAATTTCGCCGCTCTCGCTGGAACGCCCGAAAGGGACTCGAAGCTAGTCAACAAGTCAACGCAGGACTTCAGAGCCCACTGCGTGCATCCATGCGTAGCCCAGCATCGCGGGAAGATCGACTCTCCGGCCGCTAGGAACGGACTCGGCATGAACCGATGTGCCAACTGCTGCGACAGCTTGGCATGTGCCACTTGTTCGTTATCCCACTCTGGCTTGAAGTGCGTGAGGCCGTTCCGAAGAGCGACCAGCGCCGCAACGTCCTGCGTCGGACGTGAGCCTCGGTCGAGCACTGGCTTCTTCTTCAGCAGCAGAGCCATGTCGAACTTCTCCAGGGTTGGCTTCTGTTCGAACAGCTCCCACAACTTGTCGGCGACCTCCGGTCGAAGGTCTGGAAAATGCTCCGAACGATCGACGAATAGCTCGTTGGCGTAAGCTTCTAGGCCTGCGGTACACGATAGTACGCAAGCCGAGCTGAACCAGATGATTTCCTCGAAGAACGCGCCGAACGGTTCGCCCTTATGGGCCTGCTCGACCTCTGCTACGTGCCGGGAGAAGTGGGCCGCCGCTAACAAGTGCTGAATGGAGAAGTTGATCCGCAGCGCACCTTTTGCCTCCACGCTTGCCCCTGCCGCGATGCCGGCGCCCACGCAATCAATCTTTGTCTTTTGCGGCTCTTCTTCACTCATCATCTTTAACCACGCGACCGTCCCTCAAGAAATCCATAAAGAATGCGAGTGTAGTTTAGATTACTGAATCGATGGAAGCGTATTGTTGGCTAAAAAACCCCCATTTCGATCACAACATCAATGAGCGCTATCGCCTGTTCTCGTCAACTGACCTGTTTTCCTTCCGATGTGCCCGTCGTCCAGGCGCAATGGCAAGTTGAAAGGGCGAAGCATATCTCCGGTTTGCGGACTTGATGACCTGATCCAGACATTTTCGGAGGGATACGGAATCCCTCAGTTCTGTGGCTGCAGTGGTGACGCGGAAGACGGATTAGATCTTGGATAGGCGGCCCACTTCATCAGACCAACCTAGCACCACAACGATCTGCTTGGAAACGGCCGTGTCCGGCGCCTCATCTTTGACCATTAGGAATCGCCGGCCATCAGGGGTCACGTCGTAGTTGGACGATGTCGCACCCGGCGGCCCGCACGAAGTGCTCATGCCGTGCGAGTAGTGTCCCTCCCATAGGGTTCGAGGACGCCCCGCTGTAAATGTTGGAGCAGTCGAGACAGCCACCGCCATCATTTTGTCGCCATTTCGGAAATAGAGCTCGCCACCGCTTCTCTTCCACACTGGATCGGTCCCACCATCGCTTGACACTTGTATTTTCGCGCCCGGCCCCGGAAACGCTTGCACGTAAACCTGTGGCTTCTTGGATTCGTTCGAACAATATGCGAGCCAGCGGCCGTCCGGCGAGAACTTGGGAGAACCCGCGGCGGCCTTAATATCGGCGAACGGGTGAGACTCGTGATCCTCCGCAAGAGACTCAACCATGATGTGCGAACCTGCCTCCGGCGTGATGGCTGTATACGCGAGCGTGCGACCGTCCGGCGACCAGGACTCCGCACTTTGTGAAAGTCCCTCGCCCGGGACTTGTGTCGCCGGTCCGCTCCTATCGGCAGGGACCTGCCACATCTTGAATGCACCCATCACGCCCGAGCGGTATACGAGCTGGGTGCCGTCCGGCGACCAGACAGGCCAATGACTCGCGCCATCTGTGGTCATCTGCGAGAGCACGTCGCGCGAAAAATCGTAGATGTAAAAATTATGATTCGGCCCTTCGATCTCGATGGCGAACTGGCGCGTGTCCGGTGAAATCCGTGGGTGCAAGTATGGCCTGGGTGGCAATTTGAGAGCTTCAGGGTTTCCTTGTCGATCCACCCACACAAGTGTCCTTTCGCCTTTGTCTACGATTCCGGGGATATAGACAAGATCCCCGCTGGCCGAAACGTCGTAGTTCGCAACCCCACTGTTGCGGCTCATCAGTACGCCATCCAGAACAAGGAAGGGCTGGCCCATCGTCGTCAGCTGTTTGGTGTTGAAAGGAATCGCGAAGATCTTTCCATCCCGGGCGTACAAGATATGACCGGAGGGTGAATAGCGCGGGTGAGTCCCGCCTTCCACAACTGTTTTTATCTGTCCGGTGTCAGTATTGAAAACAGCAATGTGGGCATCGTCGAAAGTCTCCGAGTCGGCAGTGCCAACCGTGATCAGGATCCCCTTACTTCCGGGCAGGGCGCACGGATACCTGTGTTGACGATCACCCTTCGCAAGGTCCACTTTGACAACTTGTTTCGGATCCCCGCCGGCCGCCGGAACGCGCACGAGCGCCCCGGGACTCTCGGCAACGAAATAAATCATGTCATCAGCCGCCCACGTTGCCCCTACATAGCCTTTTCCGCAGACAGTTACAGGCGGCCCGCCGTCCACTGCCAGTTTCCGGAGCACCGGCTTTCCCGCGGCGGACCCTATGAATCCAATCCATAGGCCGTCAGGTGAAAAAAAGGGGGCCCCGGCGTCGAAGGGGAAAGCCTTCGGTTCCAACTCGCGCAGCGAATGCAGGTAGAATCGGTCCCCGCCGACGGACACGTAGTTTGACACGCCCCCGCTGATCGCGCTGAACGCAATATGCGCGCCTTCCGGCGAAATCGCCACTCGCTTGTTGAAGCTCGCCACAGCGACTGCTCCCTCGGGCAGCGGGATGTGAAACCGTGTCAGGTTGCGGTGCAGGGTGCCGCGATTCCGGCTGGTGGCAAAGATGCCCATCGATGCAGCGCCTGCTGCGGCACACGCCAGGGCACCGATTGCTGCTCGACGCGTAATAAGAGTCGGCTTGCCCTTGATCACGTCGCCCGACTCGCGCCCGGAAATGACGTCCTCGAGCTCAATTCGCGCATCGCCTATGTCCTGCAACCGGTGCTTGGGATCTTTTTCTAGGCACCGCCGCAGCAGAACATGAATGGCGGCGGTAGTGTCACGCGGCAGCCTATCCCACCGCGGCTCGCGTTCGAGGATCACCGCGATGGTATCGGAGGCCGTATCGCCAGAAAACGCGCGATATCCGGTAAGCATCTGATATAGCACGCACCCAAACGCCCAAATATCCGTTTGCTTATCAACGGCTCTTCCACGGGCCTGCTCCGGACTCATATAGGCAGCGGTCCCGAGAATCGCCCCGGTAAACGTCGCATCCACGGTTACCGTTGGCGATCGTTCGAGATCGAATCCCAGGCCACCATTGGTGAACTTTGCCAGTCCGAAGTCGAGCACCTTCACGGTTCCGTCCTGCGTGATCTTGACGTTGTCGGGTTTCAAATCTCGATGGATGATGCCCCGCTCGTGCGCTGATTCGAGCGCCTCGGCAATCTGGAGCGCGATTGCCAACGCATCGGTACGGAGCAGCGGTCCTCTGCGAAGCCGCTCCCCGAGCGTATCGCCCTCCACGAGTTCCAGCACGAGCGCGTGGACGCTTACTGCATCTTCGACACCGTAGATGGCTCCGATATGTGGGTGATTCAGTGCGGCGAGCATTCGCGCTTCGCGCTCAAAACGAGCCAAGCGTTCCGGATCACTGGTGAAGACCTCAGGCAGGATCTTGATGGCCACGTCGCGTCCGAGTTTCGTGTCCCGGGCGCGATACACTTCCCCCATGCCTCCGGCGCCGAGGGGCGACTGGATTTCGTATGGCCCAAGCCGTGTTCCGGCCGAAAGGCCCATCCTCTAACCTCTGGGAAAGTAGGTCCATTCTACGCCAAAAGATTTGGTCAACAAAGGCGAAACAATCAAACAAGCCAGCCAAACCCTGCCCGCTCACATCAGTAAATCTCAACTCTGGC
Organism: Nitrospirota bacterium; assembly: GCA_005877815.1. GTDB lineage: Bacteria > Nitrospirota > Nitrospiria > Nitrospirales > NS-4 > NS-4. The sequence goes on from VBOG01000096.1 coordinate 4,415, forward strand.
AAGTGGTCCCCCGTTCACCGGTGCCCAGCGGATCCGACCATTGGACGAGTGGTCGGCAACTCTTACCTAACCGGATTACGTAAGAGTTGTCCGTTATCCTCTCGAAGACACGTGCGAGCGTGAATCGCCGCGTTCACAAAATTCGAACAAATTGCCGGAGGAGGTTGCGCTGGAAGGGGTGACAAGTCAATTTGGCGGACTAGTCCTGAATTTCCTCTAACACCGTCGTGAAACCCATATTCCCAAGCCGTACCTGTACG
>VBOG01000097.1 GCA_005877815.1 Nitrospirota bacterium
AGGACTTTCTGGCGTGTCGCGATATAGTCGTTGAGTGTGTCGGTCAGTCGTTTGCCTTCATGAGTGCCCTGCAGGATCTTCGACGAGTCAAGGATCGCCACATTCCCCTCCACGGCCGCCACGGGCCCGACAGCAACCGCAAACAGAATAGGCAGCGTGAGCACAAAACCTGTCCTTATGCTTTTATTTGACTCCCCCATGTCAGCCAGCAGGCGAGGCCCTCTTGCTTGACTGTGCACAAGTCACCTCTATGAGATCGTAGATTAGCACACTACCGGCATTCTGAATTGTTCGAAACTGGGACCAGTTAAAAGGGCACATTCCGGTTTTTGTTGGTTTGCGTTCGAAGTCCGTTCGGAACGGAATGTCCGCTTTTACTTTCCACGGCTTGGCATCCTTTGACGCACGTACGGAATCGTCGTACCCTCTCTATGGGTTTGCCTACCCACAGGAGCGTGGCCCGTGCGAAAGCATGTTTCGTCTACTGCATTGGGGGCAGCAGGGTTGTTTTTAATCCAACAAACCTGGCCACCATCGGACTATTGGAGCTATTGGGCGTGTACGGCAGGGGTTGGCTTTGTGTTGCTGGCTATTTTGGAATGGTGGCATGAGCAAAATAAACTTAATCCGAAAACAATAAACGTGTGCCTGGCCCGTGCGCATTCATTCCCATATCGCGGCGCAACAATGGGAGGACACTATGGGGACACATACAGAATCATTGACGCGGAGTATCCAATACCGATCGATGATACCAAGGCTAAGGATAAAGTCCGTTTTGCCTTTGGCATTGATATCGGAAAAGAAAACGCAGGCATTCCCTTAACCAATGCGAAGTTAAATTTAGAATTCAAACAAGACGATCGCTTAGAAGTTACGGCGGAAGCAGAAGATGGAGTGATATCTCATTCGTGGCAATGTCACTTGCCCAATCACTATTACTGGTACGCTTTTTCAAAACCGATTATTGAACGATGGGCAAATACTTGGAATACCATTTCTATACAATTTCCTAAGCCTGGAATGTATGTGCTGACTTTCACGATAACAGGCGAGGGAATTCCAGCAATCACTAAGCAGGCAAGGGTAGAAGTGCAGCCTCCATTTGAGGTTATGTCATGACGCAATCAAATTCTGCTACTCTAATTTCTCCGGCTCAATCTTAAAGCCGAATATCCTCAATCCCTGGCGGGTTCCGCATTCCTCCGTTCCGCCATCTGGTCGACAATGGCCTGAATGGTGAGCGGCGCCGATCCCTCGGTGCGGTTATTCACGAGCACATAGAGGTTTCGCGCTTGTCGCAGGCCTTCCCGGATCAGTGCCACGGTATCCCGACGCATCTCAGGTTGCGGCCGGACGATCTTCGTATAGGGTTCAAAGGCTTTCACCGCATCGGCGTATTTTGTCCCGAGCGGTGTCAACAAGCGCATGACGACAAACGGCGCGGTGAAGGTTTCGTTCAGCCGATGGTGTTGATCGGCGAGGGGCGGCATGTGTGTCCAGTGGTTATAGATATGAGCGACGCCGTAGGTCTGGAGGATGGCCCGGTACTCGGGAATCAGGAGCGCGGGGTCTCGCACTTCGACCGCGTAGCGATAGTCAGTCGGCAGACGCTTCAGGAAATGATCGAGCTTTCCGAGGAAGGTGTCCGGATCAATCCCGGCTCGTTGGAACTCAAACATGAACGGGCCGGTGTGCTCGGCGAAGGCTTGGGCATAGGGCGGAAGGACCTGTTCGTTGAAGTAGTCGGCATCGAGAAAGTGAGGGTTGACCCTTCCGGCATTGTTGCCATACCGGGGATGAGACGGAAACTTGGGAATCGTGATCTCTTCCCAGACCTTGGAACACGCCTCAAAACCCTCAGGCAGTTGTGCCGCATAGTGCGCAAGTTGTTCGGCTTTCGGGGGGCCGTAGAAGGTGAAGTCGAACCCGACGGTGGTGAACAGTGGCAGCCCCTTGAACTCATACCGGGCATACTCCGCTAAACAGTCTTGTTTGAACCGGCGTGGCGCGTAACGTTTCTTGTAGACCAGCCCTTGCCAGCCTTCGTAGGTCCATGTGGAGGTGCCGAAGCGAACGAGGGGGAAAAGCATGAGTCGTATCATGACGGTCAACTAGCCGCTGCCGTCATCCTAGACTTAAAGCAGCGGGGCCTAGCCGCTTAGCGTTTCCGGCTGTTAGTGTTGCCTCGATTCTTCTTTGTGGTTTTGCCGCCACGAACACCTGCTACCAACGGAAGTCCGGCTTGAATTGGCTTTTTCAGAGTTTGCGCCGTTTGTTTTTGTTCGACGGGGTTGCTCTGAACCGACAGGAGCAGTTGGGCATGGGTGATCGCGTCTCGTAGGGCTTGGCGTTCCGGCTCGACGCGCCTCTCTTGAGCGGCTTTCTTCTCGAAGCGCATCGCGGCATCGAGCAGCGCGCGGAATGTGTCAGCCATGTCTATTGTGGAAGATTTCATTTCGCCTGCTTCCTACCTTTGCAACCTTCCTGTCGGTAGTGCCGTTTCGATGCGTTTTAACATCCGTGCGACTACTTAGGGTTGTACCCTTTCGACTCCATGCACGAATTCAGGTCAGCGGTAAAGTGGGGAGATTGCAGATCAGAACCGTACTTGTCACGTGTCTGTGTGTAGCAGAGTTTATAGTCATGGTCCGTTTCGGCTTGCGTCTTGCCTTCCTGCTTCCATCGCGGAGTAGAAGAGCAGGCAGCAACCGAACAGATGACTAGAGCGATGAACAGCGGTCTCAAACGGTCCTCAAACCGGGCGATCAGGTCCTCTACGAGAAATACGGACCCCGGTCGATCTGGACGGTGAGGACCTCGTTCTCGTCCGCGAGTCCGACATCCTGGGCTGGAACAACTAAAGCAGGGTCAGGTCTTTGATTTTAACCCGGGACAGATTTATTTATCTTGTTCGGACGGCCTTGCCTCCGGCATTCAATGCGCTGTCCCTCTTGTCGTCTGACCGCCCCTGGCTTCCGCGACGTTGTAACTCTTCTATCAAGAGTCGTTCCGCTGCCAGCCAATCCTCCACATCGTAGCCATGTTCGGCTTTCCTGGACAACCACTTTTCGTAAGCAAGCTTCGCCACTTCCTCGCGATTACCTGTTGGAGGAGATGCCTGCTTCAACTTAGTCGGTTTCATCGTCATTTCTCTCCTTGCGTTCTTGGTTGATGACGGCTCTAGGCAGATGTTCTACATTACAAGAAGTCCCACCGTTTGCCAAGCAAGAATGTCCCTCCTGGTCCTGTGCAGCACTGTTTCGGGATCCGTTCAGGAAAACGGGAATTTAGTACGGGGTGCTCTCAGTGAAACATAGCGCTTCACAACCTGCGACAGATTGATTTCCTCTGCGGCCAATCATGGGAACAGCCATCAATTATGTGTGGAGTGCGGGGGACGCTACAAATTCTCGCGCATCCGGACATCCTCCAAAAAAGCGGAAAGATCGGGATTTGCATAGACCCCATAGGCATCAACAAGGACCCCGCGTGTGCCATCCTGAGCCTCGATGGCATAGACCACCGCCATCTCTTCGGGATCACTTGACCCTTCGAACCGATGATGCTCCACGATCGTCAATTCCTCCGGCTGAAAAGTTCTTTCGCTTCCCATTACATGAAGCGTCTTGCCCTTTGGCTCAAAGTCGGCGATGAAGCCTCGCCTCTTCAGATCGTTGAGGGCGTCCATCATGGTTGTGTAGGTCATCGCGCTCATGCCATTAGCCTAACCCACGGTATCGCATAATTGCCAGTCCGCTGGATGGGGAGAAGGCGCCGTTCCTTGGCGACTGCGCAGTTGTCCAGGGGAAAGTGAGAGGAGTAGACTAGCCCTCAAGGGAGGATCATTTTGGACATCAGGTTTTGGAAGGAGGTTCCCATGAAACAGCTTTTTCTCTCTGTTGGGCTCATCCTCGGGCTCCTCGTTCTTGGAGTGGCTTGCGACTACGGGAAGTCGGGAGGTGGGACCGCGACAGCCGATTCGGCGCTCATGTCACCGGCTGGTTCGGCCGGACGGACGGATAACGATGAAGGCGTGGGACACTATAAGCAAGGCCATTGGGATGTAGCCGAAGGTCACTTTCGCAAAGCCATGAAGGCCGATCCCAACCTGGCTGAGGCCCATTACAACCTTGGTTTAGCGCTCGACAAGATGGGCAAACACGATGAGGCGACGGCTGAGTTCAAGAAGGCAGCCGAACTGGCTCCAACAAACGCGGCGATTAAGGATTCGCCGATTCTGAAGAAACACATTGCGATGTAGGATTTGGAAGCCTTGAGTCATTAACAGGCTGACAACAACGGCACTAAAAAGTAGCTTCATCATGCTTTGCCTTTCGGGAGAATGCCCTTTCACTAAAACAGGAGGTATGGAAAAACCTAGGGATGAAATCTATCGCGGATTCTCAGGAATATCCAGAAAGGAAAAATATTTCTGCTAGCTATGCGGAGAGAGCGAATCTAACAATGCGGATGAGCATGCGGAGAACGAACGCTCATTCAAAGAAGATTGAGAACCATGTTCACGCGATCTTCGCACGGATTCATCAGACACTGCGAATCACGCCTGCAAAGGCTGCAAACGTATCTGATTATGTGTGGAGTATTGAGGAGATTATTGGATTACTAAATTAAGGATTCGCAATGACCGTTTTGATGGGCACGGATTCTTTTTGAATTGCTTCCCATGTTGTTCCTCTAGCTTTTAAAGCGAAGCGAGCCCCAATAAAAGCAAATACCGCCAATACCAACAATGCCGGTCCAACAAATTTTGATAGCACTTCTCCTGCAGGCGTCATTTTCTCCGCAAATGCTGCATTTGCCCATATACCTACTGTGCAAAAAATTAGCCCTGAACCAGCAGAAATAAAGCCTATCGCTAAAGTGTTAAAAAAGGACATCTGTAGTAATTTCATTCTCTAATACGCCAAAAACCTTCACTTTA
>VBOG01000100.1:0-425 GCA_005877815.1 Nitrospirota bacterium
GATCAAGGAATTGCGCCCCATATTCCCCTGATGCTGGGTGCCCTGGACACAGGCGTCAGCGAAGCCGTCACCAGCCGGATTCAGTGTGCAGGGAACGTGAAACGCCGAAAGGTTCAGGTAGTCGCCGGGAGCGTGGGTACCGGCAAAGGGATCACCGACCACGTCCGGCCGAGGGAAGAACTCACCCGTACCGTCGTAGTCGTCCGAGAGATTCACGCCGAACGGCTGGCCGGATTGCAATGTCAAGACACTGTTGATCCCCCACCCATTGGTGAGCTGCGCCCAGCGCCCGCTGCGGTTGGGAAAGAGGTAACTCCACATCCAGACAAAGCGGTGGCGGACGTCAAAATTGGAGTTGCCTTTCTCGAGATCGGGACGATAGCTGTTGTTAGGTTGCGTGGCATTGGCCACGAAGTCCTGTCCGT
>VBOG01000100.1:581-3723 GCA_005877815.1 Nitrospirota bacterium
CCCGTCGCTTGCGGATCGTGCGAATTGATCATCGTCTGCGTAGGCTGGTTGATATCGCGATAACGAAACAGTTTGTGACCCTGTGATCCCACGTACCCAATCTGCAATACCAACTTTTCTGAAAGCTGCTGCTGCAAATTCAGATTGTAATTTTGCAAGTAGGGTGTTCGAATGTGCCGATCCGCGGCAAAGACGTCCGTCGCGGCAAAATTGGATTGAGGAAATATGGGCTGGTTGGCACTTAGCGGCAGCGTGTTGCCATCAGCGTCGGTGGCGACGCCGAAGTCAAACAGAACGGGGTCAGGACCAATCCCGTTGTAGGCGGGTCCGGGATTGAAGGTATTGAACGGAAGCTGGCCTAGGAAGAAGTCCTGCGAGAAAAGGTCATAGAAAACGCCCCAGCCCGCGCGGACCACGGTCTTTCCCCTGCCAGTCACATCATAAGCCGCACTCAGCCGCGGGGCAAAATTATTCAGATCGCGCTGGTAGAGTTGCGGCAGCCCGGCAGAACCCACCTGGCGCAGGCCGTTCGCTGGATCAAAGTTGCTGAACAGATTCTTCTTCTCGTAAATTACACCGAAGTAGTCCCAGCGCAGGCCGTAATTGAAAGTTAGCTGGCGCGTGATGCGGAAGCTATCCTGCACGTAAGCGGCGTGGGCATTTTGCGCGGTATTGCGATTGGAGTTGCCCTCCGCCGCGCGACCATTGCTCGGGACCCCTAATAGAAATTCCTGCAGAGAGGTTTGCGGGTCGCCGTACTTAAAGTCGATCCGCCCGCGATAACCCGCATCGAAAAACTGCGAGACTGTCGTGCGCCGAAATTCGTAGCCCAGCTTCACCTCATGCTTGGTGAACTTCCAGGACAAATTATCGATGAATTGCCAGTTCTGGTCCGTCCGCCCGCGGGGGAGGGAGAGGTTGGCGCCCAGACTGGCGAGTCCGCTGAACCGGATCAAGGGCAATCCAAAGTCCTGCTGGCCGACGCCCGTATCAAGCCGATCGAAGCCGGATCGAAGGAGTTGTCCTGGGGAAAGAACGTCTCATGGAACCGGTTGAAGCCGAAGCGAACTTCATTGACCTGGGTCGGAGAAAGCACCTTCACGTAGGAGAGCGACAACAGGTTGATGCGCGTGGGCGTCAAGGTATTAAAGCCGGGGAGCGCTCCGCCATTGACCAGCGACAGCGGGAAACTCTGATCGCTGTCGCCGAAGTAATAGCGACCAGTCAGCAGGTTTTTCTGATTGAAGTTGTGATCGACCTTACCGATGAAGCTATCCACCCGGTTCCGGAATGGGTTCGTCGTTGTGACATTAAATCCTTCTGTCGCGCAATTCGAGTCAGAAACCGTCGTGGCAGGCCAGGGATTCCGTGCCAGCAGCGCCGCCGTGACCGAATTGATGTTCGACGCGCCTCCGATGGCTGCGGCGGCCGCCGCGATGTCACCGGGCGAAGGCACGCACGCCAGGCTCGCCTGCGATCCGCTTTCCCTTTGCCCTTCGTAGTCGACGAAGAAAAAGGTCTTGTCTCGAGCGATCGGGCCACCTAGCGAGCCGCCGTACTGGCTGTTGTGGAAAGCGTTCTTCGGAGGCAGGACACCGTTGGACTGTACGTCATTGAAGAAGTTGCGCGCGTCGAGCGCACTGTTTCGGAAAAATTACGCCGCCGTGCCATGGAAGTCGTTGGTGCCGGATTTGGTAACGATATTGATGACGGCGCCGGCGTTGCGGCCGTATTCGGGGGCGAAATTCGAAAGCACCGCCAGCTCCGCCACAGCGTCCACGGGCAGGATCGTTGCCGGCGTGCCGAATACTCCGGCCTGGTTGATGGTCGGATCGTTGCGATAGCCGTCGTTCATGTCCGTGCCGTCGAGGAGGAAGTTGTTGGCCCGGCCACGTGCACCGTTCACCGAGAATTCCCCGAACGATCCCGGCGAGTCTGTGATCTGATCGGGAGATCCGCTCACGCCAGGGTTCAAAAAGATGAGCTTGGTGTAGTCTCGGCCGGTTACGGGAAGGTTTTGAACTTGGTTGGAGACCAGTGTACCGCCCAGCGTGTTCTCAGTGGTGCTTACCAACGGGACTTGCGCCGTGACTTCCACAGTCTGCTGTACCCGAGCTGGACTGAGCGTTAAATCCACTCGCCGCTCGGCCGCCACATCCACGCTGACATCCGCCCGCGAGACCGTCTGGAAGCCCGACTTAGTAACCGAAACTGTGTAAGGCCCCACAGGCAATTGAGGAATGGCATAGTTGCCTGCATCATCCGAAATAGTGGTCCGAGCCAAGCCCGTTGCTTGGTTCTTGGCGGTCACCATTGCACCCGGGACCGGCGCCTGCGTCTCATCAAGCACGGTCCCGACAATTGAGCCACGAAAGCTCTGAGCCCTGGCAATGGGTACCCATGTTATTTCGGATAGCACCGCAAGACTGAGCAGCAGCACTAAAGCAGCTAGACTTGATGTTCCAGCACGAATACCAGTACTGGATGTGCGCATGCTCATGAATTCGACCTCCGAGTGAAGATTCCCGCCGATTAGTCCAGTTAGAGGGGATGCCCATGCTCACTTGAAGCCGATGCGGGGATAGTAGTTGAGTCAGAAGGCGCTGTCAACCGTCAAACGTCCCTTATGTGTAGCAAGCTATCTGTTCCGCGAGCGGAAGCTGGATCCAGGATACAGAGCGCGATCAGGAATTCTCCTGAATGGTAGAACCGGGAACACACACTGAAATCGAAGGCAGTTTCTCCCGAACGATTTCGCATACCTTCCATTCGTCCGTGGCCGGTCTAAAAGACCGTTGCCGTTGGCCGTTTTCTTCGTAAACCGTAGGTCGGAGGTTCGATTCCTCTCGCCGGCTCCATCGTTCTTCCTTTCAGTGCAGTAGGGGAAAGTATGCCGCTCCCAAATATACCGTTAGAACCTCGACTGTAGTGAAATTGTGGTCAGATGGTGTTCGCCGTCCGGCGTCAATGTGGTCAAAAGCCGACGTTAATCGCGACGAGCATGCATCCTCTCATTTCATTACGTTCAAACTCCTGCCCGAAACTGAGCGGACTGCTCCCACCATTATTCGGAAGGTAGCCTTTCATTCAAGATACGTCGCAGAGCCTGTCACTATGTTGACGATCCATCCCTTTGGTGCGA
>VBOG01000101.1 GCA_005877815.1 Nitrospirota bacterium
AGCCGGCTCCGGGACAGGATTCCCTGGAGGACCTGGAGGACCGCCGCCGCCGCCACAATTGGAGTCCGACTCCAAACCGCTCGATGTGCCGTCTGAGACGAAGCCCGAGCAGTTGCCGAAGCGGATGTGCGTGACGAATTCCGCGCCGTTGCTGTTTTCGGGGAAGGCTGTCACCAGCGAATTCAAGGTAAAGTTCAGCGCGCCGGAGATGCCGCCAGTTTCCGCGGGCCCGGAATTCTGTTTGCTCAGGAAGGTGCCAAAGCCATCGTAGGTGCTTCCAGCGGTGTTAAAGGGCGTCCAATCGGAGACATTGCCGCTGATGCTGCTCACCAGTGCGGCATTGTTGTAGCCGAACTTATCGAGTCCGAGCGGGTCCGCGGTGTTGCTGGAAATGTATTGTAAGCTCAGAACCGTCGATGGACCGGTGTTATTGATGGTCACCCGGATGTCGATGTTCCCGTTCAGCTCGGTGACATTCGAGCTAGTTAATTCGAAGGTACACGTACTATCTATGGCGCATGAACCGGCATTGACCGGGCCGCTCGGCAAGAGCATTAACGACAGCGCAGCCGCTGCCAGATATGGCACCGAGCCCCAGAATTTGCGATGAGCCCCCTTTTTCATTGCAGACCTCCATGGGTTATAGTGTTGATTCATGGAGTCCCCAGTGAGCAAGTTCTGTGCGAATCGTCTAATCGCTTGATAGTCAAGCGCAAGTTGGGTTTATGCATACAAATAGAACACGGCGCGCTGTTAAAACGGTTACAGTTTCTTCCTACGCCTCATACCTAGCTCATTTCCACTAGGACAAAAAATGATGTAGTTTCAATGCCTTAAGGTTTCCTATCGCTGCGCCGTCAGCCTTCCGCCACTGTGAAGTTTTCCGACACGTCTGGCGGTCGTCCGCCCTTATGGTAGGCTCTAAGATGTCTCGTGAGAAATCGAAACCGGAAGCGAAGTCGGCGGCCGACTTCATTCCGCCCGATCCCACCCTTCCCCGCCTGACTGAAGCCGCTGCATCCTGTACCGGCTGCAATCTCTACAAACAGGCCACGCAGACGGTGTTCGGGGAGGGACCGCGGAAAGCGAAGGTGTTCTTCGTTGGCGAGCAACCGGGCGATCAGGAAGACCGCGCGGGGCATCCCTTCGTCGGTCCGGCGGGCAGCCTATTGAATAAGGCGCTGATCGAAGCCGGCATCGCGCGCGGCGAGACGTATGTTACGAACGCCGTGAAACATTTCAAATGGGAGCCGCAGGGGAAACGCCGGAAGCATAAAAAGCCGAACGCGGCGGAGCTCGCCGCCTGCAAGCCCTGGCTGCAAGCGGAGCTCAACGCGATCCGGCCGAAGGTGGTCGTCTGCCTGGGATTGACCGCCGCGCAGTCGGTCTTTGGCCGGGCCGTTCGGCTCGGCGACGTGCGCGGCACATTTCATAAAACATCGCTCGCCGACGATGTCTTTGCCACCGTCCATCCGTCATCTATCCTGAGGCATCCCGAAAAGGAACAACGGGATGAGGAGTACCGCAAATTCGTGAGCGATCTGCGACTAGTCCGCGAAAGACTTTCCTCGCACCATCCTGAGGGGTGACGCGACGAGCTGCCGACCCGTTCCAGTTGCGCGGGTGGTGCCGCATGGGACCCAGGCGGAGCGGAAGAGCCTACAGCCGAGTCTGGGAGCTGCGACGGCGAAAGGGTCTGAGCTGATGACCCGTTGCAATAGTGCGGGTGACGGCGAGCTGGCGCCCTGGCGGAGCGAAAGATCGTACAGTCCGATCCGCGTGGCTTCGAGGACGAAACGACCTGAGCACGTCAGGGCTGCTTGTCGGCAGGACCCGCACAAGGAGCAACGGGGTTCCCCGGCTGCTGAGCGACAGAACCCGTCAGGATATGGTCAGAATGGTCGGCGTGGCATCCGGCAGCAGATCCGCGAACACAAATCCGTCGCGCTCGACAACCTCACCACATTGGACGCGCACCGGTTGGCAAAACATCGGACCGTCATACGCGAAGGTATGAAACTCGCCGCGCTCGCCGCAGGGATCGACCGATGGAGGAAGGTCGCTCAGAAGCGCGGCATCGAACTCGCGGCCCGCAAACGAACCGGGCAATTGCGTCGGGTTTACACATGTGAGCCGCGCCCGCAGGCCGCCTGCGATCATGTCCCGCGCGAGCGCGTTCGTGGGGATGTGCCACAGCGGAAAGATCGGCGTGAGGCCGGACCCGTTCAGCTTCTCCTCCCGGTAGCGGCGGATGTCTTCGAGGAAGAGATCGCCGAAGGCTATCACGGTGATGCCGCTCGACACCGCTTGCCGCACCGCTTCACCGATCGCCTGCTCGTAGGCGTCATTGCTGCATGGGCTGGGGATGGCCACAAGCGTCAGGGGCAGGCCGGCAGCCTCCGCCTGCTCTTCCAGTAACGCGATTCTCACCGCATGCATGGCGACCCGCTGGTAGGCGGTGTTGATCGTGGACAGCAGTCCGACGACTTCCAAATCGTCGCGCTGCCGCAACAGGTGCAGCGTCCATGCGCTGTCCTTGCCGCTGCTCCACGAGAGAAGAGCTTTAGCGCGCGTCGGCATCGGCGGTTCCTGTCTTTCTCCATGCCACGTACACCGGCACGCCGACGAGCACGACGATCAACCCCGGCCAGGTGAATTGCGGTTTGTAGCGAAGCAGTTGAATCTCGATAAAGAGCGCCAGCGCAACGTAGATCAGAGGGAGCAGGGGAATATCCCACCGCTTCGGCGTGTTCGGCTGGCTCATGCGTCGGCGGAGAAACCCGACGATCGTCAGCATGTAAAACAACAAGACGGTAAACATGAGGAAGTCCAGCAACTGGCCGTAGGTTCCGGAGAGGCACAGCAACGAGGCCCAGATGCCCTGCACGAATAAGGCGGCGGCCGGAGCATGTTGGGCATTCAGGCCGGCGGCGGCCTTGAAGAACAGGCCATCCTTCGCCATCGCGTAGGAGATCCGGGCGCCGGAGAGGATGAGGCCGTTATTGCAGCCGAACGTCGAGATCATCACGGCCAGCGCCATGACGGCGGCGCCCGCCGGTCCGAAGGCGGCCTCCGCCACGGCGGAGGCCACGCGATCCTCCGCCGCGAACTGTATGCCGCGCCCGATCACATCGGGAACGGCCGGGTCCCCGGCCAGCGGCAGGACCGAGAGATACGCCAGGTTCACGAGCACATACAGCAGGATCACGAGCCCGGCTCCGAGCGCCAGCGCGCGAGGAAGGTTCCGCTCCGGGTCTTGCACCTCACCGCCGACAAACGTGACGTTGTTCCATGCGTCGGCCGCGAACAGCGATCCGACCATGGCGACCCCGATGATCGTCAGAGCCGTTCCCCAATCTCCCTGCCAGGCATTGGCCAGCCCAGGATTGAGCGGCTGCCACAGGGCGGAGAAATTGGCCTTGAGCGCCGACGCATTGGCAAACAGGACGCCGAGGAGAATGACTCCGGCGAGGACGCCGATCTTCGTGTAGGTGAACAGGTTCTGCACGAGCGTGCCGAGCGTGATGCCTCGAAGATTCACCCATGTGAGCAGCGCGATGGAGAGAATCGCCAGCAGATTTTGGGTGTTCAGGCCGATGTTGTACGGCCCGAGCTCTCCAAACCAGAACGAAAAGGGTCCGAGCGTGCCCAATTTGAGGATCCAGGCAGAAGAGGAGAACCAGGGGAACAGCACGCCGGTGAATTTGGCGAAGGCGATCGCCACCGCCGCGATCGTCGCCGTCTGAATCACGAGCAGCATCGACCAGCCGTACAGGAATCCCCACAATGGCCCGAACATCTCGCGAATGTAGACATATTGCCCGCCGGCGTGCGGCATGGAGGCGGCGAGCTCGCCGTAGTACAAAGCGGCCACCACTGTCATAAAGCCGGCGACCAGCCATACCGTCAGCAGCAACCCCGAGCTATTGACCTGCCGCGCAATGTCCGCCGAGACGATGAAGATGCCGGAGCCGACCATCGAGCCGATCACGATCATCGTGGCGTCGGTGAGCCGTAAGCACCGTACGAGGTGGGTCGGTGCTTCGACGTGGGCGACGTCGGTGGTAGCGGTCCCTTCAGTCACGGGGCGAGAATACGCGTCTTGCCCCGCTCGGTCAATGTCAGAATGCGACAGTTGCGGGATAGTCTTCGCCGACAGGAAATCGGTATAATGCGCCCATGGTTGCGCTGCGGGATCACGAAAAAATGAAGCCACACTGGCCTCCCAAGTTCGACATGCCGCATAGCTTCTGGGATCTGTATCATCCCGGAGGCGAATGGGGGGACCTGTACCAGGTGAAATACATCGAGCCGGAGCGGAAGGGAGAACTGCCGTTCCTGAAGATTGTCGTGCGGTGGAACGACGTGGATTTCAAGACCACTTTCAGCGACGACGATACCGCGTTTCTGAAGAAGCTGTACGAGATGCTGAAGACGCGGGGAATCGGACTGTCGCTGGCGGAAATCGGAGACTTGAAAGTGGACTTTTAGCGCGGGTTCTTGGGGCCGCTGTCAGGCTTCCGCTGAATCGCATAGGTGATCGCGATCCCCAGCACGGCGACCGCGATGCCGAACACCATCCAGCCGAAATCCTCGCCCATGGTCCTTCCACCCGATGAAGATGATAGTCACAGCCTAACATATTGGCGGCCTCGATGATACTTTACAGTGCCGGCCTCGGTATTACCTGAAACCCTTGTGACTGATGGCCATCATTCCGACCCCAACATTGAGAAAACTCTCCGGGTGCGCACTCTGCGGCATCGCGGGAGTGGAGACCGTCACCACGGCAGACGGCCGTTTCGCCTTGTGTCCCGACCATATGACGAAACTTGCCGCCGGCTGTCTGTCTGCCGATGACCGCGCCATGTTGGATCAGAAGAAACAAGATTCAAGAGGCCGGTGGCAGGACGGTCCCTGTGCCTTGTGTGCGGACGCCGCCGATCTCGTCTTCGAGGAAGCGGAGGGGCTGTTCGCCTTCTGCCAACCGCACTTCATCCGATATGTCCTTCTCGCCCTCCGGCCTGATGAGCACGCACAGTTACTCGGGCGTTTGACGCCCGATCAGTTCCTGACGCGCTTGTCGCCGAAGTACTATTTTGAGGGCGCGGCGGAACATCCGTATTTCGAAGACCTCGAGGATTCCCGTTATGCCGGTCGTCTATGGGAGACAGGATGAACGCGGAAGACCAGTTCCTCGAGGCCCTGATTGCCGAGCTCGCCGATCATCCGGTCAACACCAACCCATTCTTTTGCGCTTTCAAGGACGCGCGCTTGACCCGGACGGAACTGCGGGTGTGGCTGCACCAGTACCATTATTTCTGCAAGCATTTCGTGAAGGCACTGGAAGGGCTGTTGTACAGGACGCCGGTGGACGCCTTGGACATGCGCGTGGAGCTGGCGAAGACGCTCCATTCGGAACTCGGGAGCGGCTGCAGCGAGCAGGCGCACATTCGGCTGTTGGAACGGTTCGCAGCCGCGCTCGATCTCACGGACGAGGACCTCGCGCGCACCACCCCGATCCCTAAGGTGGCTCACTACCTGTCCGAACTGCACCGTCTGTTTGTCGACTCCGATTATCTGACGGCGCTGGGCTCGGAATTGGCGGTCGAGGTCACGGCGGCCGCCGAGTTTCGGTACTTTTATCCGGGGCTGAAGAAATACGGCGATTTCTCCGAGCGGGATCTGGCGTTCTTCGAGCTGCATATGGAAATCGAGGACTGCCACAGCGCGTGGTTGGTGGAAGCGGTGCGCAAGACGGCGCAGGACCGACGCGATTTGGAACAGGTCGCGGCCGGCGCGCGCACCACCGCGGATGCGTGGCAGCGCTTCTGGGATGGCATGTATCAAGAGGTCTTTGGTGCAAGAGTCCCTACAACTCACTGAAGCGGTGCAGGCGCAGCGCGCCTGGCGCATGCCCGACATGGTGGTCTACCAGCACAGCCATGAAGAATGGTGGCTGGCGCCGTTGGAAGATACCCTTCCGCTGGTCAAGATCAACCGGATCGGCGCGAACCTACTGGCCGCCATGGACGGCAAGGCGACGGTGAAGTCTTTGCTGTCCTCCTTCGGTCCTCGAGTGTGCGGTCCCAGTGGAGAGACCGGCCGCTGGTGTCTCGAGCGATGGTCATTGCCGAAGTATTCGCTGTGTTTCTTCGGCGCCGAGCCGCCCAAGAAGGATCGCGGTGACGCCCGCTGGGACCTGCTGCTTCAGCAAATCAGAGAGGGATGGTCGGGGAACCCGGAATTCGAAGGCGAGCATCATCTTTCGCAATTTCACACGCACGACATCACCACCGATGAAGACCATTTCGACACGATCGAGACGACGGTGTCCCATCTGTTCCGGGAGCCGAGCGAGGCGATGGGAGGGCAGACCTATGGCCGTCTCCTCGCGAAGCACCTGCGGAAGCTCGGGTGGTGGGACCGGAAGCCGCGATTCATCATCGAGGTCGGAGGAGGGCTGGGGTACGTAGCGAGAGAGCTTGCGGCGGGGCTGTCGCCGCAAGAACGCGAGGGCAGATACATCTTTTTGGACATTACCGGACCGTTCTTGAAGGCGCAACTCTCACGCGGGCGGGAGGCCGGATGGGCGGCGGAGGCCATACAGGCCAACGGGGAATGGCTGCCGTTCAAACCGGCGAGCGTCGACATCGTCATAGACAACGAAAATCTCGCGGATATGACGCCGGTGAAACTCACCAAGCGCGAGATCGAGTCCGGCACGGGCGACACACCGCACCATCAAGAGGCGATCGAGTGGATCCGCCGGATGAAGCTGTCTCTTGGCAACGAGATGCCCGATGAGTTCATGTTCAACTTGGGTCCGATTCGGTTTGTCGCGGAACTCTGGCGGGTGTTGAAGCCCGGGGGGCGGGCGATTCTTGTGGAGTTCGGGATCGAAGAGGGATTCGCGGCCCCTGTGAAATTGCCGGGGCACACAGAGTACGAGGTGCAATATTCACATCTTCGGCATGCCGCCCGGTTTCTCGGTTTCCATGAAAAGTATGGAGCCCTGCCGCAATTCTTCAACATGAAGCCCGACACGAGGGTGCTCTGCACGGGAGCGGCATATGCCATCCGGCGGTTCTGTCGGGCGGATGGAAAATCATTCGCCATCCGCGCGTATACGGAAGGCGAACTCAACCGGGCGCTGGGCGACATGGCCGAGAAGCTGACCGGCCACCATTACCATGACATCATGGACCCGGCGTGGTTTGGCCTGTGGGATTTCAAGGTGCTGCTGCTTGAAAAACCCACTCCGGCTCCAAAACCTGCGTCGCCGCCGATTCGGGAAGTCAAAGGCTTTCGCTGGGGCGGCATGAGATAGCAGTCGACACCCTTTTGTACCCGCCCGTGTGCTATCGCGATTCCCGGAGGAGTCGAGGCTAAGGTTTTTTATAGCTGATCCGATAAATTACGCCGGCGAAATCGTCGGACACCAAGAGGGCCCCATCCGGCATGACCAGGACATCAACGGGCCGTCCCCATGCCTCCTGGCCCTGAAGCCAGCCTTCCGCAAACACCGAATAACGGAACTTGCCTTGCTCATCGCGTGACGCTAGTGTAATCCGATAGCCGATTTTTTCGCTCCGATTCCAGGAGCCGTGCTCGGCGATGAAGATTTGGTTGTGATATTCCGGAGGAAACATTTTCCCCATGTAAAAGCGCATGCCCAGTGAGGCGACATGAGGTCCAAGGGTGACCATCGGCGGCGTGAATTCACTGCAGGGATGCTTTTTGCCGTACTCCGGATCGGGAATCGTCCCCCCATGGCAATACGGGTAGCCAAAATTCATGCCCGGCTTCGGCGCATGATTAAGTTCATCGGGCGGCTGATTATCCCCGAGCCAGTCCCGGCCATTGTCCGTGAACCATAGGTCATGGCTCTTCGGATCCCAATCGAATCCCACTGAGTTACGGACTCCGCGGGCGACGATCTCATACCCGCTGCCATCTGCATTCATGCGCCCGATCAAGGCATAGCGGTTCGGATCAGGTTCACAGATGTTGCAGGGAGCTCCGACGGGCACATAGAGTTTGCCATCCGGACCGAAGGCGATATATTTCCATCCATGATCCGGCTGCATCGGAAAGCGATCCGTCACCACAACCGGCTTGGGCGGTTTCGTCAAATGTTGTTCGATGTCATCGAAGCGAAGGATCCGATCCATTGCGGAGACATACAAGGAGCCATTCCGATACGCGACGCCGACTGGTTGCTGCAAGCGACTGGCAATGGTGTAGACCTTATCGGCGCGCTGATCGCCGTCTGTGTCCACCACAGCATAGACATCGCCCTTGGAACGGCTGCCGACAAACAGTGTGCCGTTCTTTCCCAGTGCCATTCCACGCGCATTGGGGACATTGTCCGCGTAGACCGTGATCGTGAAACCGGGGGGAAGCTTGATCTTATCCAAAGGAAGAGAGCTCGCATGGATCTGGCTTGCTAGGAACACCAGCAAAATCGAGGCGAACACCAGCGCAACAAGACGATTCGTCATACTGACCTCTTTATAGTTCTCTGTCCCTGAGGGGAGAGGGTGATTTGGCGCTCCGGTACTCAAATACAATCGGCGTCCCCGCCAATTGAGTCGCCTGGCTTCGGGCGGCTTCAATTCGGTTATGATGAGAGGAGAGCGAGCACGCAGGATCGGTGATACCGGCATTCCCCGTCACATGAAAGGCCTGACAGCGACATCCGCCAAAATCTATGTGACGACGGTCACACGTACGGCATGGATCGGGGAGCCAGCCCTCTCCGCGAAACTGATTAAAACCGGAGGAGTAGTGCCAAACGTCGCCGAGATGCGATTGCTGGACATTTTCAAAGCGCAGTCCCGGCAATGTGCGGGCCAGATGACAGGGCAGCGCGAGTCCTTCCGGATTCACCACAATGAACCGCCGTCCCCATCCATCCATGCAGGATTTGGGATACATCGAGTAATAGTCAGGAGTGACGAACACCACCTCCATTGTCCTCTGAAGCCGTAGTCGCGCCTCTGCCGCGATGGTTCGGGCGCGTTCGATCTGCTCGCGAGTGGGCAGAAGCGCGGCGCGGTTGTGTAAAGCCCATCCAAGATACTGCGCGTTCGCCAGCTCGAGTCGGTCGGCCGACAACTCCTCGGCCAGTGTGATGATGTCAGTAGTCTCGGCGATGTTATTCCGATGGAGCACGACGTTAATGGTCAGCGGGAGCTCTAACGATTTGACCCACTTCGCCGCTTCCAGTTTCCGAGAGAAGGATGGAGCGCCGGCGATGCGGTCGGATTCTGATGGCCGTGCGCTTTGGAACGACAGCTGCACGCTATTGAGGCCGAGTGCCTGCAACTGAGCGAGACGCTCCCGCGTGAGAGGAAGGCCGCTCGTAATCAGGTTCGTATACAAGTCGAGCGTGCATGCGCCGGCGATGAGGTCCTCGAGATCATCCCGAAGCAACGGCTCTCCCCCGGTGAGATTAAGCTGGACAACGCCGAGCGCTTCCGCCTCGCGAAAGACACGAAGCCATGTGGGCGTGTCGAGTTCATTCTTGCGGAGTCCATAGTCTAGAGGGTTTGCACAGTACGGGCATCGCAGCGGACACCGGTAGGTGAGTTCTGCGATCAGCGTGTATGGACGATACTCGCTATTCATCACTTGATCCTCTCCCTCCCCGTCTCCCTCTAACAAAGGAGGAGGTGACATGGTTCTTGCAAAAGGCAACGGTCAGCCAGGGTGCTCAGAAATCTCTTCACTTCTCGCTCGATCTCAGCGGAAGAGACGTCGACATAGGTTCGAGCCAAGTGCTGCACAATTTCGTCAACGGTGTATTCCCCTGTGCAGTGAGTCGTGATTTCCATTGCGGCCTTGTTCAGGTTAAGCCCCCTTTCGGGATAGAGAAGCAGGTAGCGACCTGTCTTTCTATCGACACGAAGGCGAACCTTAGAATGGAGCCGCGGTCTTGCTGCTACGCCGTTCATGAGGTACGCCTTCCAATCCCCAACCAGGTTCGACATAGGCCGCATACAGACAATCCAGGATATGCCACAGAATCTCCGCCTTCTTGATCAGCGCCCTCACGCACCGTTCCTGAAGCTCATACGTTGTCGCGTGCTGCGCCACGAATTCGATCGCCTGCTTTGCATCGGAGTTTGCGCGGGAAATGCGCATCTGGAAGTACCCCAAGGCTGCTGCCTTGATCCATGGGTAATGTTGCTCCCATGCCTCGATGCGCTGAGCCATAAGAGTAGGCGCAAACAATTCCGTGAGAGAGGAAGCTACCGCTTCCAGCAGAGAACTCTCGCGTACAAAATGGACGTACCCGTCACACGCGAGCCGAACTCCTGGGAGTACTGACCGACAAGTCTTGACTTCTTCCGGGTCCAGGCCCACGCCTCGGGCCAGTTCGAGCCATGAAGCGAGTCCGCCATGCCCCTCATGCTCACCGTCGTGGTCCTGAATCCGGCGGAGCCAGATCCGCCGAAAGTTTGGATCCTCGGACTTTGCGAGAATGAGGGCATCCTTGATAGGGATACGGGTTTGGTAATAGTACCGGTTCAAGACCCACTGTTGGAGCTGGAGCTCCGTCAATTTCCCTTCGTGCATGAGTTGGTGGAAGAGGTGATGGTCATGATATCGGGTGCGTCCTTCGCGTGTGAGCCAATCGACGAAGGCTGTTTCTGAAAGCGCGCCGCGCTGTTGGTCATTCATAACTCGATCTCCATGCCATCAAAGGCGACTTCCCATCCTGCCATCTCCACGCATTGCCGTTCAGGCGAATCCTCTTTCAGGATCGGATTGGTGTTGTTGATGTGGATGAACACTCGCCGAGAGGTGGAGATCTTGGAAAGCACTGAAAGACTCCCTTCTGGACCGCCGACAGGCCAATGCGCTAGGTCCTCCGCCGATTTGTTCATAAGGCCGGAGGCAGACAACTCGTCGCTGGACCAAAACGTGCCATCAAACAGCACGCCATCCGCGCCGTCCAATACGTCGTAGACGGCGGGCGTGAATCTGCCGACGCTCGAGAGATACGCCAGCGCTCGACCATGCGCGAGTTGACGAAACCGCAGACCCACATTCATTTCTTCGTCGGGCGAGACGATATCTTCCAGATGAACAGGAATTTTTCCTGGCATCGCCACGGCCGTGACCGTCAGCGCAGTTGGAGAGCCGTCTGCGCGTAGCACAGTTTCCTCCACGCCGATTTTCAGAGTCCGCCAAGTGACTTGAGCAGGAAAACGCTGAAGTGTCCGATAGAAGCTATTGCCTTCGGTAAATCCGCGACGCACCCAATCAGTGGCGTAGACAACAAGAGGATGATTCTCCCGGAGCGAGAGGAGTCCAAGGCAATGGTCCAGGTCTCCATTGGTCAGGAAGATCGCCTGGATCGGTGAGTCACGCGATTTCCTGGGGTGGAGCCGATCGAAGCTTTCGATTTGTGACTGGATGTCGGGAGACGCATTGAGGAGAAACCAATTGCCGTCGTCTCCGTTAAGGCACACTGATTCCTGCATGCGAGGAATGGCCTGGATCAACCCTTCCCGCACACCGCGGCAATTGGAACAGGCGCAGTTCCATTGCGGAAATCCTCCTCCGGCAGCTGAGCCTAATATACGAATGATCACGTCTATACACCGTGATCGCTGTTATTTGTGGTCAATTGATATAGGAGCTTCCTCGGGTTGCTCTTGGACCTCGGGGATTTCTTTGAAATCATCTTGATAAGAGTTGATCTCGGAATCCATTTTGATTTCCACGAATGACGGTGCCTCCCAGTTCATGATCATCACCTCCATTTTGTGTGCAGGATATGCGGATGGTATGGACAGTCCCATACCTCATCGGATTCAGATACCGCCACGAAGGTTTCAGATTTCCCGGGGGCAAGCCTGCCAGCCGTGCCGATATATCAGCAGAGCGCCGATATGTTGGCAGACATCATAGCCCTCTCGGCCGTACATGACCCTTCACATCTCGGACAGGCCTTCTTTCTTTACTCCCTCAATAACTTGTGTCTCCGACTCGGGGCACTGGCCGTCTGAAATTTTGACCGTCATCACGGCAGGATCGCGATGATTCTGACCGGCCCGCCAGTGCCGCCTTTGATCTTCATCGGCAGCGCGATGATCGTGGCTCCGTGGAGCGGCAGCGTCTCCAGGTTCGCGACATTTTCAAGCCCATACAGGTCGGCGCCGTTGATGATCTGATGGACGATGAAGTCTCCCGAGGGACCGTAATCGATGCTGGGCGTATCGATGCCGATGCCGCGAATCAGGCGCTCTTTCGACAGGAACTCGGCCGCTGCTTTGGAAAATCCCGGGAAGTGAAGATTTTTGGTATCGCCGGGCGCATCGGTTCCGAGATACCGCTTCTTGTCCGGCCAATGTCGCCCCCAACCGGAGCGCATCAGCACAATGGCACCGTCGGGGATGCGGCCATAGGCGGCTTCCCACCCTTTGAGATCACCGACCGACAAGCGGTAATCGCGGTTCTCGGAGGCCGCTGTCGTCACATCCACCACCACCGCCGGTCCGATAAGGCGATTGATTCCGATCTCATCCACTGCGCTCCGGTCCTTGCCGAAGTGCAGCGGGGCATCCATATGGGTGCCTCCATGCTCCGACATCGCGAAGTCTCCTGAAGCGTACCAGTATCCGCCTGCCGTCATGCCCCAGTCGGTCTTCCGCCATTGAAATGGTTTGTTGGTGGGCCACGCAATGGTGCGGTCGTCGAATGGATACGTCAGATCCACAAGTTTTTGCTTCTCGAGTTGGGCGACGGGGGGTCCGCTTGCGAACACGAGCCCTGTTAAAACCAACATCGTCAGTTTCATAATCACCTCGTGTGAGGGGTGAGCTATAATCGGTCGATCATGACAGGCCGCGACGCGCTCTACCACCCGTTTCATTTGTGCCCTCCAGAGAGCCTGGAACGCTTCCTCGCCCGTTACGATGCCATCCATTTTCGCGATTATATGGCGATTCAACTCACGCCACTGAGCGGGACGATGGCGTATCCCGATCGCATGGGCGACACCTATCCGCATCTCCTTGAGGAAGGCCGGATTGTGCAAGGACACAATGTCAGCGGACCGCTGAGCGCCGAAATGGATGCGCGCATTGACCGGGACTTGAAGGACCGCGAGTGGCGGGAGATCTTTCACCTGGCGCTCCGGCATGAACCCCGATTCAGGAGGGGATTTGTTGAGCGCAACGAGGAGAAGGTGCTGGCGCCATGGATGTCCGATCGGTGGTTGGCCTGGCCCGTGACCCTTGCCGACCTGCGGCAGATGTCCCGACTCAAGCTGGATCCGGAGCGGGCCGAGGCGCTGGAGTATGGGATGATGATGGTGAAGACGTCGTCCGCCTTGTGGTATACCGTCAAGCTCTGCCAGCGGCACGGTCTCGAGGCAACGACGGACTCACCCGCGCACGATCGGCTGCTTCGTCGAATCATCGCGCGCGACCGATTGGAGCTGCAGGCCTTTTTGCTGAAGTCAGGGAGCGACTAGCGGAATGTCAGTCACATCTCATCGTCATCGGCCCAGGGATCAGAAGCTTCCAGCGCCTTCTGCTGGTCCATGGCATTGGTGAGAAGGACCCGGATGAACATCGACACGACGGAGTCGCCGGCGGCGGGAACCACTTTGCTTGACGCCGCCATTTTCTCCAGCCATGTTTTTTGGTCCTGAGCGAGTTGGACTTTCAGCTCCACAAGATTCCGTTGGCTGCGGAGTTCCTCAAGCCCTTCCCGAGTCACCATATCCAGCGTCTGGCCTTGCTCTTCAGAATTCCATAAGAGCGTCCGCATAAAAATAGAAATGACCGAGCCCTCCGGAAGGGTCCCCCCGGGCGGCACCGCGATTTTGCCCTTCCGGACCATCATGTCCAGCCACGCCTTTTGCTCAGGCGTGATCTGCGCCGGAATCTCGACGATCGCCTCTTTGCCGAAAATATCCATTGTTCCGTGAGGGATGAGAAGCGCGATTACATCACGGGCATTTCCGGCTTGTCAATGAGCCGCATCAGCGAGTCGCACCTAAAAAACGTTGGCAGTTCTCAACGTGGTTGATACAACACCCCAACTTTCGTAGCGGCTCACTCTGCCAAAGGGGGGCATCATGAAAGTACTCGCCTTCGTGGCTCTTCTTGCCGGCCTGACGACACCCGCTTTCGGCATCGACATGACGGTGGATCCCGGCGGGTTCTTCGGAATTCATTGGAACACCCATCTGGGGGACATTCCACGATTGGAGCTGGTCAAGGATGGCCACCAGTTCAAAACCTACGCCATGCCGGGTTCGCCGCCTGTCATCGGCGGCGTGCAGGCCGAAAAGATTTTGTACAGATTTTATAAGGGGCGACTCGAAAGCGTGCAGGTGCGTTACATGGGACGGCAGGCTCACCGGCACATCATCGCCTGGGCCGCACAACAGTTCGGGCCGATCCCTTTCACCGATTCGCGTGCGGTAGAGCAGGTGACATGGCTTGGCACCGAGACCAGCATCTCTCTTCGGTACAATGCCGTGCATGACGAAGGCATCCTGCTCTGGAACAACCGCTCCCTGGAGTCTGAGCTCCTCTCCGAAACGGGCTTGGCCGGCGGAGGCTAGCTTGGCGGGAAGCGCGTGATCGTGACGGGGCCGTACTCGAGTTTTGGGCCCTGCTCGCTGTAGCGGCAGATGGTGTGCTTCAGCCATTGCGCATCGTCTCGCTGGGGAAAGTCCGACCGATAATGAGCGCCCCGCGATTCCTCGCGGGCCAGCGCTCCGACCATCACGGTTTCAGCAAGCTCCACCAATGACCCCAGTTCGAGCGCAGTGATCAGGTCGGTATTGAACATTGCGCCCTGATCCTCCAGCCTTATCGACATGGCCCGCACTCGAAGCTCCTTCATGGAGGCCACTGCTTCGGCCATGCTGTTCCTGGTGCGGACCAGTCCGAATCGCAGCGCAAGAATTCGTCCCAAATCTTCCCGTACCTGCCAGGGCCGTTCGTCCTCGTCATTATTCAGCAGCCGGCAAATCCGCGTCTGCTCCTGCTCCAACAGGCCGGCGTCGTTCTTTCCTATAGGAGCCGAGCGAGCGTACTCGGAAGCGCGGACGCCGGCTCGTCTGCCGAAGACGATGGTCTCAAGCAGGGAGTTTCCCCCGAGACGATTTGCGCCATGGATGCTGACGCATGCGCATTCGCCAGCCGCATACAGCCCCGGCACAGACGTCTCGCCCCACGTGTTTGTCTTGACGCCGCCCATCGCGTAATGCGCGCCGGGGCGGACCGGAATCGGCGACTCGATCGGGTCCACGCCCGCAAAGTCCAACGCGAGCTGCCGGATCTGCGGCAGCCGTTCGAGAATCCGCTCACGTCCCAGATGGCGAAGATCGAGCAAAATGCACTCATCCACGCCGCGGCCCTCGGCAATCTCCTGTCCGATGGCGAGTGAGACCGTCGAGCGCGTGGCAAGCTCCATCTGCTCGGGCGCATACCGCTTCATGAACCGCTCGCCCAGCGTGTTCAGGAGATAGCCGCCTTCGCCCCGCGCCCCCTCTGAAATCAGAATGCCGGTGTCCTTCAAGGTCGTGGGA
>VBOG01000099.1:0-2239 GCA_005877815.1 Nitrospirota bacterium
AGTTAAATGGCTATATCAGGCTATTCCGCATAGGTATTGGACAGAGAACCCACGGTGAGGTATGTGTCACCGCTAAGTTCTTGGTTTTAGATAGCTGGCAAAGAAGAAAATAATTGATAATTGGCGAGGTTTTGATAATCAAGGATTCTGACCTTTGATCTTATCCTGACCTCGCTTCATAGCCATTGGTTTGATGGCAAGTCCATTGAGAATTGAGTACGAAGAGGCGGCACTAGTTGGACGACATCAAAAGTAAAGACCCCATAGATGACCCCATAGAGTGACCCCGTTTTGCATAGGCTACGATTCCGCGGCATCCGCCCATGCCCCGAAACGATCAGGGAAAACCCAAGTGGCGCCGGGAAGGACTCGTCGGTCAGATGACAGTGGCCGATCAGATATAAGGTGCCGTTTTGCAGGTGAACGGCGTAGGGGTTGACCTTGCGCCCGCTGGGCGTCTGGTTCAACGGGTGATACAGGAGTTGCAGAGTCTTTCGGCTCTCGATAGCGGAGAGTTATCTGCGGCACAGCTTCGGTATGTACCGAGAAGAGATGGTCCGTGTAAAAGTGCGCTTCCATAAGTCGCTTGCTCGCTATCTCCTGGAGCGCCACTGGCATCCCAGCCAGAAAAACAAAAAACTCAAAGACGGCTCCTTGGAACTTGTCTTTGAGGTGGCTGGGACCAAGGAGGTCAAGACCTGGATCATGGGCTTCGGCTCGCTCGCCAAGGTCCTCGAACCGGCGTCCTTGGTGAAAGAAATGAAAGACGACTTGGGAAGGGCGCTGAAATCGTACGGTAAACTCAAGAACGGTCCGGTAGAAAATTGTTACGAAGGTACGACTGCAGGGAACATGGAAAGAACGCAAGTGTTTATTTCATGACGGCCATCGAGAGAGACGAAACGGAGGACCAGAAGTGAGCGTGGTTGGCCGGAACGATCCCTGTCCTTGCGGCAGCGGATTGAAATTTAAAAGATGCTGTTTGAACAAAACGGCTGCAGTGACGCCATCCTATCGTCCGGCGGAGCGCAATAGCGCGTTGGAGAAGCTAATGCGCTTTTCGGCGCGCGATGAGTTCGATGAGAAACACAAAGCGGCCGTAGAGCTGTTTTGGGGCGACTGGCTAGCGGAAGAGCCGGACGATGACCTCGACGAGGTGATCAAATCGGAATCAGTGAATCTGGCGTACCATAGTTGGTTCGCCTACGATTTCGACCTCGGCGAAGGACGGACGTTGTTCGACTTGTTTTTCGAAAGAGAGGCCAGGAAGCTAGGCGCGGGCGAGCGCAACTTTCTCGAAGGCGTTCGCGGCAGCCATCTTCGCTTGTACGAAATCCTTGAAGTGAAACCAGATCAAGGTTTTGAACTGCGCGATTTGTGGGACGAGCGGCGCCTCTATGTGCGCGAGCGCGCCGCGACACGGCAGATCGTCGCGTGGGACCTGGTGGTTGCGCGCATCGGGCCGGCAGGCGACGGAGAGACGGTTTTCGAGACGCTGCCCTATTTATTTTCGGCAGCGGACAAGGACGACCTCCTAAAGGGCCTCAGGAAGGCGCACCAGGTTTTCACGCATGAATTTCCCGTTAAAAGTCTTTCCGACTTCTTCAAAAAGATGGCGCCGGTCTTTCATCAGCTGTGGTTGGAACGGGTCGCGCTGCAGCCCAGCCCTAAGCTTGTTACCGGTGACGGAGAGCCGTTTATATTCGCCAAAGTCATATTCGATCTGCTGGACCGCGGCGCGGCGATCAGGTCCTTGGCGGACCGTGACGATATCGTCGATCAGGGCGACGACAGCTATGTCTGGCTCGAGCCGGCCGGCAGTTTCCAGCGCAGTGTCGGCACGATGATTCTCGAAGAAAAACGCGTCGTGTTCGAGACCACATCTCAGAAACGCGCCGAGAAAGCGCGCGATGAGTTGCCGAGCCTGCTCGGCGGCGCGGTACGATTTCGGGCGATCAGCTACGAAGACGTCGAGCAAGCGCTCAAGCGCGCGCCGCAAACGGCCAAACAGAAAGAACCAGATATTCCGATCGAGGAGCAACGCAAGATCCTTGGCGAGTTCTACGAACAACACTATCGCAAGTGGCTCGACGAGCCGGCGCCGGCGCTCGGCAACCGTACGCCGCGTCACGCAGCGCGCTTGAAGACGATGCGCCCCAAGCTGATCGCGCTGCTAAAGAATTTTGAGAGTCATTCGTCGCGCCATCGCCGGGCCGGAGAGATCGCCTATGACTTCAGT
>VBOG01000099.1:2320-3276 GCA_005877815.1 Nitrospirota bacterium
AGATCAAGGACGAACTGGGTAAGTCGCTAAAGTCTTACGGCGGGCCATAGAGGTGCCCCATCAAAAAATTAAAAACATGTGACACGTTTCGACAAACGTTTGTGGTATGGGGGAAGCTTGATTTGCAATGGAAGCTCGGATTAACACCGGCGGAAAACGCCGGCGAAGCGCGAGTGAGACGAAGGAAGAATCTCCATCAAAGACCGCCCAGGACCTGACACGGAAGATCCTCTCCGACGATGAGGTCCGTGCCATATCCCGCCGGCTCCGAAAAGTCATCGATCCGCTTTTGGGAGAACTTTCCAGCCAGTATGGTCTCGAGATCGAAGATTCCGTTCGTTTCGGAGCCGTCGCCACCCGTCTGCGAGAAGCGCGGGAAGCCCGCGGTCTCGATCTTAAAACCACGTCCAAGACCTCGCGCGTTCCGCAATATCGCCTGCGCTATATCGAGGAGTGCAATCTAAAACACTTGCGACCGTCCGACCTTCACGCCTACATCGATTTTCTTGACTCAAATAACTGGTTCGCGCGCTGGAGCAAGGCCAACCCAAAGCTAGCCGCCCGCTTCGCTCCGAACTCGAAGTCCAACCGTAAACGAACAGCGGAGAGTATCTGATGAATCGCCAAAGGCAGGGTCTAATTGACCCGTGGGATTGAATGAAAGAGATTGAGATCATCCCGCTGGCAAGGAGAAAAATGGAGAGGCGGGCAATTCCTGAATCATGGGTCGCCGAATCGCTAAGGTCAGCGGACCAGGTTGTCGAGGGACACGGGGGCCGGATGGTTACGCATAAGCGACGCAGGATTTCGGAAGGAAAAGCTTCTTCGGGTCGTTTTTGAGGAGACACCAGACACGTACGTTGTGATCACAACGTATCTTATGTCGGATATAAAACGATACTGGAGGGACAAAACCCCATGAAAATCGAATATGACACTGAGCATGATCTGTTGAA
>VBOG01000098.1 GCA_005877815.1 Nitrospirota bacterium
CCCTACCCAACCTATTGTGACATGATTATGAAGATGGAACAGCCCAAGGGTTGGTCGCCTGTAATCTGCATGCCGTGCCGTCCGCTCATGGCGTCTATGTTCTACGGGACCAGAATCAGAACATTCTCTTCATCGGCAGTCACAGGTTGCGGGAAAAACTCATGAGGCATCTACGGGCAAACGATGTCCCGGGTCTCAAATACTTCGAATGGTATCAGACCGATAGTCGTCGCACGGCAAAAGAGAAAGAGCAGTATTGGATTGCGCGCTATCGACCGCCGTTTGCTTACCGACGAAATCGAACGCACTGACAAGCAACCTTGGACACGACAAAAGTCAGAACAGTGGAGGAGGTCGCATGAAAGCAAGAGACGCCACGCAAGCTCAGGCAGAAATGAAAGAGGTTCCTCTCAACATTTCTCCCAACGCGTTGCGCGTCTTGCAGAAGCGGTACTTGGCCAAAGACGAGAACGGGAAGGTCGTGGAGACTCCAGAAGGCATGTTTCGCCGTGTGGCGAAGAATTTGGCTCAAGCCGATTTGCTGTATGGGGCCACGCCTGAGGAGTACAAGAGGCTTGAAGAGAAATTTTACGCATTAATGGCCACATTGGATTTTCTGCCGAACTCTCCTACCCTCATGAATGCAGGCCGCCCGCTGCAACAACTCGCGGCTTGTTTTGTATTGCCGGTGGAGGATTCAATCGGCGGTATTTACGACACCCTGAAACATCAAGCGCTCATCCACCAGACCGGCGGAGGAACCGGGTTCTCATTTTCCCGGTTGCGGCCGAAAGACGACATGGTGAAGAGCACCGGCGGGGTCGCTTCAGGCCCTGTGTCGTTCATGAAGGTCTACAATCAGTCCACCGAACACATCAAGCAAGGCGGCACGCGGCGCGGGGCGAATATGGGCATCCTCCGCGTGGATCACCCGGACATTTTGGAATTCATCACCTGCAAGACCGACAAGAAAGAAGTCACCAACTTCAATATCAGTGTGGCGGTCACCGATGCCTTTATGACCGCGGCTCTCAACGGCGAAAAGTATGAGCTCCTGAACCCGCGCAGCGGAAAGCCTGTGAAGCAACTGGACGCCCTAGAGGTCTTAAAAAAGATCGCAGAGGCAGCCTGGCGCAACGGTGAACCAGGCCTGTTCTTCATCGATCAAGCGAACCGGACGAACCCTACGCCCCACTATGCAATGATCGAGGCGACGAATCCATGCGGCGAGCAACCATTGCTTCCTTATGAATCCTGCAATCTCGGCAGCGTCAATCTCGAAACCCATCTCACACAGACCCCGGAGGGACGTTACGAGATCGATTGGGGCCATCTCGAGGACTCCATCGGGACGGCGGTGCATCTGCTCGACAACGTGATTGACATGAACAAGTACCCGATTGCCGAGATCGAGAAGTGCACGAAGGACAACCGAAAAATCGGACTGGGCGTGATGGGTTTCGCTCGCATGCTGTTCAAACTCGGCATCCAATATGACTCGGAGATGGGCGCCGAAATGGGCGGCAGAATCATGAAATTTATTTCGGAAAAGGGGTATGAGGAGTCGATGCGTTTGGCCGCATCGCGGGGCGTCTATCCTGCGTGGAAAGGCTCCCTGCATGAAGCCCGGGGACAGCGTGCGCGGAATTCCTACGTCACCACCGTCGCTCCCACCGGCACCATCAGCATGATCGCCGACACCTCAGGTGGGTGCGAGCCGGAGTTTAGTCTCGTCTGGTACAAGAACGTGATGGACGGCGAGCATTTGCCGTATGTCCTCGATGACTTCATTCAGACCGCGAAGCGAGAGGGATTTTGGAAAGACGACTTGATGGAGAAGATCATCGAAAATCACGGCTCTGCGCGGGGCATTCCAGAAATTCCTGAGCGCTGGCAGAAGATTTTCACCACTGCACACGACGTCGCGCCTGAATGGCATGTCAAGATGCAAGCGGCCTTCCAGCAATACACCGACAGCGGCGTCTCGAAGACGATCAACATGCCGACGGAAGCGACCGTGGACGACGTGCTCAAGGCATATCTGATGGCCTATGACCTGGGCTGCAAGGGCATCACGGTCTATCGTGACGGCAGCCGCGACGAGCAGGTACTGAACGTGGGGATCTCCAGCAAAGAGAAACCGAAGGCTGAGGTTTCCCCGATGGATTCGGTTGCCGCGGTCTCAATGCCACAAGGCGCTGAGACGCTTCCAGCACTGCATGGAGAGGGTTATGGAGGGCGGTCGCATCCAGTCAAGCGTGAACGCCCCGTCCGCGTGAGCGGGGAAACGATCGCGATCAACACCAGCTACGGCAAAATGTACCTGACGATCAATTCGATGAACGGCCAGCCTTTCGAGACGTTTGCCACGGTGGCGAAGGCCGGAGGCATGATTCAGGCCGATTTGGAATGCGTGTGTCGTCTGATCAGCCTGGCGCTTCGCTACCAAATTCCAATGCATGAAATCACCAGACAGTTGATCGGCATCCAAGACGGTAATCCCTATGGGATGGGGGGAAACCGCGTGCTCTCCTTGTGGGATGCAATTGCCAAGGCCTTGGCGAGCTATCATCCCCCCGAACAAAAACAGGGGATGGCGGCCGTGCGGTCGGCCCGTCCTGAAGGGTTGCCCTGCCCCGATTGCAAGAGTCCCTTAGTGCATACAGAGAACTGTGAGAAGTGCTACGGCTGTGGCTATT
Source organism: Nitrospirota bacterium (assembly GCA_005877815.1). Taxonomy (GTDB): domain Bacteria; phylum Nitrospirota; class Nitrospiria; order Nitrospirales; family NS-4; genus NS-4. The sequence continues at coordinate 2,700 of VBOG01000098.1, forward strand.
CACGGTGTTGGTAAGGCGTTGAAGTTTTCAAACATTCAGAAGGCGAAGGCCAAAGGAGGTACAGATGTCAGGTCCGTATAACCTGAAGTACATCCACCTTTTCGTCACCGAGGTGTCGCCGGGCGCGTTTATCCTGTCACGAAGTGGCAGAATGGCCGACCGTGTAGGGCGAGCGGACCATAATCTACTCGACGATCTTCAAGGCGTTGCCCGCGAGGGCAAGTACCGGTATTTCTGGTTCGAATACACTCCCAAACCCATGGCTGCTTACGCTCTTGAGTGCGCATGGTTCCATCGCTACCATCCGACGGACAACGCCGAGCACCCGATGGCGCCTATGGGCGGCGACATCCCTTGTCAGGTCAAGGGTTGCTCGGTCGCTTCGATGGCGCCTGCGCGCGGGTAAACGACTCGCTATATACGGCCAGTCGCAAGGCCTTCGGGCCGTCGGGTCCGTTCCTTTTCCAATCAGCGAGTTATAGCGCTTCCTCCAACTGCTTGAACTTTCTCAGATACTTATGCTACAGTCCTACGTTGTCTTGAGGAGGAACAGGAGCGTTGGATGGAAATCAAAGTCTTTAATAACAATGTCGAAAAAGCCCTGAAAATCGCCAAGAAAAAACTCGCCGGTGAGGGGCTGTTCCGAGAACTTAAACGCCGCCGTTTTTACGAAAAACCCAGCCTCAAGAAAAAGAATAAGGAGCGCGAAGCCCAACGTCGCCGGCAGAAATGGTTGGCGAAGCATCGTATAGGGTAACGTCTTCTCGCCTCGCGTTTCACGTCTCAGTTTCTCTCATAAAAATCCTCGCTTGACATGAAAGATCAGGACATCCATGCCTGCATCAGGACACTTCAAAAGGAAGTGCTGTGCTGGGATGAGCCGGTCGTTGGAGTTGTTGCGAAGTCCACCCGGGATCCATTTCAAATTCTGACCTCAACGGTCCTCAGCCTGCGGACGCGGGACCAAACAACCATGGAGGCAGCCAAACGGCTGTTTCGCCTTGCTACAACTCCGCAAGCCATGTTGAAGATCACGCGTCGCCGGATTGAGCGCGCAATCTACCCAGTAGGATTTTATCGGACGAAGGCGGGCCAGATTCTGAACATCAGTCGCGCTCTCGTCGAACGATACGGGGGACGGGTTCCTGACAGTATTGAGGAACTGCTGACCCTGAAAGGCGTCGGCCGGAAGACCGCCAACTTGGTCGTCACCCTCGGCTTTGAAAAGCCGGGGATCTGTGTGGATATTCACGTTCACCGAATTAGCAACCGATGGGGGTATATCGAGACGAAGACGCCCGCGCAGAGCGAGGAGGCACTACGCAGGAAACTCCCGAAGCGCTATTGGATGATCTACAACGACTTGCTCGTCCCATTCGGGCAGAATATGTGCAAGCCGATCTCCCCGCTCTGCAGCCGGTGCAAATTGTTTCGCTTCTGCGAACGGAAGGGCGTGATTGTGTCGCGCTGATCGGGGAAGCCAGCGAGGAATGGTCAAATAAACAATGTGTTCTCGGCGTCAGCGGCCAGGTTCAGAATCAGTGGAAGCCCGAGGACATCGTCCACTTTTGAAGCCAGATCCTCGTACTTGACGCTCATATATTCCAATCCGGCGCTGCACGCGATGAGCTTGAAGCTGCCTACCTGTTTGGCTTCCGCAAACATCTCGGAAATTTTTGGCGCTTTTTTTTCGGTCATGGCGCGCGCCACTTCCCCGGCGTGTGCGGCATAGGCAGGGGGAAAATCGATGGTGTCGATCTCGCCCGACGCGAGTTTTTTGATCGCCCAGAACATGAGGAAGACGTACACTTCCTTCCCCATGGCGGCGGCGGTGAGCCCAATGGTGGCCGCTTGATGGAGCTTATCGTACGTGCCGCCGTGCAGGAAAATAACGAATTTCGGCTTTTTCATGAACGGGGAGGGCCCGACTAGGGGTTGATCGTGCTCTTGATGCCGCTGACGAAGTCATTGACGAGCCGGTCCACTTCGCTGTTGCTCATCGGGCGCTCGACAATTTCGGATTGATTGCTCTTCTCCTGGCCTTTGTCGGATTCGGTCCGAATGATCATGGTCCGGTCTTGATCCACGTCAATATGGATGAACCACTCTCGCTCGCCCAGACGGAGGGTCGCCTCTTTTCCGGTTGAATGCTTCTTGATCTCAACCTGGGGAGTCGCCGGGGCAGGATCGGCCCAGGACGGCATGGCGCCATAAAGCTGCGCGCAGCCGGCCACGCCCAACAGCAGGAAAACCGTCCTCGGTGGCAAGAAACTTTTTATCATGGACATGATGCGTGAATTATACAGGCGCCATATGGGTTAGTAAACACGGCTTGTCCGTCCGTCGAGGCGGGTGTTAGGATGCTACACGCATGAGCGAACGCCAGGTGCTCTATCTTATCGACGGGAGCGGCTACCTTTACCGCGCCTTCTTCGCCCTGCCCGAACTGTCGACGACGTCGGGGGTTCCCACCAATGCGGTCTACGGGTTCATCACGATGCTCCAGAAGGTCGTTCGGGAGCGCAAGCCCCAATACCTGGCCGTGGCCTTCGATGAGAAAGGCCCGACGGTCCGTCATCAGGCATATGCCGAGTATAAGTCCCACAGGCCGCTGATGCCCGACACCCTCTCGCGGCAGATTCCATACATTCATCGGGCGGTTCAAGGCTATGGGATCCCGGTGGTGAAACTCGAAGGATACGAGGCCGACGACTTGATCGGCGCTCTCGCCGCTCAGGCTGTTGCGGCGGGCCTCGATGTGGTCATCGTCACCAGCGACAAGGATATGTTTCAGCTCTTGGGCCCGCATGTGAAGATTTTTGATCCGGTCAAGGACAAGACCTTTACCGACGAGGACTGTGTGGCGCGGTTCGGCGTGGGGCCGGCGCAGGTCATTGAGATCATGGGTCTCATGGGAGACGCGACGGACAACATTCCCGGCGTCAAAGGCATCGGGGAGAAGACGGCGAAAAAGCTGATCGCCGAATTCGGAACCATCGAAAATCTACTGGATCGTCTCACCGACGTAAAAGGGCAGAAGCTTCGTCTGTTGCTGGCAGGCCAGGCAGAAGAGGCAAGGCAGAGCCGCAAGCTGGCGACGATTCTCATCGACAGTCCCGTCGTATTCGACAAGGACCGGTTTCAGGCGGGCCAGGCGCGATCCGAGGAACTGTCCGGTCTGTTTCGCGAGCTTGAATTCTGGGCTTTTCTGAAGTCATTGCAGGCTGACACCGGCGTCAACGAGAGCCACTCACGTGAACTCGTGCGGGTACTCGAGGAATCGTCTTCCTGCGAGGATTTGGCTGAGAAGATATTCGCCGCAGGAGAGGTCGCGATCCACTGTGAGTTGAGCGGCACCGATGCGCTCAGGACCGAGCTTTTGGGTCTTGGCATATGTCCTGGGTCTGGCGAGCCCTGTTATCTGGCCGGACGATCATGGCTCGGAATCCTTCGGGGCATCCTGCAGGACGGTCCGACGAAACTGTATGCGCATGATTTTAAAGTCGCCTGGGTGGCTTTGCGCCGAGCGGGGGTCACGATGCCGAGCCCTCATTTCGACACCATGGTGGCCGCATATTTATTGAACCCTAACCGACGCATGCCGTCATTAGAGACCTTGTCCCAGGAGTTTCTCCTGGAAACGCTCGACACCATGCAGGCGTCCAAGAAGGCACGAAAGGGAGATCTATTTGAGCTTGCGGAGACCGATGACTCGGCAGCCCGAGCCGGTGGCGCGGCGTATGCCATCGCGCGCCTCCGCCCGATCCTGGCCGACAAACTGGCGGCGAGCGGCCAGACCGAACTGTTCGAGCGGATCGAGTTGCCCCTCACCGTCGTGCTCGCGGAAATCGAGGCGAATGGGTTCCGATTGGATACGGGAGCGCTTGAAACGCTCGGCAAGGAACTGGATCATCAGCTCTCGGCGATTCTCGAAGCCATTTATCGGAAGGCGGGGATGGAGTTCAATGTCAACTCGCCCAAGCAGCTTAGCGAGGTCCTGTTCGAGAAATTGAAACTGCCCGCCGTCAAGAAAACCAAGACGGGCTACTCCACGGATGAAGATGTGTTGACACAGCTTGCCGTGCAGCACGAATTGCCGGCTGAAATTCTGAATTATCGAAGCCTCAGCAAACTGAAATCCACTTATGTGGATGCCTTGCCGCGCCTCGTCCATCCCGAGACAGGACGATTGCACACCTCGCTCAATCAAGCGGTCGCGGCAACCGGGCGGTTGTCGTCCTCCGACCCCAATCTCCAAAACATCCCGATCAAGGGCGAATGGGGAGGACGGATTCGGGAGGCATTCATCGCCGATCCTGCCTGCATGTTGATCTCGGCCGACTACAACCAGATCGAACCGCGGATCCTGGCGCATCTGTCTCAGGATCCTGTGCTGATCGACGCCTTTACTCGAGAGGAAGACATTCACATGACGACCGCCGTGGAAATCTTTGGGTTGCCGGCCGGGCAGATCACAAAAGACATGCGTCGTATCGCAAAGACCGTTAACTTCGGCATCATCTACGGCATCAGCCCCTATGGGCTATCTTCTCAATTGGGGATTTCGCAGCAGGAAGCGAAGAAATATATTGAGGCGTATTTCTCGCGCTTTCAGGGTGTCAAGAACTTTGTGGACCGCACGGTGGCGGAAGCGAAGGCGTGCGGCTATGTGACCACGTTATTCGGACGTCGCCGCCCCATCCCGGAGTTGCGGGGAAATGACGCCGTACAACGCGGCTTCGGTGAGCGGATGGCGATGAATACGCCCATCCAGGGGACGGCGGCGGATATCATCAAACTTGCGATGCTGGCACTCCATCGTCGCCTTAAGGGCGAAGGGCGTCACGCCAAAATGCTGCTTCAGGTACATGATGAGTTGATTCTGGAAGTGGCCGAATCCGATCTCGATGCGGCAAGACATGCCGTGCAGGAGGAGATGGAGGGCGTTGCCAAGCTCGCGGTTCCTCTCAAGGTGGATGTTGGCATCGGCAAGAACTGGCGACAAGCCCATCCGTAGCTGATTTTCGGGCCTTTGGCTGCCTCCGGCAGGCGCTCTCGCAGTTGACCATCTCGAAAACTCTGTGTTAACGTGAGTGGTTGTAATTCCGCACAATTTCCCTTCTGGCTATGCCGAGATTTTCTGAAAATGGGTGATCGCGTCAGTGAAGAAATCGCTGCGTTGAAGGATGAGGACTGGGCACTGCGTGAAGAAGCTGCCATGCTGCTCGGGGATTTCGCCGATCCGCGGGCAGTGGCCCCTTTGGTGGAGGCACTTCATGACGAGGATCGAGCGGTACGCGAGGCGGCGGCTGCGGCGCTCCGAAAAATAGGCCGACCCGCAGTATCCGTGCTCGTGCAGGTTCTTCGCCATCCCAATGGCAACGTGCAGGAAGCCTCCGCGGCCATCCTTAAAGATCTTGCCGATCCCGACACGGTCGAGCCTCTGATCGCATGTCTTACCAGCCAGAATTGGGTTGTTCGGATGCACGCTGCACAGGCCTTAGGCACGCTCGGTGATGAACGGGCCATCCGTCCGCTCGTCCCGTTGCTGATGGATCCGGTGAAAGCGGTGCGAGTGGATACGACGAACGCCCTCGCCCGCATCGGGCGTCCTGCGCTGGGGACCTTGCTCGCCGCGCTGCGCCACGAAGAATGGGTATTGCGGCTGCATGCCTGTGAAGCGCTCGGAAAGATCAGGGCGGAAGAGGCGGTCGAGCCTCTCTGCGAAATCCTGGTGAAGGATCGCGACATGGCGGTTCGTCAAGATGCCGCGCGGGCGCTTGGTGATATTGGACATGCGAAGGCATTGAAAGCGCTCACGGCGGCGCTTCAGGATATCCAGGTCAGGCCGTTCGCAGTGGCGGCCCTGGGAAAACTGAAGGACCCGCGCGCGGTTGACACACTTGTTGATGTCGTCACCGGCAAGAGCCGGCCAGTGGATGCCCGCAAGGTGCCGGTTTGCGGGGACGAGTCCGGGGACCTCGATGTGGAGGAGATGGAAGTTCAGATCTTTGCCATCGGGGCGCTTGCTGAAATCGGGGAGGACCGGGCCATTGAGCCGCTCATCAAAGCTTTGAAGGATACTCGATTGCGGGCAGATGCGGCAGGGGCATTGGGCAGGATGGGGCTTCGCGTCGCACCGCCACTGCTGGCGGCGATGAAGGCAGAAACGGATTCGAATATTCTGTATCACGCGCGGGCGATTCTCTCCGAGGTCGGATGGCGTCCCAAGGTCGTGATGAAATGAAGGAAGGGACGTGACTATGGCACAAACGCTGGCGGACTGGTTGGAAGCACTGGCCGATCCGGATGATGCGACCCGGGAAGAGGCGGCGCAGGCGCTGGTGACGCATGCGGATTCCAGCGCGACCGACGCGCTGATTGAAGCCTTGGAGGATGACTTCTGGTCGGTCCGGATGTACGCCGGGCACGCATTGGCCAAGCTTGGCGGCCCTCGCGTGAGGGAGGCCCTCATTCCGATGCTGGGGGACACCATCAAGGAGTGCCGGGACGGGGCGGTAGCCGATTTTGTCACGCTCGGTTCCCCCGCGGTGGAGCGGCTGGTGTCGGCATTGCGCGATGATCGGTGGCGGGTCCGGGAGAGCGCGGCGCGGGCACTCGGGTTGCAGAAAGACAAGCGTGCCGTGGACGGTTTGATCGCCGCCTTGCGAGATAAGGATGGGGCGGTCCGGACGACGGCCGCCGAAGCGCTCGGCCGGATTGGCGACCCCAAGGCCATTAAAGGGCTGATCGCATTGTTCAAAGACTCCTCGAAACTCGTGCGTGTGAGCGCGACGATTGCCTTGACGCAGATCGGCGATGCGACGGTCGAGCCGCTGATGGAGGGATTTAAAAACGACAATTTCCAGGTTCGATTGCACTCCGTGCAAACGCTCGGCGGCATCACGAGCGACTATCCCACGGGGAGGTCCTGGTTGCGCGATTATCGCCCGGTGCCTGGATTGATCGCCCTATTAAAGGACAAAGATCGGGCCGTACGCGAAGATGCCGCTATTGCGTTGGGAATGATCGGCGATCCCAGTGCCGTGCCGGCGCTGATTGACGCCATGCAGGATGGATCGGTCCGGGTGAGGGCCATCATGGCGTTAGGCATGATCGGCGATACCCGCGCAGTGGAACCGCTTATTCGCACGCTGGAAGGAGTCGGGATCAATCTAAAAGGGAGCCCGATGCCCGGGTGCATTCTCAGCGAGGAGTGGTTCATCCGCGAAGAGGCGGCCAAAGCCCTGGGTCACCTGAATGATGTCCGGAGCGTGCCGGCCCTGTTGCAGTCGTTGAAGATCACCCAGATTCGAGAGAGAGCGGCGATGGCGCTGGTCGAGCTCGGTCCGCAAGTCATTGATCAGGTCGTGGACTTTTACAACAATCCCGACCTCTCAAGCGTGGAGCAGCTCAGTGATAAAGTGCTGGCGTTCGCCACAAATCGTCCGGACGCAAAAGGGTCGTTACAGGAAGTCGTCCTGGGCGTGCTGACGCAACTCGGCTGGACTCCGCCAGAGGAAGGGCAAGAAGGCGCGGCGGGGGAGACGGTCGCGGATAACGCGAAGCATTAAGCCGAATGGCGAAAAAAGACAAAACAGAGGATCTCGTCAAGGATCTGATTCATGCGGAGGACTGGAAGCGCATGAACGCCACCGCCGAGCTGCTCAAGCGCGGGCCGGAGGCGGTGAGAGCGTTGATTTCCGCGCTGCCGGATTCAGACCCGACTCTCCGAGCCGAAGCCGCCCATATGTTGGGACGGATCAAGGACCGCACGGCCGGTGTTCCTCTGGTGAATCTGTTCAAAGACCCGGATGCCAAGGTTCGTGACGCGGCGATGGAAGCGATCGGGCATGTCGCCGATGCGCCTGCGCTCGCGGCCGTGGTCCATCTCTTGGAAGAGGAAACCTACCGCGACACGGCGGCTGCAATCCTCGGCCGCTTAAAAGATCCCGCCGCTCTCGAGCCCCTGGCCGGCATGCTGAAGAGCCAAGATACGACAGCCCGCCGTATGGCGGCGGAGGCGCTGGAGCAACTTGCCGATCCGCGAAGTGTGGATATCTGGATTGATGCAATGGCGCACCCCGATCTGTTGGACATTGCGTCGCGATCGTTGAAACGCATCGCCGATCTCCGGGAGCGGATCACGCAGATCCTCGATCGGCTTCGGGAAACGGACGACACAGTCGAACTGGAAGAGGCGCGGATCGGCGTGTCGATGGAGCTAATCAGTTTCGGCCGGCCGTCCGTCCCCGAACTGCTCGACGCGCTGGAAGATGATCTGTGGGTGGTTCGTGAGGCGGCCGCACAGGCGCTGGGCATCATCGGAGACCTTCGGGCGTTGGAACCGTTGCTTCACAAGGCCAAGCATGATCGCGATCGAGGCGTGCGTGAGAGCTGCATCAAGGCACTGGGCGAGTTCGGTGACACCCGCTCCGTGGACGTGTTGGTCGAAGCGGTGAATGACCGGACGACCAGGCTTGCGGCTACCGAAGCGCTCTCAAAAATCAAGGACGTTCAGGTCCTCTTGCCGCACGTCAAACTGATTCAGACGATGAAATCGGACCGCGACGGTCTGGTGAGCTACCTCGGCGGATTGATGCTGGACAAGCTGGAAAAGATCACGGGCGAGGTTCCTGTGGAGAAGGAATACGACGAGTGGGACGAAGAGGTGCCGGCCGCGAAGCCGCAGACCCCGGGAGGACAGACGAAGCATGAATGACAGCGATCACCGCATCGAACAATTGCTGGCTGCGTTGCGGGACGACAATGAAGCGCTCCGTGACCATGCCGTGGCCAGTTTAGGCCAACTCGGTCCCGCGGCGATCGATCAGCTCATCGGACTCTTTTCGGATGACGATCGCGTTATTCGCGAGGCGGCGCGACAGGCGCTCATTCAAGTCGGCAGCGATGCCGTCGCACCCTTGCTCGAGGCGTTGCGGGATGATGAGTGGGCGGTGCGCGAGCAGGCCGCGGCGGCTCTCGGAAGACTGAAGGACGAGCGGGCGCTCGCTCCCTTGGTCGCCGCCATCAAAGATCGCGATGGCGCCGTGCGGTTGGCCGCGGTCGAGTCGCTTGAGAAGTTGCAAGATCCGCGGGCCGTCGAAGGCCTGATGGAAGCGCTCGGCGACCAAACGGTTCGTGAAGAGGCGGCTCGCGCGCTGAAAAAAATCCCCGATCCCAGGGCCGTGACGGGGCTTCTGAGCGGGCTTGCGGGCGACAACTGGATTGTGAAGCGCCATGCCGCGGAAGCGCTGGGCCTTATCGGAGACATACGGGCTGTGGATGGACTGACGGAGGCGCTGAAGGATGAAGACTGGCTCGTGAGACGAAATGCCGCGGAATCGCTGGCGCGGCTCGGAGATCGGCGGGTGATTGACGCCCTTCTTCCGCTGTTGGAGGATGAAAACGACATGGTTCGTGATACGGCGGAAGGGGCGCTGGCGAGTTTCGGATGGACGCCGCCGAGCGAGTAATCAGACAAGGAGACAGCGATGGCAGATGAAGCACCGAAATTAATTCAGATCGGCAAGGGCGGCCCCGGGGTCAAAAAGGATGGGTTCAACCTCATTTCCGAAAAGGTCGTGAAAGTCGACCCGGAAGCCAGGACCATGGAGATCGAGCTTCTCGCGTATGAAGGGAAGACGGTCGTGCTGGAAGTGGGAGAGGAACTGCTGGAGGACCTCAAAAAACTCAAGCCTGGTGACGGCGTCACGGTTCGTGTCATCGAGGAAGAGCCCGGAGCAGGTGTTCAGGGCACGTTACATTCAGGGACCGCCAAACGCCGCATCGTCAAGGGCTTCACGATCCGCTCACGCGACGCGAATAAGACACGTGCGGAGGAGATGCTCGCGGCGCTGTCCGAAGGCCATTGGCTGACGCGGAAATACGCGGTAGAAACGCTCGGGACGCTTGGAGACACCCGGGCCGTCGGTCCCTTGATCGAATGCTTGGCGGACGAAGTGCATGATATCCGCCAACGCGCCTATGACTCTCTCATTAAAATCGGCGCGCCTAGTGTCACAGCCGTCGCCAGTCTGTTGACCCATGAGGATGACGATCTCCGACAATCGGCCTCCGAGATCATTCGTAAAATCGGCAAGCCCGCGGTGGAACCGCTGACCGAAGTGATGCAGGGAGCCGATGAAACTTTGCAGGCGAAGATCCGAAAGTTGTTGGACAGGATGGGCTACAAGCCGAAACCCAAAACCGAGGTGCTTTAGGCGTCCGATTTTGGGGAGACCGCAGGCGTCGGCCGGCCGACCGACGTGTAACGGAATCCCAATGCCGCCATTCGGGCCGGCTCGTAGACGTTTCTCAGGTCCACGAACACCGGGCAGCGAAGGCCCGCCTTAATCCGCTCCAAATCCAAGTTCCTGAACTGGTTCCATTCCGTCATCAGTACGAGAACATCTGCTCCTGAGGCCGCTTCGTACGAATTCGCACAGAGCGTGATGGTGGGGAGCAACTTGTGAGCTTCCTCCATTGCGGCCGGATCGAAGACCTGGATGTGCGCGCCGTCCTGCTGCAATTGGCGGATGATGTCGAGGGACGGCGCGTCCCTGAGATCGTCTGTATTGGGTTTAAAGGAGAGACCCAGGATCCCTACCCGCTTGCCTCGCAAGTGTCCTCCCATCGCCGCGCGGATTTTCTCGACCATTCGCGTCCTCTGCTTTACGTTTGCACGCTCCGTCGCCTCGGCGATCTCCATCACGCAGCCGGACTGCTGGCCTGTTTGCACCAGCGCGGCGATGTCCTTCGGAAAGCAGGAACCACCGTATCCCGGCCCGGGATGAAGGAATTTCGAACCGATACGTTGATCGAGACCCATCGCTTTTGCGACCAGTTGAACGTCTGCACCGACGCGCTCGCACAGATTGGCCACCTCGTTGATGAAGGAAACTTTTGTAGCAAGAAAGGTATTCGACGCATATTTGATCATTTCCGCCGTGGCAACATCGGTGAACACAAAGGGTGTCTCGATAAGGTACAGCGGGCGGTAGAGGTCCCGCATGACTGCAATGGCGTGATGGCTGTTCGCGCCGATCACCACTCGATTGGGCCGCATAAAGTCTTCAATGGCCGACCCTTCCCTCAAAAATTCCGGATTGGAGGCGATATCAAATGGGGCCGATTCCGTGGCATTCTGCCCGATGAGCTCCCGAAGCCGCTCTCCCGTGCCGACCGGTACTGTGGACTTTGTGACGATGACCTTATATCCGTTCAGGTTTGCGGCAATGCCCCGGCCGACATCCTCCACGAACGACAGGTCGGCTGATCCGTCTTCTCTTGCCGGGGTGCCGACTGCGATAAAAATCACCAATGCCGATTCCACGGCGCGGCTCAAGTCGGTCGTAAACTTCAAGCGTCCCTCTGACAGTCCTTTATGCACGAGCTCAGTGAGACCAGGCTCATAGATGGGAATCTTGCCCTTTTCGAGCGCGCCGATGCGGCGTTCGTCCTTGTCCATGCAGATGACTTGAACGCCGAATTCTGCAAAGCACGCTCCCGTCACAAGTCCGACGTACCCTGTGCCGATCACACTGATGTTCATGGTGTATCCTCTCCCCTAGGGGGTTCACCAAGGCGCCCAGTATAGCAAGGCAGGGATAGGCCATCAAGGCAATGATGCCCGATATTGACTGGCATGAACCACTTCTCTAGAATTCTATGAAGTTGATGAGGACTGCACGTGGCGTCGGCATCTTCAACGATTCAAAGACCGCTGGCCGTCATGATGAGCCGGCGGATTTTGTCCGTGGCCCCCTCCACTCCCGCGGTGGAAGCCGCGCAGCTGATGCGCGACAGTCGGGTGGGTGCCGTGCTGGTCGGGGAAGGCACGACCTTTCTCGGCATTCTCACGGAGACCGACCTCGTCCGCAAGATTCTTGCGGAACGGCGGGATGTTCAACAGACGCTGGTGTCTGACGTGATGATGGCGCCAATCATCACCATCGAGATTGATCGCTCCCCACATGAGGCCAGCGACCTGATGGCCGAACGGGGCATCCGGCATCTCGGCATCACGGAAAACGGCCGAATTGTCGGCGTGCTGTCCGTCCGGGACCTGCTCCGCTATTTTAAGAACTGGGGTACGCTTTAGGCCGTCTGCGCGTTGAGAAGAGTCTTTCATTCCCTGCCGTCCAGCCACAGAAAAAAATGTAACCATGAAGAAAGGCAGAAGGATCGTGTTCGCGCTGGCACTTGGAATTTCGAGTCTGTGCGGAGGCGGGATGGCCGCAGACGCTCAAATGACTGCTGTTCCCGACGGGAAATTCGTGAACGTGGAAGTTCAGGGTGTGAAGTTTTGGCTCGGTGGGGGCGACCTTGATTTGAGGACGAATCGGGATACCAAGCAGCTGGTTTTTAAGCTAATCAACAAACTGGAGGCCGATCATGGTTTTGCGATTGACGCCCTGAAGATCAGGCAGGTTGTGAAACCCGGAGAAGAGCTGACGGTGACGGTGGCGATGAGCGATATTGATACCTCGGCCTCAGTCGTGAGGTTCTATTGCCATCTCCACCCCGGTCATGTGGGCGGCACGCTGGTGTTGATGAAATAACTGAGGGTTGAGGCACAAAAAGCAACGCGCCTTCTTCGGATGATCCGAAGGAGGCGCTTCTGGTTTGAGTCGTGCAGAGAAGGTTAGTTTCGAACGCCGCTCCAGACCTTATTAGGATCGATTTCCTTGTCAGGATTCAACTTGCGCGCTCTTTCCAAGAGAACCTCCGTCGATTCCGGATAGAGCGGATCAGAAATACAGCAATTGTCGACGGGACAGACCGCTGCGCACTGTGGTTCATCGAAGTGTCCCACACATTCCGTGCACCGGTCATGTGTAATGACGTAAATGTTGTCACCAGCACCCTGGCCTTCCCCAACGTGGTTGCCTTTGGCCTCGGCATCACTGCGGGTTTCAAAAATGGCCTCGTTGGGACATTCGGGGAGGCAGGCCCCGCAGGAGATACACTCTTCCGTGATCAATAACGCCATAACTACTTGCCTCCTTCCTCGAAACCTGAACTTGCTGTATATTCCTGTTTTCCGTAGCGCAGAAGCGTATATCGTAGGTTCTCTGATTGTAAGAAGCGCCTTGAGTTTTTGTCAATGTGTTTCTCTATGATCGGCATGGGTCTGAAGGCCTTTTTTGAAGGAACAAAAGCCCTAAGGCCGGCCACGCAGCTATGTTCTGTTTCTAAAGTAAAGGCCGGACGTGTCCCAAGGCCCTGATTTTATGGAAAAACCGCAAGCCACACGATTTGCGATTCTGGCGGCCCTCGCGTTTGCTTTGCTCATGGCGGGCAGTTATTTCATGTCTCCAAACCAGGACGGGGAATCGTTCATCGCGACGTTTCCGTCCGGGACGCAACTGACGCTGGAGGTGGCTGACAACGAAAGACCCTTGATGTTGATTTCGGGGCTGGCGTTCAGGGATTCGCTTGCCTCGAACTCGGGGATGCTGTTCATTTATGATCGGGCAGACTTTCATCTTCGCAATACCCAGCAATACCGTTTTCCCGTTGACATCATATGGCTGGACGATGCCAAGCGGGTGCTCATGATGGTGGAAGCGGCGACGCCTTGTGTCTGTCAGAATTGCCCCACATACGGTCCGCCTCCTGAGAAGGCTCGCTACGTGATCGAGACGCAGGCGGGATTCGTGCGACGCGAACGGCTCGTCGTTGGAAATGAGCTTCGCTTCGCGCTTCGGATGTAGACAGTCGAACGTTCGTTCGCGGCGGTTTGACTGATACTCCTCGTCTTCCGTAAGATACCGCGTTCTTACGGCTAGGAGTCCGTGATGTTGGGGAAATCCGAAGATTGGAAGCAGGAAAAAACGCTGGAATGCCGGACCGGCCGCACGTTTCAAATCCGTCTCTGGGAGGATCGGACACGCGGAGAGATTTATGTCCCTCAGTATGATCCCCACGTGTTCTCTTTAGTCAATGACGACTATGAGCGCGCCGTCGGCGAGAATTGGAATATCGTAGATTCTGGAAAACGCGTCTTCGAGTTTAAGGCGGACAAGCCGGGAACCCACCGTATCGTGTTTGAAAAACGGATGGGATGGCGATTCACGGCCGAGGACCGGCGTGTCTATGTCATCGCAGTTGACGGTGAAGCCAAGACCAAGTCGTCGGAAAATGCCTGACACAGCCTTCGTCAACGACATGTTCATGCCTTTGTCCGAAGCGCAGGTGTCTGTTGAGGACCGCGGGTTTCAGTTCGGCGATGGTGTATATGAATTGCTCCGTGTCTATTGCGGCGCGCTGTTCCGGCCCGATGAGCATCTCAGTCGACTCGAACGAAGCGCAACAGCGCTCGGGATTCCTCTCCCCCACTCGCGAGACCACTGGAAGTCCTTGCTGTCCGACGCGGTCGCCCGGAGCGGCTATCCGGAGGCAAAGGTCTATATTCAGGTGACAAGAGGCGTCGCGCCTCGCGATCATGCTCCAACTCAGGACGGGCCGCCTACAGTCGTGGTGACGGTACGGGCATTCGCCGCTCCCTCGCCGACCTTATATCAGAAGGGGGCGGAGGCGATCACGGTTCCCGACCTTCGATGGGGCCGATGTGACATCAAGAGTATTTGCTTGCTTCCAAATGTTCTCACCAAACAGCGAGCCCGAGATGAGCATGCCTTCGAGGCCCTCTTTGTGCGCGATGGATACGTGGTGGAGGGCGCGACGAGCAATGTCATGAACGTGAAAGGTGGGACGATTTTCACCGCGCCGGAAGGCCCTCTGATCCTCTCAGGGGTCACCCGTCAGCTGACGTTGAATCTAGCCCGAGCCGCAGGGATTGCCATAAAGGAGCAGGCCTTAACGGAGCCGGATTTCCTGGAAAGCGACGAGGTCTTTCTTACTGGGACGACGATCGAAGTTTTGCCCATCCGTCGAATCAATAGTCGCATGATTGGCAAGGGTTCGCCAGGCCCCCTCACAGCGGTCTTGATGGAGCATTTCAAGGCCTTACACGTCTAGTTTCCGCTTGCGTTACCCTTCAAGCCTATGGTACTTTACTTCAATTAAAGTGGGCACAACGCCCACTTTTTCGTTTCATGTCGGGCCGAGACCATCCCTATCTGCAGGCGGAAGGTGTTCCGCAAGGAACGGCGCAAGTTCCTGACCAGCAGGCGCGCATACGGCGTATCGCCGAGCCTATCCTCGGATCCCTCGGATTGGTGCTGGTGGATGTAGAGATGCGGGGCCGGGGTCCGAACTCTCTCGTTCGTGTGGTCATCGAGCGACCCGTTGCGGGGCAGACTGGGGGCGAGAGCGTAACGGTCCAGGATTGTGAGCGTGCTCACGTTCTCGTCGGGCATGCACTCGACGCTGATGACCCCATCGCCCATCGCTATGTGCTGGAAGTGTCCTCGCCCGGGTTGGATCGTCCAATTCGGAATGCCGGCGAGTATGAACGTTTCCGGGGACGACTGGCTCGCTTCAAATTGGCCCCGCCAGTCGCGGGACTATCGGTGGTGACCGGTCGGATTATGAAATTGGAAGAAGGCCGCGTGGTGATTGAGTACGTAGTCGGACACGGACGGCGGACGGAAACCAGGGAACTGGCGCTGCCGTTGGCGGACATCCGGGAAGCCAGGCTGGAAGTGGAATTCTGAGCAGAATGAAATCGAATTAGGAGCAATGATGGGTCGCGAACTCCTCACAGTGATCGAACAGATTGGACGCGAAAAGGGGATTGACGCCGGGCGTATACTCGATGCGGTGGAGGCCGCGTTGGTGACCGCGGCAAAGAAACGCTACGGGGCGGTTGAGAACATTCAGGTCAAGGTGGACCGTAAGAGCGGCGAGATTGAAGCTATCTCCTTGAAGAAAATCGTCAACGAGGTGACGAATCCGAAGTCCGAGGTGTCCCTCGAAGAGGCGCGCAAAGTGGATCATGAGGCCGAACTCGGCGACGAAATCGGTTCGCTGATCGAGATCGAGGAGTTCGGTCGTATTGCCGCGCAGACCGCCAAACAAGTCATCTTCCAGAAAGTTCGCGAGGCGGAATGGGAAGCCGTCATGCGCGAGTATTCCACCCGCCAAGGCGATTTGGTGAATGGTATTATCCTGGGGCAGGAGCGACGGAATTACATCGTCGACCTTGGCAGGACGGAGGCGATCCTCCCGGCGCACGAGCAGATTCCGCGAGAGATTTACCGTCGGGGTGATCGTATCAAAGCCTACTTGCTGGAAGTGAAGCGAACGTTGCGGGACGTGCAGGTTATTCTCTCCCGGACGCATCCGAATTTCATCGTCAAGTTGTTCGAGATGGAAGTTCCCGAGATTGCCGAGAAGATCCTGGAAATCAAAGGAGTAGTCCGTGAGCCCGGCGATCGAACGAAAATCGCCGTGCAATCTCGTGATCGGGCCGTGGATCCCGTGGGGGCTTGCGTCGGCATGAAAGGCTCGCGTGTCCAGGCCGTTGTCCGTGAACTCCGAGGCGAAAAGATCGACATCATCGGATGGACGTCCGATCCTCGGGTCTTCATCGCCGAGGCGTTGAATCCGGCGGTCATCGAGAAAGTCGGTGTGGATGAAGAAAAAAAGTCCGCACTGGTGGTGGTGGCGGACAATCAACTTTCTTTGGCGATCGGACGCAACGGACAGAATGTGCGCTTGGCCGCGAAACTGACGGGATGGAAGATCGATATCATCGGCGCCAGCGAATATGAAAAAGAAAAGGCTGTGCGGGATCAAGAGACACGGGCGGCCATTGCGCAGCAGTTGCAGGACCAACACGCGCGGATGGTGGAAGCTGAGACTGCGACGGCAGGCGAGAAAGACAATGGAGAGCAGACCGCTCCAGCGACTCCGGTGACCGGCACCGGAGTCGACGCGGCGGCCGCGGAGTAAACGAAGCGAGTGCCGGACATGCGGGTTTTTGAACTAGCCAAGCAACTTGGAATCACCAGCAAGCATCTCATCGATGACCTCAAAACGATGGGTGTGACGGTCACCAATCACATGGCGGCGCTTGACGAGGCGACCGTTTCCCAGGTGTTGGCCAAGGACGCTTCTGGGCCGAAGGAAACAAAGGGCTCGAAGCTGAAGGCAAAAGAAGAGAAGAGTGCGGCCTCTTCGGCGAAGAAGAAATTGTCCGCGCGTGCTGCGGTGAGCGTCAAAGCCGCAGTTCCTGCCCCGGAACTGCCAAAGGCTGAAAAAAAACTGATTCTCGTCAAGCGACGGCAGAGCGAGACGACACTGGGTTCGGACTTGCAGCCATTGAAGCCGGAAGAGGAGCTTCGACCGGTTGATATTCCCGTCCCCGATCGCCCCAGGACTCCGTCACCACCAGTAGAAGTTGCCGGTCAGACAGAAGCGCCGCCGGTCCTGAAAACCCCTGAATCGATCTTGACGGCTCCTGTGGTTCCCGCGCCACCTACTCCGCCGGTACAACAACCCAGCGTTCCGCGAGCGGGCGTGCCGTTGACCGATCCGGGACTTCATCCAGTGAGCAAGAAGAACATGGCTCAGGATCTTTCTGCTCCGCAGCCTGATTCCATCTTGAAAGACAAGGGCAAGAAATTACGAAAAGGCCGTGGCCGTGAAGACGAGCCACTTCCGATTCGTGATGATGCAGCTCGGTGGCGGGATCTGCGAGCGATGCCGATGCATCGGCGCGAGGAGAAATCCCGGCACGCGGCGCCTGGCGCTCCGGCCGAAGTTACCAAGCCGCGTCTTAAGGCGGTGAAATTGGACGAAGGGCTGAGCGTGAAGGATTTTTCCGAAGCCGTCGGTCAAAAGCCGGCGGATGTCATCCGCAAGTTGATGGACATGGGCATGTTACTCACGTTCAACCAGCCGATTCCGTCGGAGGCCGCCATTCTATTGGCCGAATCTTTCGGCGTGAAGATCGAGATGGCGGCGGAACGGCCTGCGGAGGACCTTCTTACTGAAGGTGAAGAGGAAGAGACCGGTCTCACGGCTCGGCCGCCCGTCGTCACGATCATGGGCCACGTGGATCATGGGAAAACGTCATTACTGGATGCGATCCGGGAAACCAAAGTGACCGAGGGAGAGGCGGGCGGCATCACGCAGCACATCGGCGCCTACGTAGTCGAAGCCCGCGGGCAAGCGATCACGTTTCTGGACACCCCCGGGCATGAAGCGTTCACAGCGATGCGAGCCCGCGGTGCGCAAGTCACGGATATCGTCGTGCTGGTGGTCGCCGCAGATGATGGTGTGATGCCGCAGACGATTGAAGCTGTGGACCATGCGAAAGCGGCGAACGTGCCGATTATCGTGGCCGTCAATAAGATCGACCTGCCCGGCTCGAACCCAGATCGGATCAAAAACTCCCTTTCCGAGCGAGGGTTGGTCCCAGAGGTGTGGGGCGGCGAGACCATTTATGCAGAAGTGTCGGCGAAGAAAAAAATCGGACTCGATTCGCTCCTCGAAATGATCCTGCTGCAAGCCGAGGTGCTCGAATTGCGGGCGAATGCGAACAAGCTTGCGCGGGGGATTGTGGTGGAAGCCAAAATTGACCGCGGACGCGGCCCGGTCGCCACCGTGCTTGTCCAATCCGGCACTCTTCACCTCGGCGATCCATTTGTCGTCGGCACATTCAGCGGCCGCGTCCGCGCGCTTTTCAACGACGCGGGACGGGCGGTCAAGGAGGCAGGGCCTTCCATTCCCGTGGAGGTCGTTGGCCTTCTCGGCGCGCCGATGGCGGGTCAGGAATTTGTGGTGACCAAGGATGAGCGGATCGCGCGGGAAATTGCAGAATCACGGCTTCACAAACAGCGCACCGCCGAAATGGCCCCCGTGCGCAAGGTCACCCTTGACGACCTGTTTTCTCAGGTCAAGGAGGGCACCGTCAAGGAATTGGGCGTCATCATCAGAGCGGACGTCCAGGGGTCCGCGGAGGCGCTTGCCGATGCGGTGGAACGGCTCGGCGTCGAGGCCGTAAAACCGCATATCGTTCTGAAAGGAGTCGGCGGGGTTACCGAGAATGACGTGCAGCTCGCCTCGGCGTCGAACGCAATTATCATCGGCTTCAACGTGCGGGCCGAGGCCAAGGCGGCGGCGCTCGCGGAGCGGGAAGGCATCGACATCCGGAGCTACAGCATCATCTATGAAGCCTTGAACGACATCAAGGCCGCGATGGAGGGGTTGCTCGAGCCGACTCTGAAGGAACGGGTGCAGGGACGTGCAGAGGTCCGTCAGGTCTTTATGATCCCCAAAGCGGGCGCGGTCGCGGGGTGCTACGTGACCGACGGGACAATCGCTCGCGGGAGTGCCGGTATTCGCGTGGTGCGGGACGGCGTGGTCGTGTACCAGGGGAAAATTGGTTCGCTCCGCCGTTTCAAGGACGACGTCAAAGAGGTCCAGGCGGGCTATGAATGCGGCATCAGCGTGGAGAACTTCAACGATATCAAACCCGGCGACCGGCTCGAAGTTTACATATTCGACAAGGTCCTCGCGAAGCTCTGAGGCTTCGTCATGGTGGTCGGCGTTTGCACCATTGATCTTCACCTGCCAGGCATTGGCTCTCTCAAGGGCAAGCGACAGATTCTCCTGAGTTTGAAAGACCGGATTCAGGGAAAGTTTAATGTGTCGGTGGCGGAGGTGGATGCCAACGATCTCTGGCAGCGGGCAGTCCTGGGCGTCGCCTGTATCGCCAATGATGGCCGCTATGCCAACCAGGTGTTGGACGGCGTATTGAACGCGATCCGTGCGAATCCAGCCGTGGAACTCATCAAGCATCAGATGGAGTTTTTGTAATTGCCATGGTGGGATTCAAGCGAACCGATCGTGTGGGCGATCAGATTCGAGGGGAAATTGCGGATATTCTCATGCGCCGCGTGAAGGATCCGCGCGTCGGGTTTGTGACCGTCACGGCTGTGGACGTGACTGCCGATCTCAAGCATGCCTGGGTCCATCTCACGATCCTTCAAGAGGGCACGCAGGAGGCTGAGGCCATGGCAGCGCTTGTCCGGGCAACGGGGTTCATCAGAGGTGAGCTCGGAAGACGCCTGAAACTTCGGTTCGTGCCCGAACTGAGCTTTGTGAAGGATACGGTGGTCGATCGCGGCAACCGTGTCATGAAGTTGTTGGATGAATTACACGACGGTGCGGAATCTGAGCCCCCGGGCAAGGATGATCGCGAGGGCACACAATCGCCATGAGCCCCAGCCTTTCCCAGCACAGGACGGGGATGGCCTTTGACGGCGTGCTCGTGCTCGATAAGCCGAGCGGGTGGACTTCTCATGATGTCGTTGCGAAAGTCCGACGGCTGTTGGGCATCCGCAAGATCGGCCATACGGGGACGCTCGATCCTTCCGCGACCGGCGTGTTGGTGCTCTGCGTGGGAAAGGCGACGCGGATCGCAGAGTACATCGTCAACAGCGTCAAGAGCTACCGGGGGACGCTTCGCCTCGGCATCACGACCGATACGCAGGATGCGGACGGTGCGGTCTTGACGAGGTACGAAGGAAGGCTTCCGGACGAACCTGAGGTCAGGGCCGTGATGAGTGGTTTCATCGGGGTCCGGCGCCAAGTTCCTCCGATGTATTCCGCCGTGAAAGTGAACGGGGAACCGCTCTACAAATCTGCGCGGGCCGGCGAGACGGTCGTCCGTGCCACTCGCGAGTGCGTCATCCATGCCATCGAGATCTTCACGGTCTCGCGAGCGCCGCGCACCGGCGGAGGAGAGTCCGTTGATGTCGTCTTCGACGTAACCTGCAGCAAAGGCACGTATGTCCGGACGCTCTGCGCTGATATGGGGGAGGCGTTGGGCGTGGGAGGACATTTGGCCGCTCTTCAGCGCCGATCGGTCGGACGCTTTCTGATTGAGGAGGCTGTCAGCCTGGAAGAATTGGCCCGATTAGTGGAGCACGATGCCGTGGGTGGACGGGTTTTTCCCTTGGAGGCGGTGCTCGCAGACCTACCTGCATTCACGATTGATGCGGCCTCGGCAAAAGGTGTCCGGCATGGCATGAGTGTCCCGAGCGCCCATGTGCTGAAGACTGAAGGAGCCTGGAAAGCGGGCGCGCGCGTGCGCCTCCATGGACCTGACGGCATGTTGGTGGCAGTTGGGATTGTGCCCTGGGGCTCTCAGGGCCAGCAGAAATCCGAGGATTCCATTCGGTTGGACAAAGTGTTGGCATAACCAAAAGAGGAGGCAGTCAATGGCGCTGAAGAAAGAAGAGAAGACCTCGTTGATCAACGACTACAAAATGCACGATTCGGACACCGGCTCCCCTGAGGTCCAGGTCGCGGTCCTGACCAACCGCATTACGTACCTCACCGAGCATTTTCAAGGGCACAAGAAGGATCATCATTCGCGGCGAGGGTTGCTGACGATGGTCAGCCGCCGTCGCCGTTTGCTGGATTATCTGCGCCGTCATAACGAGGAGCGGTACAAGGCGCTGATCACACGATTGGGGATCCGGCGATAGTCAGCACGATTTATCAGTGACCACGACGTCTTGCAGGTGGACACCGATCTGGCCTGCTGGATCTTCAGCAGGGCGGTTCAGTGGACATCTGTGGACGCCCAACGAAGGAGCACAGGAATATCATGGCGCACACAGTAGAACTTGAACTGGCCGGGCGAACGCTTCGGTTGGAAACTGGTCACATGGCGAAACAGGCCGACGGGTCCGTTCTCGCGACGTATGGTGATACCTACGTCCTCGCGACGGCCGTCGCCTCTCAAACGGCCAAGAAGGACATTGATTTTCTTCCCCTCACCGTGGATTACCAAGAAAAAGCCTATGCCGCGGGCAAAATCCCCGGAGGGTATTTCAAGCGTGAAGGACAACCTTCCGAAAAGGAAAAATTATCGAGCCGCCTGATTGACCGGCCGATGCGACCGCTGTTTCCGGAAGGCTGGTATTTCGAAACCCAGGTGATCGCGATGGTGATCTCGGCGGATCAATCCGGCACGTCGGACATCGTCGGCATCATCGCCGCGTCCGCCGCACTGGCCGTTTCCAACATTCCGTTCAATGGCCCTGTCGCCGCGGTGCGGGTGGGCCGCTTGAACGGGGAGTTTGTCATCAATCCGGACATGACGGCGCTGGAGAGCTGCGACTTGAGTTTGGTGGTGGCTGGAACAGCCGACGCCGTCATGATGGTGGAGGGGGGCGCTGCGGGTCTGCCTGAGGCCACGATGATCGCCGCGATTGAACGGGCGCACCAGGAAATCAAGCGGATCGTCGAGAGCATCCGGAAACTGGCGACCGCAGCGGGAAAACCGAAGCGGAGCGTGCAGACCGAAGAAATTGACTCGTCATTGCGCAAGGCCGTCAAGGATCTCACTGCGGCGGCCATTCGCAAGGCCATCTTTATTCCGAATAAGAGCGCCCGGCAGGAGCAGTTGGACGCGATCAAGGCCGAGGCCATAGTCGCGCTTGCGAAGGAAGACGACCCCGACCGGACACGGCACGTGAAGCTCGTTTTCCATGAATTGGAATACACCGAAGTGCGGAAAATGATACTTGAAGACGGCAAGCGCGCGGATGGCCGCGGGCCAGCCGATATCCGGCCCATCACCTGCGAAGTTGGACTGCTCCCCCGAGCCCATGGCTCTGCGCTCTTTACCCGCGGCGAAACCCAGGCCTTGGCGGTCGTGACGCTTGGCACATCCGACGACGAGCAGAAAATTGATGCCCTCGAAGGCGAATATTACCGGACGTTCATGCTGCATTATAATTTTCCGCCATTCAGCGTGGGCGAGGCGCGGCCGCTACGGTCCCCAGGCAGGCGCGAGATCGGGCATGGAGCGCTCGCTGAACGGGCGCTCAAGCCGGTGCTGCCGGCCAAAAAGGATTTTCCCTATACGCTGCGCCTCGTGTCGGACATTCTCGAGTCCAACGGATCGTCCTCGATGGCGACGGTATGCGGTGGCAGTTTGGCATTCATGGATGCCGGCGTGCCGATCAAGGAACCCGTGGCGGGCATCGCGATGGGACTCATCAAGGAAGGGGAGCAGGTGATGGTGCTCTCCGATATCCTGGGGTTGGAGGATCATCTGGGTGACATGGATTTCAAGGTCTGTGGAACCGCCCAAGGAGTGACGGCTCTTCAGATGGATATCAAGATCGGAGGGATTACCGCCAAACTCATGGAGCAGGCGCTCGCGCAGGCGCGCGAGGGCAGGATGCACATTCTCAGCAGAATGCGGGCGGCGCTCGAATCGCCACGGACGGCCATGTCGCCGTATGCGCCACGCATCTACACCCTGAAGATTAAGACCGACAAGATCCGCGAAGTGATCGGACCAGGCGGAAAAGTTATCCGGGACATTGTCGCGACCTGCGGCGTCAAGATGGACGTGCAGGACGATGGCACCGTGACGATCGCCTCCAACGATGAAGCCTCGGCCAAAAAGGCGATCGACCGCGTGAACCAGATCACCGAAGAAGTGGAGATTGGAAAATTGTATCTCGGCAAGGTCAAGAAGATCATGGATTTTGGCGCGTTCGTCGAGGTGCTACCGGGGGTGGATGGATTGGTGCACATCTCCCAACTGGCGCACCATCGCGTGAATCAGGTGACCGATGAGGTGAAGGAAGGCGATGAAGTGCTGGTGAAAGTGCTGGAAGTGGACCGGCAAGGCAAGATCAGGCTCAGCCGGAAAGAGGCGATGCCCGACCCGAAAGCGTCGGCTCAATCGGCTCAATCATAGGTCAGGGAGCCCGATGGTTCATAAGGATGTGTTCGACAACGGCGTACGGGTCGTCACCGAGAAGATGTCCTCGGTTCGTTCAGTCTCGATCGGTGTGTGGGTGAATGTCGGATCTCGCGACGAAGAGCCTGGCGAAGAGGGGTTCTCTCACTTTATCGAACACATGGTCTTCAAAGGCACGCGACGACGTTCCGCCGAGGCCATCTCGCGCGAAATTGACGGGATGGGCGGAGAGCTGAACGCTTTTACCTCGCGCGAATGCACCACGTTCTACGCCAAAATGTTGGATGAGTCCCTGGAGCAGGGGATCGATCTTCTCGCGGATATTTTTCACCATTCCCTGTTCGACGCCAAAGAACTGACCAAGGAAAAACGCGTCATTCTCGAGGAAATCAGGATGGTCGAAGACGATCCCGAGGACTATCTGCACGATCTGCACACCAAGAAAGTCTTCAGACGCCATCCCTTGGGCCGTCCCATTTTGGGTGAAGTGGCGACGATCACCGCGCTACGGCGTGCGCAGTTGCTGTCCTACCGGTCTCGCTACTACCGACCGACGGAAGTCGTGATTGCGGTCGCCGGCAATTTCTCTCACGGGCGCTTGTTGAAACGCCTGTCGTCTGCCTTTGGTGGAGAATGGGGCGAGCCAACGCCTTCCGTCAACCGAATCCCGCCGGTTATTGAAGCGGGTGTCTATGTGCGCGCAAAGCAATTGGAACAGGCGCATCTCTGCGTGGGCATGAAAGGCGTGTCGCATATGGACAAGGACCGATATGGGGTCTATGCACTGAACGCCATTCTGGGCGGGGGCGTCAGTTCGCGGCTGTTTCAAGAGATCCGTGAAAAGCGCGGCCTTGCCTACGCCATCTATTCGTCGCCCCAGTGTTTCACGGATAGCGGCCTCTTTATCGTCTACGCAGGTGCGCGAGCCGAAATGGCGCCGCGTGTATTGGGTGTGGTGCTGACCGAAGTCAAACGACTGAAGGAGAGCCCCGTCGGCCGGGCGGAATTGGAGCGCGCCAAGAACCAGCTGAAGGGGAATCTCATGTTAGGCTTGGAAAGCACCAGCAGCCGGATGAGCCATGCGGCTAAGGATGAGATGCATTTTGGCCGGGCCATCTCAGTCAAGGAAACCATGGCCGACATTGACAAGGTTTCCGTAGACCAGTTGTGGCGGTTGAGCCAGGATCTCTTTGACGAGCGCTATCTGTCGGTAACCGCTTTGGGACCTCTCAAAAAGGGGGCATTAGAGGGCGTCTTCCAGTGACCGCGGAGAAGATCCGATGGAATTCGGTCTGCCTCGACGGGGTCTGCAGCAAAAGTTCGTCGCGTCACTCCTGATCGTCGGGTTCGCGCCCGGCATCGTTGCCCTGTTCGCCACCTATCTCTACAGCACCCATAGTCTCAAGCGCGCCATCGGCGACAGCTTTCAGCAGCTCGCCGCGTCGACTGCCCGCCGCATTGAAGTGATGGTGGATGATGAGATCGATGGCGCTCGCCATCTCGCATCCGCGCCGCTGATCGTTCGTGTCGCCGTGGAAGCCGCCAACGCGTCCTACCGCCCAGATGGTTCGTGGCAGGCACAGATAATGGAGCGACGTCGGCAGTGGGAGCAATTTCGCGCGGCGGGTGGCACGCCGCCCGCCTTCATCAATCGTGCGACATCATTCTTCCTTCAAGACTGGTCGACGATCCGTGCCGAAACCTATCACAATATCCTGGTGACCGATGAGCACGGCGCGCTGGTCGCGAGCCTCGATCGGAACACCGGTTTTGTTCATGCTGATAAGGTCTGGTGGAGGGAAGCCTTCGCAGAGGGACGAGGACGCACATACATCAGCGACATCTATGAAGACAGTCGGGGCCTCTATCTTCTGGATATCGCCGTGCCCGTCCTGGATGCCAAGGGCAGCCGGGCGATCGGCGTGGTCAAACTCGTATTGCGCCGGGACAACCTGATGAAGGCGATCATGGAAATCAAGGTCGGTGAACGAGGGCATGGCATGCTCTTGAACACAGAGGGGACGCCTTTGATTTGCCCCGTCCTGCCGCCCAAAGCGCATCTCATCAACGATCCGTTGATGCAGCAGATCACGCGGTCATCGCCCGGGTGGGTGGTCGCAGACGACGACGCGCACGGCGGGCACAACTCGATTGTCGGCTATGCGCCCATTCGATTCTCGCATGAGGTCTCGCAGTCGAGCCTTGGTGGCGGGGCGTGGTATGCCTTCGTCAGGCAAGACCCGGCCGAAACGTATGCGCCTATCTATACGCTGTTGCGCACGGTCGGCGTCATTGGTTTCGGCATGGTGATCGTCTTGGCCTCTCTCGGATTCTATGTCGGACGTCTCATCGTCAAGCCCATTCTCCTGTTGCAGCAACAGGCGGAGGCGATTCGAGCGGACGTTCTCAAGATTGCGTCTGCGACGCGGTTCGATCGCGTCCTCGTCGGCACGGCTGACCGTCGGGTGGCGATTCGCACCGGCGACGAACTGGAAGCGTTGGCCTTGGCGTTCAATCAGATGGCCGAAACGTTGGACGAAACGCTTCAGTGCATCCATGACCAGCAGGATGAGCTACTTCGAAAGGAGAAACTGGCGTCCGTAGGCCAGCTGCTGGCGGCGCTGGCGCACGACATTAAGAATCCCCTCGGCGTCATTCGCAGTTCGGCGCAACTGGTCCTGGACGAAAAACAGTCCGACGCCGTCAAACACGAAGTCGCGCAATATGTGATTGATGAAGTGGACCGGTTGACGAACCGTATCAATCATTTCTTGCGATTCGCCCGGCAGAAACCGCCGGAGGTGCGTCCGGTCGCCGTCGAGGCCTTGCTGGAGGCCGCGGTCAGGGAATGGAAGGCGTTGGGAAAAACCGAGGCCATCACCGTGCGAATGCGTTTCTCGCCGGAGGGACAACAGGTGCTGGTGGACCCGGATCAAGTCAAGGAGGCCGTAGTCAATGTCTTGATGAATGCCCGTGAGGCGATGCCAGAAGGCGGGACAGTGAGCCTCTTGGTCACTCCTCTCGACGTGCCGAAAGGCGGACGCATGGTGGAGATTCGCGTCACAGACACGGGAACGGGTATCAGTGCTGAAGAGCTCCAACACATATACGACCCGTTTTTTACGACCAAAGAGTACGGCACTGGTCTTGGGTTGACCAATGTCAAACGCTTGGTAGAGGATAACGGCGGGCAAATGGAGATCTACAGTAAACAGGGACACGGGACCGACGTTGCGCTGTGGTTCCTCGCGGTGCCTCAATAAGGAGGCTGCTGATGCCGGAATCGACGATCCTCATCATTGAAGACGAATCCCGCATGCGCTCACTCATAGATCTCGTGCTGCGGTCCGAAGGCTACCGCCTGATATTGGCGGAGTCGGGAGAAGCCGGCCTGCGGTTTGCGGACGAGGGCGGAATTGACCTTGTGCTGACGGATTGGCAGATGGGAGAAGTCAGCGGCCTGGATGTCCTTGAGCACATCACCAAAGAGTCTCCCGGTGTGCCAGTTGTCATCATCACCGGATTCGGGACGGTGAAATCGGCGGTTGAGGCGACGAAAAAGGGGGCGTTCGACTACATCAGTAAGCCTATCGACAATGATGAGTTGAAGATCGTGGTCAAGCGGGCGTTGGACATGCGCCGGTTGACTCTCGAAAACCTCGGCTTGAGCCAGGGCCTCCGCGAACAGTTCGGATTCGACAAGATCATCGGTGCATCGCCGAAGCTCTCCTCTGTGAAGGCTTTGGCGCGAGACATTGCCGTAACGGATTCGACGGTCTTGATTGCGGGAGAGAGCGGGACCGGCAAGGAATTGCTGGCCCGAGCCATCCACTATGCGAGTCCACGAGCAGGGGGCCCTCTCATCTCGATCAATTGTGCAGCCATCCCGGAACACCTGCTCGAATCGGAGTTGTTTGGCTACGAAAAGGGCGCCTTTACGGATGCGAAAAAGGCCAAACCCGGACGGTTTCTTCTGGCCCATCGCGGGACCCTCTTCCTGGACGAGATCGGTGAAATGAGTACTGCCACGCAGGTAAAGCTGCTGCGTGTGCTGGAAGACCGCATGATCGAGCCGCTGGGCGGCGTCAGGGGAATTAAAGTCGATCTGCGGCTGGTCGCGGCCACGAATCAAGACCTCCAAGACCTCGTCAAGAGGGGTAAATTTCGCGAGGATCTTTTCTATCGCCTCAGCGTCTGTCCGCTCCATCTGCCGCCGTTGCGTGAACGCACCGGCGACATGCCCATACTTCTTGAGCACTTCCTCGCCCGATATAATCGTGAACGCGGCACGCGCATCGCTGGACTGACACCCCAGGCGCTGCGTCTCGTGGAGATGTACGCCTGGCCCGGAAACGTACGAGAATTTCAGAATATGGTGGAGTGGGTGACCATTACGTGCAAGGGGACATCAGTCAATGTAGACAACCTGCCGGCCTACCTGAAAATTACGAAACCCGACTCCGATCCGGATACCAAACCCTCCGTGCCTTCCCTGTTGTCGTACGGTCTGTCGGTCGAGGAGGTGGAGAAGGTCATGCTTGAGGAGGCGTTGGCGCGCGCGAAAGGGAATGTATCTGAGGCGGCCCGATTGCTTAAAATCACGCGCAATACGCTGCGTTATCGGATGGGGAAGTATCATCTCAAAGTCTCCTCAGATGCTGAATGAGGGTTGAAAGTTTCGCGAGAAGCTTCCCCCTACGAAAAGGGAATAAGGCAATACACTCGTATTGTGTTCTCCCTCGCCTCCAAGTAATATATCTCGCTGCCGACATGGAAGGAGACCAACGGGGTGTTGTGGGGGAATAAGGGGAATCGCTCCCCAAAAAAATCTTTTTGTTCCTTCTGTGGAAAGTCCCGAGTGGGCTTGCTGGAACTTATCGAAAGCCCCGCCGCCTATCTTTGCGAGGGTTGCCACGCAGTCACGACCCTTTGGATTTGCAACGAATGTGTGACGCGCTGCCAGACCGTGGTGACGCAAGGACGCCGGCCGAAGACGTCCCACGATCCGCGGTCATTCAAGCTGCTGAACCCGCCTCAAATTAAACGCATCCTCGACGACTATGTCATCGGCCAGGAAAAGGCCAAGAAGGTGCTGTCGGTGGCCGTCCACAATCACTACCGGCGTATACAGACGAACGCCCGTGTCGGCGATGTGGAGCTGCAAAAAGGAAATGTCTTTCTGATTGGACCTACCGGGACAGGCAAGACATTGCTTTGCCAGACCCTCGCGCGAATTTTGGAGGTCCCCTTCGCCATTGCCGATGCTACGACGCTGACAGAAGCCGGCTACGTCGGTGAAGATGTCGAAAACGTCGTGTTGAAGTTGCTACAGGCGGCGGATTTCGATGTGGCGCGCGCGGAGACGGGGATCATTTACATTGATGAAATTGATAAGATCAGCCGCAAGTCCGAAAGCCCGTCCATCACCCGCGATGTGTCGGGTGAGGGCGTGCAGCAAGCGCTCTTGAAACTGGTCGAAGGCACGACGTGCAGTGTGCCGCCGAAGGGTGGGCGTAAGCATCCCGAGCAAGAATTCATCAAAATTGATACGTCGAATATTTTGTTCATCTGCGGCGGAGCCTTCGTGGGCTTGGACCAAATCGTCCGACAACGCACCAGAGAGCGCGCGATGGGATTCGGGGCCGACGTGAGTCCTGTCGACGGGAACGGGGTCGGCGCATTGCTGTCTCAGGTCCAACCGGAAGATCTTCTCCGCTTCGGATTGATCCCGGAATTCGTGGGGCGTTTTCCCGTGCTCGTCACGCTCTCGGAGCTCGGCGAGGCTGATCTGATGCGGATCCTGACCGAGCCACGCAACGCATTGTTCAAACAGTACCAGACGATGTTTGCATTGGAAGGCGTCGAACTGACCTTTACCGATGACGCTGTCAAAGCGGTGGCGAAGCGGGCGGAACGGTTACGCACAGGGGCGCGGGCATTGCGAGCGATCATGGAAGAGGTCATGTTGGATTTGATGTATGAGATTCCGGCTCAATCCCATGTCCGCACAGTTCTGATTACCGATGGCGTGATCGAAGGTCACGCGGCGCCCGAAATTCAAACCGGGTAACAGTTTCCGGGGACGACCTTCCTCCCATAGAAACATGCGATCACACGGCATGAATGACGGTGTTAAAGAGTCTCCTTGGGAAATGGCAAACTATAGACATTTAAAGGGATTTTTGCTCAGTTTGGCTGTCCAAAAAATTGTTGACAAAAAAAAGACGCTCTAGTAGCATCGAACCCCACTGAAGGTCTTAAGGTATAACTCATTCCGATGATTTAGATTAATCTCAAGGAGGGAGTCAGCATGAAACGAGGTGTCATCATTGCTGCAATCTTTGTCCTGTTTGCCGTAGGGGTATGGCCAGCCGATCAGGCCTCGGCCGAGACCTTGAAAGGACGTATTTGGGCGGCATGGGCCGAGAATCCGGATAACGAAGTGTTATTCGGGATTCAATACTGGAATACAGGCGCTCCTGGCTCCGGAATGCCGGGTGGAAGGACATCGGTCACCACGACCGAGGTTCCGGACGGGTGGGCTGGAGGCGGAGCATGGGGTTTCCAGGGAGGTCCTGAGAAGAATGCGCCCTATGCCGGCTGGTATCATGCCCAGACGACGGTGCGCATCGCGGTGAAGGATAAGGCGCTGATGGATCAGATGATGAAGGCGAACCAGGAACTGGTCAATATGGAGGTGAACGTCGAGGACATCGGCGGCCGTCCGACGATCACTGCCTTCAAGGTACTCAAATAATTTATTCTTAATTTCTCGTCTTATGAAGGAGGGGGATTGTATGAATTATTCCAACAAAGCGTTGGCGGTCGGCGCGGCAATGTTGCTCGTCGGCGCCCTCGCGAGTTCAGCGCTGGCCATTGAGGCTTTCTCGGAGCGTTTCGAGGAGGACTTTAGCTCGCCTAAGACGGTTCTGGCGCGGGTCATCATCGTCGACCCTTATGAAGACGCTGTCTGGGTCAACTGGACCTGGAAGGGCGTCCGCAACAGCGGCGAGATCGATCAATACTGGGGTAAAATGCTCCCTGGCAAGAACATGCGCGTGTTTGCATCTGGCAAAGATCTTGAGTTGCTGAAATCAAAGGCACGCCCGGCCCCCGGTCCGGCGGCCGCGGACAAAGTCGCTCCTGGAACGAATGCAGATGTCATCGAAATGGTCGTCCAGGAAGTTGAGCAGAATAAGCGCGTGGCTTCTCAGGTGAAGGATGTGGATGACAAGCTCTGGGCCGGATTTATGCCTGTCGCCGCGGCTCCTGGAACGTCACCAGTCGCGATGAAAGGGCAGCCGGGATTTGCGGAAATGAAGAATGCCTGCGGCACTCTCCCAGGCAAGCCTGGCGTTCCCGCTGATGTGCTGGGAGAGGATCTCCCAGGCGGCAGCACCAAGTATGGGAAGCATGTCCGGTTCAAAAATTACAAAGGCTGCGAGGCCGGGCCAGAGGCTCCGGCTCCGGCAGCAGCGGCTCCGGGGGCAGCGGCTCCGCCCGCCAAGCATTAAAGGATCATAGTCCCGAGTGTAAGCGGGCGGTAGGTCGCGATGACCTACCGCCCGCTTTATTTTCACCGTCTCTCGGAATCTTTGCTGAGTCGTTCTTTCATCTCCGCCAACTTATTCATGGCTTCTAACGGTGTCATGGCGAAGAGATCCATCTGCCGCACTTCCTCTAGCATCGGGTGGGGAAGCGGGAGCGTCTGATCCGAAGTCTTCTCGGAACCCGTCGCGGGTCCGATGAGTGTGGGAGGGGCGTCGTCGCCCTCGAGGCGCGCCAGCACTTCTTGGGCTCGAAGGATCACAGAACGAGGCAGGCCGGCGAGCCGGGCGACGTGAATGCCGTAACTTCTGTCGGCGCCGCCTTCGACGATCTTTCGCAGAAATAAAATCTCTTCCCCGCGTTCCCGTACCGCCACGTTGTAGTTCCGCACGCCGGAATGACTGCGGGCAAGATCCGTCAGTTCATGGTAGTGAGTGGCAAAGAGCGTCCGCGCGCCGATGCGATTCATATCCACGAGTGCCTCCGCGACGGCCCAGGCAATGCTGAGACCGTCGAATGTACTCGTCCCTCGGCCGATCTCGTCCAGAATCACCAGGCTGCGGGACGTGGCGTGATGGAGGATGTTCGCGGTCTCGGTCATTTCCACCATAAACGTGCTCTGGCCCTCAAGCAGATTATCCGCCGCGCCAACGCGCGTGAAGATTCGGTCCGCCAATCCGATCCTCGCGGCTTTGGCCGGAACAAATCCCCCCATTTGAGCCATCAGCACGATCAGGGCCGTCTGTCTCAAATACGTGCTCTTGCCGGCCATATTGGGCCCACTGATGATCATGAGACGGCAATCCGGCTCCCCCAGATTCAAATCGTTGGAGATAAATCCTCCCGGAAGGTTCACCCGTTCGACCACAGGATGGCGACCGTCTTTGATCACCAGGAGATCGTCCGCCGCCAATTCCGGACGGCAGTACCCACTGTCGGCAGCGACCTCGGACAGCGAACCGACGGCGTCGATGAGCGCCAGGATGTGCGCCAGTCGGAGAATGCGCGATGACACGAGGGCGATTGCCCTGCGCAGCGAATCGAACAGTTCGTATTCCAGCGCGCGGATGCGGTCCTCCGCCCCCAAGACTTTGCCTTCCAGGGCCTTCAGCTCCTCTGTGGTGAATCGTTCGGCGTTGACGAGGGTCTGTTTTCTAAAATAGGCCTGGGGCACCCGCGAGAGGTTACTTTTTGTCACCTCAATGTAGTACCCGAAGACTTGGTTGAATCGAACTTTCAAAGAGTCAATGCCGGTTCGAACACGTTCCTGCCGTTCGATCTCGGCAATCATCGCCTTGCCGCTGCGTCCGATGGTGCGAAGTTCGTCAAGGTCAGCGGACACCCCATCCTGGATGATACCGCCTTCCTTGACGGAAGCTGGGGCATCAGGACGTATCGTCTGCTCGATCTTGTGTGCCAGTTCGGCCAGGTCGTCCCAGGGCTCGTGGAGGTTCAGGAGCAAGGGGGACTGGCACGATTTCAGCTGGCGGTTAATTTCCGGGATCGCGGTGAGGGAGTCCTTGAGGGCGCTCAGTTCTCGTGCATTCGCCACCCCCAGCACGACGCGGCTCATCATCCGTTCCAGGTCCGCCACCTGCTTCAACGCAAGACGCAACCGAGCCCGCCGTTCGCCATGATCATACAGATCGGCAACCGCTTCCTGCCGCTCGCCAATGCGCGACAATTCTGTCAGTGGATGCAAGAGCCAATGGCGAAGAAGCCTCGTTCCCATAGAGGTGACAGTTCGGTCCAGGGTATGTAAGAGCGATCCTTCCGAACGGCCGTCTGTCGAGCGTCTGACGAGTTCGAGGTTGCATTGGGTCGCCCGGTCGAGGACCATCACG
Organism: Nitrospirota bacterium; assembly: GCA_005877815.1. Taxonomy (GTDB): domain Bacteria; phylum Nitrospirota; class Nitrospiria; order Nitrospirales; family NS-4; genus NS-4. The sequence goes on from VBOG01000098.1 coordinate 35,739, forward strand.
TTCCCCTCGGCATGGGTCGTCATGTACACAAGATGTGTTAAAGGGAGGCCCGGTTGTGTCTCTTTGACATATCGAAGCAGACCGCCCGCTGCCGCGACTGCCAGCGGCATGTGGTCACAGCCGAAACCTGCCAGCGATGCGACGCCGAACTGCTCCCGAAGGAGAGCCTGAGAAGCCGCTACGTGAAACGAGGACGTGGGAATGGAGGTCACGGCAGCCTTAGCCGAAGCCAAGAGAAGCCGGATGCGAGCGGCGTGATCATCAGGAATCAGCACTTCTCGTGGTTCGATGCGCAGCAGTTCGTCTCGGAGACGGTCTTCCCACGGGGCCGTTATTTCCATGACCTGGAATTCGGCCGTGGAAAGGTCCAACCACGCTAATCCGACAGCGGTATGATCGCATGCCAAGGCCGCCAGATAATTGGCTTCTCCCGATGTGAGCAAGTCAGGTTCGATGAGCGTCCCCGGCGTATACACGCGCACGACCTCCCGCCGCACCAGTCCCTTGGCCAGCCGTGGGTCTTCGACCTGTTCGCACACCGCCACCGAACGGCCTGCGCGTAGCAGCTTCGCGATATAGCCGTTGGCAGCATGATACGGAACGCCGCACAGCGGCACCTGATCGGTCTTGGTCTTGTCGCGGGATGTGAGGGCGATTTCCAGAAGCCGCGCGCCTTCCACGGCATCGTCATAGAACATCTCGTAAAAGTCGCCGACGCGAAAGAACAGCAGCGCGTCTGGGTGACGCTGCTTCATCTCTCGATACTGACGCATCAGCGGCGTCGGTTCAGGGAGCATCATCATCCTCGGCAGGATCAGCGCGTTGGAACACAGAAGGCCGGCGCGATGATCCCAGGGCACGACGATCGAGCTCCTCTTCGGCGAGGAGCAACGCCTTACGGGTTCGCCGGAGCTCCATGCGGAGCTTAATCCAAGCAGGGAATAAGAGAATTCCCATGATCAGCAAGCCCGCTCCGAAGGCGCTGAGGATCGGCTTGTATATGGGAGTCGGCTTCGAGGTGGTGCCGAAGTAATGCAGGATGGCCTCTTCCTCGCGGTTTTGCAGGAAGAATGTCATCGAGAGTGTCAGCAGGACGATGACTAGCAGCGCGCGTATCATGGTTGGCCGCGGCGAGAGAGGCTTGGAACCCGCTTACGTTCTCCCCGCGCGAATGCTCCTTTCAGTCGTGTAAACGATGCTTTCAAGTGTTGCGGCAGGACGCGCGTCTCGCCGAGCAGCGGCATGAAATTGGTATCGGCACCCCAACGTGGGACGATATGCATGTGGATGTGATGTTCAATGCCTGCGCCTGCGACGCGGCCCTGATTGATGCCGATATTGAATCCTTCGGGCGCATAGGCGTGGTGCAGGGCTTTGAGTGCGCGTTGCAGCAAACGCATCATATCAAGGAGAACGGCCGGTGGTACGGCTTCAATCGCCGCAATGTGGCGATAGGGTGCGATCAAGAGATGGCCGTTATTATATGGATAAATGTTCATCATGACATAGGCATGGCGACCGCGGTACAGGATATACGTGACACGATCCTGCTTGACCGCGGGCTTCTCGCAAAAAATGCATCCGCTCTCATGATTGGCTTTTTCGACGAATGCGAGGCGCCAGGGGGCCCACAGTTGTTTCATCGCGGGTCCATTCGATGGCCGGCCCAGCGCGCCAGAAGTTCTGCCACCAGCAGCTCATACCGGCTCCCGTGAGGAGAGAATGCGAGTCGCCGCCGGTCTCCTTCCAATGGTTCGAACCGAATCAAGAGATGGTGAGACGGAAGTACGGCCGGCGCCTTATCTGCCCACTCGATGACGGTGATCCCTCCGGATTCCGTGTATTCCTCCAAGCCCAGACCATGGAGAGCGTCGAGGGCGTTCAGCCGATACAGATCCACATGGCAAAGAGGCAGCCGTCCTTCATATTCATGGATCAGCGCAAATGTGGGACTGGAAACCTTCTCGGATGCCACGCCGAGGCCTTCGGCGAGGCCTTTCACAAAGCATGTCTTGCCAGAGCCTAACATGCCGACAAGCCCTATGACTTCTCCGCCCGCACACCGGTCACCCAGGATGCGGGCAACTGCCTGGGTGGCGGCCGCCGAATCAGTCTCAAGGGAAGGTTCTTCCACAGGACGTAAATGTATGGTGGTTGAGACAGGCGGCGTTGTCTCATGCCGAGACATCAGCGGTGAGGCGACGGCCCGACGATCTGAGCAATGGCTTCGGGAATTGACCGCATCACATCTCCCGCGATGAGGCCGACCTGGCCGACACGGCAAGTCGCAAGGTCACCGGCGAGGCCATGGAGATACGTAGCCAAGCACGCAGCTTCCCACGGTGACAATCCCTGCGCCAATAAGCCGGCGATCATCCCTGTCAGGACGTCTCCGGTTCCCGCCGTGGCCAACCCCGGGTTGCCGGTCGAGTTGATGGCCATGCGTCCGTCGGGCGCGGCCACAATTGTGCCGGCGCCTTTGAGGACCACGTAAACATTTTCCTCTTGGGCCAGCCGGCATGCCACGACGAGCCGCTCTTTTTGCACATTGGCGGTCGTCAGCCCCATCAGGCGCGCCATTTCTCCGGGATGCGGGGTGACAATAATGGCAGCCTTTGCGGAGTGGAGCACGTCGCGTCTTTCTGCAACCGCGTTCAACGCGTCCGCATCAAGGACGAACGGCCGTTCGAGTGTGGCCACAAGTTGGTGGACGAGCTTCACGGTCTCCGGATGCCTTCCGATGCCGGGTCCGATGGCGACCGCCGTCTTGTCCATGGCAAACGTCAGCAGGTGTTCATGTGCCTGCAATGAGAGCGTGCGCGCCGCCGTTTCAGGTACAGGAAACGTCATGGCCTCCAGGAGCTTCCCTTCTAGGACATCATTGATGCTTGCCGGCGTGGCGACGGTGACAAGCCCGGCTCCCGTGCGAAGCGCAGCCGTTGCCGCCATCGCGGCCGCGCCGGTTTTGCCAACGGATCCGGCAATGATCCCCGCATGCCCGAACGTCCCCTTATGGGCGGCGCGAGGACGGGCCCGGAGGAATGGCTGCACATAACTGCGATCGAGCAGCGCTAGCGGAATCTTAGCGGCGGCCACGGCATCGTCGGGGATGCCAATGTCGGCGACGCGAATGACTCCGGCATAGTCGGGCCCGAGTCCAAGGTAGAGGCCGCGCTTGGGCCTGGCCAGCGTCACGGTCAGCGCGGCCTTTACAGCCGTTCCCATGACTTTGCCCGTGTCGCTGTTCAGGCCCGAAGGCAGATCGACCGCAATGATGGGCCGTCCGGACTCGTTCATCGCGGCAATGGCCGTCGCCGCCGGCCCTTCGATCGGCGCATTCAAGCCGGTCCCGAAGATGGCGTCGACAATGTAATCGGCCTTCTCAACAAAAGGCACTAAGATGTCGCGAACATCTGACTCGCGTGTGATCGCGTGGCAGCGCCCGCCCTTGGCTGTAAATCGCTTGAAGCTGACCGCGGCCGCGTCCTTCAAAGCGGTGGGCGAACCCAGCACGGTCATGTGGAGGATGGCCATACGCTGTTTGAGCAGCCTCGCCGCCACGAACCCATCGCCGCCGTTCTGGCCTTTGCCGGCCACCACGGTGACGCGTTTCTTCCGCAACGAACCGAACTGCCGTTCCATTTCGTCGACAACAGCTTTGCCGGCGTTTTCCATCAGACGAATGGCGGGGATGTTCCGCTCGTCAATCGCGGCTCGATCCAGGGCCCGCATTTCCGCCGCGGTGACCAATTCCATCAGGTCAGGCGTGCCTTCATTTCGCGGACGGCTTGCTCCAGCCCGACGAAGATCGCTCGGGCGATGATACTGTGGCCGATGTTGTATTCCACGATCTCGGTGATGTTCCGAAGTCTCCGCACGTTCCGGTAGTTGAGGCCATGTCCCGCGCTGACGACCATCTCTAATTTGTAGGTCGCGCGGGCCGCCTGTGCCAGGGCCTCGTACTCCGTGTCCTGTTCCTTCAAACCCACGGCATTGGCGTATCGCCCGGTGTGCAGTTCGACGCAGTCCGCCTCCACTCGACGCGCGGCTTTGATCTGCTCCAATTGGGGATCCACGAAAAGGCTGACGGCGATGCCGGAACGATGAAGGATGCCGATGACCTCCTTCAGGCGCTGGCGCTGGCCTTCCACGTCGAGACCGCCTTCAGTGGTCAACTCCTCACGCCGTTCGGGCACCAGTGTGACGAGATGAGGTTTGATGTCCATCGCCATCCGGGCCATCTCGTCCGTTGCCGCCATCTCGAGATTCAGCTTGGTCTGAACAATGTCTCGCAGGAGCCTGAGGTCTCGATCCTGGATGTGCCGTCGGTCCTCGCGTAGGTGAATCACGATGCCGTCGGCGCCGGCCATCTCGGCAATGGCCGCCGCGGCGACAGGTTCCGGCTCCTTGCCGCCGCGCGCTTGGCGAACCGTCGCGACGTGATCGACATTCACACCCAATCTGGCCATGGAGTTTCGCCTTCCGGGAAGCGGTCTCGAACAGGCGGTATTATGGCAAAACCGGGAAGGGGTCGCAAGGAGGCGGCAGGGCTAGAGGAATGCTTTGGAGAGGACCGCGAGGCTGACGAACAATGCGATGGAACCGCTCAGCGCAAACCAGAATCCGAGGCGATCCACCGTCAGGATAAAGAATGCGACATACGCCGACCAGGGGACGACAAAGTAAAGCAGGTTCCGTGCATACGGAATGGTAGGTTCCACGCCGGCGTTCAGGTAAATCAGGATAAACGTCAGTCCGGTGAGTGCAGGGAATGTGGTGATGAACGCTGCCAGCCAGCTTCTGCCGAAGCTTCCTAACCAAGTGGTCACACTCACCACGGCGCCGCCAATGACGAAATACAGCGCGTACTTCATGCGTGGGCGGTCTCGAGGTTCCTTACTTCAGGGGTTCTTGAGGCAGTTCCGCAGCAGGACTGCCGGATGTCGGATGGTAATAGGACATGGCTTCGTTCATTTGACTTTCCAATTGCTTGATGCGTGTGCCATGGCCAGGATGCGTGGACAGGAACTCAGGAGGCTGCCCTTTCGAAACCTGTTCCATGCGTTCCCAGACGTGCACGGCTTCATGCGGATCATAGCCGGCCTGCGCGGCGAGCAGCAATCCGATATAGTCGGCCTCGGATTCATGCTTGCGGCTGTATGGGAGGATAAAGCCATAATTCGCGAGAGCCCCTCCGGCGAGTTGCGCCACTTCAGGATTGATGCCCTGGGACGCCGCGCCTAACGTGGCTCCCACGACCAGCCCCTCGGCCAGCATCCCTTGGCTCATCCGTTCCGCGCCGTGTCGGGCAAGGGCATGGGTCACTTCGTGGCCGAGAATAGCCGCCAGGCCCGCCTCATTTTTAGCCACGGGGAAAATGCCGGTATAGACCGCGATCTTTCCACCCGGCAGGGCGAAGGCATTCATCGTTGTGTCATCTTTGATCACGCTCACTTCCCAGGTGAACTGCTGCGCGATGCTCGCATATTTGGAGGACTTTGCCGCCTCGATAATGCGGGCCGCGACGCGCTTGACAGGCTCCACTTCCCGCGGGTCCGTGGACATTTTTACCTTTGGATCGTGAAGGACCTGATTGTACGCCTGAGCGCCCATCTGGATCTCCTGGGATTCAGGCATCAACATGAGCTGTGATCGGTGGGTATAAGGGTTCGTCTCGCAGCCGAGGAATTCCGCCCCAATGGCCAGGCCCGCGATGGATACCGTCGCAAGGACCTTGTGAAGACACTTCTGCTTCATATCACGTCTGACGACTCATCCTTACGAGCATTCTATCCTCGGCCGCAGGCGCCCGTCCAGTAAGCCGGGCTCCTCATGCATGCCATTTATGTTAGGCTGAGCTCCGAGGACAGAGGACATGCCGGAGTTCAAGCTGGTCGCGGAATTTCAGCCCCGAGGGGATCAACCCGGCGCGATTGATGCATTGTCGGAAGGACTTGCCCAAGGCCTCCCACACCAGGTGCTGCTTGGAGTGACGGGTTCGGGGAAGACCTTTACCCTTGCCAATACGATCGTGCGCGTGCAGAAGCCGACGCTCGTGATCGTGCACAATAAAACCCTGGCCGCGCAACTCTATCGGGAATTTCAGATGTTTTTCCCGTCCAATGCCGTGGAATATTTCGTCAGCTACTACGATTATTATCAGCCTGAGGCCTATATCCCTTCCACTGACACGTACATCGCGAAAGACGCGTCGATCAATGACGCGATTGACCGTATGCGGCACTCCGCCACCCGTTCGCTCTTCGAACGAGACGACATCATCATCGTCGCGTCGGTGTCGTGCATCTACGGGCTTGGCTCGCCGGAGGTCTACCACGGGATGCTGCTGTTCCTCGAGGAGGGGATGGAGATACGGCGCGAGGCCGTGCTGAAGAAGCTTGTCGAAATTCAGTACGCGAGGAATGACACGGATTTTCACCGGGGAACATTCCGCGTGCGAGGCGATGTCATCGAAATCTTCCCGGCGTCGTCGGAAGACCGAAGCCTCCGCATCGAATTGTTCGGCGATACCGTGGAGGCGATCCACGAAATCGATCCTCTCACGGGCAAGTCGCTGCGGCGGCTCTCCAAAGTTCCGGTCTACCCGAATACCCATTATCTGATCCCCCCGGACCGCTTCGATCGCGCGCTCAGCGGCATTGAAGCAGAACTTGAGGAACGCGTAGCTGCTTTTAAAGCCAATGGGCAATTACTCGAGGCCCAGCGCATTGAGCAACGCACGCGATTTGACCTAGAGATGATTCGGGCGATGGGGTATTGCCACGGCATCGAGAATTACTCGCGACACTTAAGCGGCCGTCAACCGGGGGAACCGCCGCCCACGTTGCTGGATTACTGTCAGAAGGATTATCTCCTGATCGTGGATGAGTCCCATGCCACAATTCCTCAAGTCGAGGGCATGCAGGCGGGGGACTATTCTCGGAAGAAGAGCCTCGTGGAGTACGGCTTTCGGCTGCCGTCGGCGATCGACAACCGACCGCTGAAATTTCCTGAATTCGAGCGGTGCGTCCGGCAGGCGATCTATGTGTCCGCCACGCCCGGTCCGTATGAACTTGAGAAAGCGAAGGGCCGGATCGTGGAGCAGGTGATTCGTCCGACCGGGCTGATGGATCCCGCGATCACTGTATGTCCCGCAAAGGGACAGGTTGATGCTCTGCTTGCGGAAATACACGCGTGTGTCGCGCGTCGCGAGCGGGTGCTCGTGACGACGCTGACAAAGCGGATGGCCGAAGACCTCACCGAGTATTATCATGAATTGGGGGTCAAGGTGCGGTATCTCCATTCCGACATTAATACCTTGGAACGGACCGAGATCATTCGGGACCTGCGGCGAGGAGTGTTCGACGTGCTGGTCGGCATCAATCTGCTTCGGGAGGGTCTCGATATCCCGGAAGTCTCTCTCGTCGCGATTCTCGATGCCGACAAGGAAGGCTACTTGCGATCGGAACGCTCCCTGATTCAAACGGCAGGCCGTGCGGCTCGGCATGCAGGCGGCCGCGTCATCTTGTTCGGCGATACCATGACCGAGTCCATGAAGCGGACGATTGAGATCACGACGCGCCGGCGATCCCTTCAGGCGACGTACAATGAGCATCACCACATTACCCCGGAGACGATCAAAAAGGGCATTCCGAAAACCCTCTATGAAATCTCTGAGGCCGATTATGTGACGGTGCCGGTGGCTGCGGAAGAGCCAACCGCGTATCGCTCCGATGCGGACTTCGGAATGCTGGTCAAACGTCTGGAGACCGACATGAAACGGGCCGCCAAGCAGTTGGACTTCGAGCGTGCGGCGCAACTTCGCGACCAGATCAGGTCGCTGAAGCGCCAGGCGTTGGAGTTCGGGGTGAAGGAGTCGTCTTAGATTTGTTTATAGATGAAGACACCGAGCAACATGCCAATGAAGCTCAGCAGGTTCATCTTGACGGTAAAGCCGAATGTAAACTTCAACAACCACAAATCGATCGTCACCGGCGGCGAGAGGCCCGGATTGACAGCCTGCGTGAAAATATTGTGAATGACGCCGGAGGGCGTGATCGCGGTAAGGATCTCCCCCAGTAATCCGCCGAAGAGGCCGCCGACCAGCACGCAGATTACCAAGACCAAGGGGGATTTACGCACGTCGCAATCCGTACCTCATGCCGTGAAAAGAAAGTTCCGGAACTCTACTAGGGAAAAGTCTCCAAGTCAAGATGATACCGTCGCTTTAATGCCAGCAAGGCGTCAGTTCAGCCCGCTATACTAACGAGACTATCCGCGGAGTCGAATGCGTTTTTGGTGCCTGTGAGTCAGGAATCGCCTTGACAGGACACGTGAAATTTCATTACACTCAACCTTCGGTTTTTTGAGGGTTTTCCGATAAATAGAGGCTCTGATGCTGAACGTATTGTCGGCAAAACTTGAAGGCATTTTCAAGCGCCTCCGTGGCCAGGGTGTTCTGTCTGAGGCGAATGTCGCAGAGGCTCTGAAAGAAGTCCGCCTGGCACTGCTTGAGGCCGATGTCAACTTCAAGATCGTGAAGGACTTTGTCGAGCGTGTCCGGGTCAAAGCCGTGGGCCAGGAGGTCTTGCAGAGCCTGTCTCCCGGGCATCAAGTCGTCAAGGTGGTATGGGACGAACTCGTCGCGCTGATGGGGCCGCTCCAAACCGGCATCGCCCTATCCTCCATGCCGCCGACGGTCATCATGATGGTCGGGCTCCAGGGCGTCGGCAAAACGACGACCAGCGGAAAACTCGCGCGGTATTTCAAGGGAGCCGGCAAGCGGGTTCTGCTGGTGGCTGCCGATCCGCGGCGTCCCGCGGCCGTGGAACAGTTGGTGATCCTGGGGCAGTCGTTGAATATCCCAGTGTACCGCGCTGAAAATCCGTCAGCCGATGCCGTGAGCACCTGCGAACATGGCGTCGATCAGGCACGTGCCCAGGGTTACGACGTGGTCATTTTGGACACCGGCGGACGTTTGCATATTGATGACGACTTGATGAAGGAATTGATCGCGATCAAGACCCGCACATCGCCTCATGAGATTCTGCTCGTCGCCGACGCCATGATCGGTCAGGATGCGGTGGAGATGGCCGAGCAATTCAATCGCGAAATAGGAGTGACCGGCATCATCCTGACGAAGGTCGAAGGGGATGCCCGCGGCGGCGCTATTCTGTCCATCAAGGCCGTCACTGGAAAGCCCATAAAATTCCTCGGCACCGGCGAAAAACTGGACGCCTTGGAGCCTTTTCACCCGGACCGCATGGCATCGCGCATTCTCGGGATGGGGGATGTGCTGTCATTGATCGAGAAGGCCCAAGAAGCGGTGGATCAGGACCAGGCCCAGGCGATGGTCCAAAAGCTCCAGTCCGATGGGCTCACGCTGGCCGATTTTCGGGAACAATTGAAGCAGGTGAACAAACTCGGGTCTCTGGACCAGATCCTGGACATGCTGCCGGGCGGCCAGCGGCTCAAGGATATGGCAGGCGCGGGCCTTCCCGAAAAAGAACTGGCGAAAACGGCGGCTATTATCGACTCGATGACGCCCAAAGAGCGGCTGGACCATACGCTGCTCAACGGCAGTCGCAAGAAACGCATCGCGAAGGGCAGCGGGACCAGCGCACAGGATGTCAATCGGCTCATCAAGCAATTCCTCGAGGCGCGAAAAATGATGAAAGCATTATCGGGCCGCGGGGGACGGAAGTGGTTAGGCAAACCGAATCGCGCGCTCTTATCCTGACCGACGCGTACATTTCAACCAGAGAGGAGAGACGACAAACGTGGTACGACTTAGATTGACAAGAGGGGGCCGTCACAAACGGCCGTTCTACCGGATTGTGGCCGCCGATTCCCGCATGCCGCGTGATGGCCGGTATCTTGAAGTGCTGGGCACGTATGATCCCTTGAAAACGCCGGCCGCCATCACCATGAAGCAGGAACGGGTGCTGGCATGGCTGAAGAAGGGTGCGCAGCCGTCGGTCACCGTGCATAATCTCTTGCATCGGACGGGACTGCTAAAGCAGATAAAGGCCGCAGCCAAAGCCTAGGCTGTTTGAACGCGAGGTCGGGACCGGACCATGGAGTCAGGGACACACAAAGAGAGATCGGATATGGTGGCGATCGGGAAAGTTCTCGGCGTGCACGGATTGCGCGGAGATGTCAGAGTGCAGTCGTATTCGGATGTACCGGGACGTTTTGAAGGCCTGAGGAAAGTGACGATGCTGAATCCACGAACAGGCGCCCGCACATTGGTCGTGCAGGGAGTGAGGAGCACACCGTCCGGGTACCTCGTGAATTTCGAGGGCATCGACACACCCGAAGCAGCGGCGAGCCTAGTCGGAGCCATCCTGCAGATTCCACAACAGCCGCTCGCCCCCTTGTCCGATGACCGGTATTATGAATGCGATCTTCTGGGCATGGAGGTCAGGACTGAAGAAGGACTCGTTGTGGGCGCCCTCACCGACATCCTATCGACGACGAGCAATGCGATCTTTGTGGTGCGTGGAGCGGAAGGCTCCGAACATTTGATTCCCGCGACAAAAGAGATTGTCAGGACCATTGACGTGCCGCATCGCATGATGACGGTGCGGCAGATGGCGGGTCTGCTGGATGAGGGAGCCGCCGATGCGGTGTGAGATTCTCACCCTGTTTCCTGAGATGGTCGAGGCGGTGCTGAATGCCAGCATGCTCAAACGCGCCTGTGACAAAGGGTTGCTGGACGTTCACATCGTCAATCTGCGGGACTACGCCGAGGGACCGCATAAAACCGCCGACGATGCCCCGTACGGTGGAGGGGCCGGCATGGTCCTGAAGCCGGAGCCGGTCTTTCGAGCGGTCGATGAACTGCGTGCGAAGAACGATCCGTGTCGGATGCTGCTCATGTCGCCTCAAGGTCGGCCATTCAATCAGCAGCTTGCGGAAGAGCTGGCGAACGAGCGGCGACGGCTGGTGTTTCTCTGCGGCCATTACGAGGGGATCGACGAGCGGGTGCGACTTGGACTCGCGCCCGAAGAGCTGTCTGTCGGCGATTATGTCCTCACGGGAGGGGAGCTGGCGGCTCTTGTCGTCATCGATGCCGCCGCGCGCCTCGTTCCCGGCGTCCTCGGCGATCCCCATTCGGCCGAAGTCGATTCTTTTTCCGGGTCCCTCTTGGACTATCCTCACTACACCCGTCCCCCGATTTTTCGGGGCATGGAAGTGCCGGAGGTCCTGCGGTCCGGCAACCATCAGGCCATTGAAGCCTGGCGTCGGGCGCAGGCCCTCCAGAATACATACATGAAGCGGCCCGATTTACTGGACCGCGCGACATTGACGTCCGACGACCGGCAAGTCCTGCACGAGTTTTCTCGCCGGGGCGGAGCATAACGACAGCAAGCAGAGAGAGGAGACGCAGTCATGAATCGCCTTGAGAGAGTGCAAGCGACATTAGTCAAGAAACATGTGCCGGTCTTCGAAATCGGCGATACGGTCCGGGTTCACGTGAAGGTTATGGAAGGCGAGAAAGAGCGGGTCCAAGTATTCGAAGGGGCCGTGATCAGCCGCAAAGGCGGACGCAATACCGAAACGTTTACGGTCCGCAAATCATCCTATGGCGTCTGGGTGGAGCGGATTTTTCCGGTGCATTCACCGGTGGTGGAGAAAGTCGATGTCGTGCGCCAGGGTCGAGTCCGACGCGCGAAGCTCTACTATCTGCGGACGAAGAAAGGCAAGATGACGCGCGTGGCCGAACGCGAATATCTCGCCGAAGGCAAGCCCAAAACTGAAACGGTTCCCGTCGGCGCCGCCTCGGAGGGCGTGACGGCCGGCGTGTAGTCGTGCCGCTCGTCCCCGACGACGTCTTCGAATCCGAAGCCTGGGTGCGGGGGTTTCGCTGGGTAGCCGGTCTCGATGAAGCCGGGCGGGGGCCGCTGGCGGGCCCGGTCGTCGCATCGGCGGTGATCCTTCCCCGGCGATGCCGGATCGAAGGCATTCGCGACTCCAAGCTCCTCACGCAACGACAGCGCGAACGGACGTTCGTGCAGATCCTCAACAGGGCGATCGGCATTGGTGTCGGGATTGTGGACGCCGAGGTTATCGATACCGTGAACATTCTCGAAGCGGCCCGTTTGGCGATGGAGCAGGCGGTTCGTCAGTTGCTCCCCCAGCCCGACTACCTGATCCTGGACGCCGTGGGGTTGCCGAGGCTCGCGATCGAACAGCGGATCGTGATCAAGGCTGACGGCCTCTGCGTCGCTGTGGCCGCCGCCTCGATCATCGCCAAAGTCACACGGGATCGATTGATGGCCGAGGCGCATGTCCGTTACCCGGAATATGGTTTTCTGCAGCACAAAGGGTACGGAACTGCGGAGCATCTTCGGACGCTCAAGCGGTACGGACCATGCACGTTGCATCGTCGAAGTTTCCTGCCGATCCGGAAAGCCGCGGCACGGTGAGTAATAGGACACGCGGCGCCGACGGGGAGCGCATCGCGGCGCAGTACTTGGAGAGCCGCGGCTACCGCATTCTGGAGTACAATTACCGCACACGGATGGGCGAGATTGATTTGATTGCCAAAGACGGCGTGACGTTGGTGTTCGTGGAAGTGAAGGCGAGAACCAACGACCGGTTCGGCGGGCCTGCGGAGGCGATCACGAAGGCCAAGCAAGCCCGTGTCGCACGGTTGGCCCAGCAGTACCTCGCGGTCCGTCGTCTCGCGGATCGGTTGTGTCGCTTCGATGTGGTGTTGATCCGGGGAGACGATCCGAAGACGTGCAGCATTGAATTGTTGACGGGGGCGTTCGAGCTTCCACTCGGCGCATCATGATCGGCGATTCCTGAGCAGCCGACGGCATGATCGAGATTTTTCATGTATCGAAAACCTATAACGGCCGCGTGGCACTTGACGACGTCAGTCTTAAGGTGGACAAGGGAGAGTTCATTTTCCTCACCGGCAGAAGCGGCGCCGGCAAAACAACACTCCTCCGTTTGATTTTTCGCGCAGAAGTCCCCGATGAAGGGCAGATTGTTGTGAACGATCGAAACCTCGCCCATATCGCGGAATCTCGGGTGCCGTATCTGCGCCGCACCATGGGCTTTATCTTTCAGGACTTTCGGCTGCTGCAGAAAAAAACCGTCTTCGACAATGTGGCCATCACGCTCAAAGTGGTCGGCATGCCGGAGGGACTGATGCGGCCCAAAGTCATGAATGCCCTCCGTCTCGTGGGGCTGGATCAACGCCAGGGCGCACTGCCGTCCACGCTGTCTGCCGGCGAGCAGCAGCGGCTATGCTTGGCGCGGGCCATCGTAAACGATCCGCAGGTCCTGCTCGCGGACGAACCGACGAGCAACCTCGACGCGCAACTCTCAGCGGAGATCTTCGACCTTCTGAAAGTCGTGAATCTCCGTGGCACGACGGTCGTGGTGGCGACACACAGCGCCGACATGGTGAGCTACCTGAGGCGTCGGGTCGTCACCTTGGAAGATGGCCGTGTGATGGCAAATGGAACGGCTGAGGCGTGATGCAGTTTCGATATCTCCTCGAAGAAGCGGCCGACAATATGCGAACCAACCGAGCGACGACCCTCATTGCTCTCATCACGACGACCTTTGCGATGCTCGGCATGGGCATCTTTTTGCTGCTGTATCTCAACATGCAAAGTGCGGTCGGGTCTCTGCGAGAGGAGATTAAGGTCATCGTCTACCTTCGGGATTCGGTCGGACCCCAAGCGTTGGCCGAGTTAAGGGCCCAGTTCAGCGGGGATCCTGCGGTTGCCGGCATCGAGTTTATCTCCCGTGAGCAAGCCGTCATCGTATTTCGCGGCAGATTCCCATCCGAGGAACGGCTGCTGGGCGGATTGGGAGACAACCCGCTTCCGGCTTCCTTTGTGATAAAAATTGCGTCCCATTTTCGATCTTCCGAAGCCGTCGGTGCTTTTGTGCAGAAGCTCAGAGCGTATCCAGAGGTCGAGGAGGTGCTGTACAACCGAGATTGGGTTGAGAATCTCACGGCCACATTGAAATACTTGGAGATGCTTGGATTCGGAATCGGAATCGTCCTTGCCGTCTCCATGGTGACCATTCTGGCGAATACCATTCGACTCACGCTCCACAGCCGAAGAGAAGATATCGCGATCCTCCGTCTGATCGGGGCGACCCCGGTATTTATCAAGACTCCCTTTGTTCTGGAGGGCGCGCTGCTCGGCGCCATGGGCGCTGCGTGTTCGCTCTTTCTGCTCAGGGCAGCCTATGGCGTGGCGGAAACGAAGATGACCTTGCAAGGGCCGTTCTGGGGACTCGGAAAAGGGCTGACGTTCCTTCCGTGGCGGGTCTCCCTCTCGATGCTGGTGTTGGGGATGGCACTGGGCTGCCTGGGCAGCCTGGTCTCCCTGGCAAATGTTGGGGATGTCCGAAGACAATGAAGTTTCGCCTGCTTGTCATGCTGGCAGTGCTTGTCGTGAGCGTGCCGGCCTGGGCGTCGCCGCCCGATCGGGCTGAGCCGCTTTCGGATAAAATCAAGAAGGAGCAGCAGGCTCTCGACAAGCTCAAAGGAGAGATTCAGGAAAAGAAACGTAAATCGGATGAGGCCCAACGAAAAGAAGCGTCCGTCCTCCAATCCATCGAGGAAGCCGACCACAGGCTCAAGCTTCGTCGGGACGAACTGGCCAAGGTGAACACCAAACTTAAGCAGAAAGATCGTGAACTGGAAGTGACGAATACAGCGCTCTATCGATTGAAGAACAGAATCGAGGAACGCCAGGGCTCCATTCGAAGCCGGCTGCGGGTCATGTACAAGGAAGGACCCGAAGCACAGGCAAAATTGCTATGGGGGGCACGCGACTACCACGATTTCATGGAACGCTCGGCCTTACTCCTATGGATTTCCCGCCGGGAATATCAGATGCTCGAAGGCTATCGGGCCGATCTCGCGCGCCTGGAGTCCACTGACGCGAAACTCCAGAGCGTTCGCGGAGAGCTTCTGGGGTATCAGCGTGATATTGCCGACAAGCTCGCGGAGGTGCGAGAGGAGCGGGGCCATAAGGACCATTTGCTGGCACGCGTGCGGGGCGAGAAGGCTTTTTATGAAAAAGCCGTCGGCGAGTTGGAAAAATCCGCCCAACGGCTTGAGACGTTGCTGCGTGAATTCGAAAGCCGTCGAAAAGCGACTGCGTCAATACGGCCGGACGCAGCCGGAGAGGTGCTGGGAAGGCTCAAAGGGCGGCTGGTGTGGCCCAGTGATGGAGAGGTGGTCGCTCTATTCGGTCGCCAAAAACACCCGAAGTTTGATACATATGTGCAACGGAAGGGAATTGAAATTCGCGCCAGTCAAGGAAGCATCATCCGGTCGGTGTTCGACGGCGTGGTGGTCTTCGCAGACTGGATGCGAGGGTACGGGCAATTGGCCATCGTGGATCACGGTGAAGGGTATTTTTCGCTGTACGCACACGCATCCAAGTTTCTGGTGAGTGTCGGCGAGGCGGTCCGCAGTCACCAACCGATCGGAGAAATCGGGGATACTGGGCTGACCGGAGAAAGCACCTTGTATTTTGAATTGCGCCAGGGCGGAGAAGCGTTGGACCCGCTGCTCTGGCTGGCGAAACGACGGTAATTTCGAGAGTCGGAAAAAGGAGTACGGCCATGGAAGGCATGCGGCAGACGGCGAAGGCGAAATTTGGATGGGGGATGGTGTTTCTGATCGTCCTGATGGTCGGTGTCCTCATTGGGAAGGGGTGGGACAGGGCGGTCATGGCCACCGAAACCTATGAGGAACTCAAAACCTTCACCGAGGTGCTGGCCCACGTCCAAAAACATTATGTCGAAGAGGTGAAGACCAAGGATCTCGTCTATGGCGCGATTCGGGGCATGCTCGCGACGTTGGATCCTCATTCGGCATTCATGCCACCGGAAGTCTACAAGGAAGTGCAGGTAGAGACGAAAGGAGAGTTCGGCGGTGTCGGTATTCAGATCGGCATGAAAGAAAATCGCTTGACGGTCATTGCGCCCATCGACGGGACACCGGCGGAACGGGCGGGCGTCAAGGCCGCAGACATCATTCTGAAAGTGAACAACGAATCCACCAAAGACATGACGCTCATGGACGCCGTACAGAAGATGCGCGGCCCCAAGGGGACGAAGGTGACCCTCACGATGCATCGCGAAGGGGCCCCCGAGCCGCTCGTCTTCACGTTGACACGGGAAATCATCAAGATCGAGAGCGTCAAGGCCAAGATGTTGGAGGGCAACATCGGCTACATCAGGCTGACGCAGTTTCAGGACCAGACTGCGAGGGACATGGCCGCGGCGCTCAAGAAGCTGCGCGAACAAAAGATGCAGCCGCTGATCCTCGACCTGCGGAACAATCCCGGCGGGCTTCTGACGTCCGCCATCGAAGTTTCGGAGCAGTTTGTCGGGCAAAGTCGGCTCATTGTCTATATTAAAACGCGGGAGGGTCGTAAGGACGATTACGTTTCGCACAACAAGGAGCAACCGGACGACTATCCGATCATCGTCCTCGTCAATGAAGGAAGTGCCAGCGCATCCGAAATCGTGGCGGGGGCATTACAGGACTGGGGACGGGCTGTCGTGGTGGGCGTGCAGACGTTCGGGAAAGGGTCCGTTCAGACCATTCTGCCGCTGGGAGATGGATCCGGACTTCGGCTGACGACGGCCAAGTACTATACTCCGAAGGGCCGCAGTATCCATGGGGTCGGGATTGCACCGGACATTGTAGTCAAAGGCAAGCCGACGGCCACGCCGACGATCAGGGAACGAGACCTGGACAAGCGATTGGCGGATCCTAATCAGCAGGAGGCGCCGGTTGTCCCGCCTTCCTTGGACGGTCCTCAAGCACCGAAGCAGGAGATCAAGCGGGAGAAAGACCCCAAGGCCAAAGACGTCAAGGAGACCGAGGAAGAGGACCCACAAATTCAGAAAGCCGTGGAACTTCTTAAATCGTGGCTTATTTTCAAGGAGTTACGGCCGACTCAACGGGATAACCGGGCCGAAAAAAGTTAAGAAAAAAAAGCTGAATTCCGGTGCCAAGGGGTTGATCCGTCACAAACCGGATTTATGCACTATCTGATGGCAGCGTCTGGGAGCGGGTTTTTCCTACCAGAGCCCAAAGACGAACAAAGATCATTTTATTCAAGGAGGGGAGGAAATTATGGCAGTGCAAGCAGCTGAGAAGAAGGCCGCCACGGGGTTCAAGCCGCTCAAGGATCGATGCTTTGTGAGCTATACCGAAGAACTTGAACGTACCGCAGGAGGAATCTACATTCCTGATGCGGCGAAGGAAAAGCCTCAACGGGGCAAGATCGAAGGCGTCGGTGCCGACGTGAAGGCTGTGAAGGTCGGTGACATCGTGCTGTTCGACAAGTATTCCGGAAGCAAGATCAACGTGGATGGGACCGACTATCTCATTATCAAGGAAGAAGACATTCTCGGGGTTTTTGACAAATAATTTTCCCGCCACACCGAATTCAAAGAAAAGCTACAAGGAGGACTGAAATGTCGGCAAAGCAGATTGTGTACAGCGAGAACGCCAGGGCCGCAATTTTGCGTGGCGTGAATCACCTCGCGGACGCCGTGAAGGCGACGCTGGGTCCGAAGGGACGGAATGCGATTCTCGACAAGAAATTCGGGGCGCCCCTGATCACGAAGGACGGCGTGACCGTCGCGAAAGAGATCGAGCTCAAGGATCCGTACGAGAACATGGGCGCGCAGCTTGTTCGCGAGGTGGCCTCCAAGACGAGCGACGTGGCGGGTGACGGCACGACCACGGCCACCGTGTTGGCTCAGGCGATCTACCGCGAAGGCGTCAAGAATATCACGGCCGGCGCCAACCCGATGGACATCAAGCGCGGCATCGACAAGGCGGTGGAAGTTGTCGTCGCCGAACTGAAGAAGCTCAGCAAGCCATGCAAGGCGAAGAAAGAGATTTCCCAGATCGGCACGATCTCCGCCAATAATGATGCCACAATCGGTGATTTGATCGCCGAAGCGATGGAGAAGGTTGGCAAGGATGGTGTGATCACCGTCGAAGAAGCCAAGTCCATGTCCACCTCGCTCGACGTCGTGGAAGGCATGCAGTTTGACCGTGGCTACAGCTCCCCCTATTTCATCACGGACGCGGAGCGCATGGAAGTGTCGCTCGAAGATGCGTTCATCCTCATCAACGAGAAGAAGATCAGCAGCATGAAGGACCTCTTGCCGCTCCTCGAGCAGGTGGCGAAGATGGGCAAGCCCCTCGTCATTATCGCCGAGGATGTGGAAGGTGAGGCTCTGGCGACCCTGGTGGTCAACAAGCTGCGAGGCATCCTGAACGTCGCGGCTGTGAAGGCGCCGGGCTTCGGCGACCGCCGCAAGGCCATGCTGGAAGACATTGCGACGCTGACCGGTGGTCAGGTGATCTCCGAAGATCTCGGCCTGAAGCTTGAGAATGTGAAGCTGACGGATCTCGGCCGCGCCAAGCGGATCACGATCGACAAGGACAACACCACGATCGTGGAAGGGCATGGCGATGAGAAGAAGATTCAGGCTCGTGTCAAGCAGATCAAGTCACAGGTTGAGGAAACCACGTCCGACTATGACCGCGAGAAGCTGCAGGAACGCCTGGCGAAAATCGTGGGTGGCGTGGCCGTGATCAACGTCGGGGCATCAACCGAAACCGAAATGAAAGAGAAGAAGGCGCGGGTCGAAGACGCCTTGCATGCCACCAAGGCGGCCGTCGAAGAGGGCGTCGTCCCTGGCGGCGGCGTGGCATTGCTCCGGTGCGTGTCGGCCCTCGAGAAGATGAACCTCCCCCACGACCAGCAGGTCGGTGTGAATATCGTTCGTCGCTCGCTGGAAGAGCCGATCCGGCAGATCGCGCAGAATGCCGGGTTGGAAGGCTCTGTCGTGGTGGATAAGGTTAAGAAAGAGGGCGCGACCCGGGGATTCGACGCGGCGTCCGAGACGTATGTGGACATGATTGAGGCGGGCATTATCGACCCGACCAAAGTCACTCGGTTTGCGCTGCAGAATGCTGCCAGCGTAGCCGGATTGATGCTCACCACTGAGGTGATGATCACCGAGATTCCGGAAGAGAAGAAAGCTTCAGCCATGCCTGGCGGTCATTCGCACGGTGGTGGCATGGGCGATATGTACTAAGTCCGGCTTTCGACGAAAAAAGAAGGCCCTCAGGAGAAATGCTCCTGAGGGCCTTTCTTTTTCACTCTGACGAAAAAGCGCTGATTAGACGTTCAGGACCATGCAGGTCGTGGTCTTCGTGACCCCATCCACCGATCGGATTTTCGAGAGCAAGAGGTCGCTCAGCGCCTCCAGGCTGTCCGCTTCCACTTGCACCAGCAGGTCATAGCTTCCGCTGACCATATAGGCTGCTTTGACACCCGCCATTCGCTGGATGGTCTTAAAGACGCTCTTGGTGTGATCGCCTGTGACTTCAATCAAAATGAACGCCGAGATGCCCATCGTGTCATGTCTCCAGTGGCGCGGGACGTTAACAAAGGCGTTGCAGACAAGTCAAGTCAGCGAACCGGTACGAAGCCGCGCAATGCCGTCTAGGATTTCGTCCTCTGAGGCGGTGAGTTCAGGTAGTGTGCGCAGCAGCCGCGAGCGCGTGAGAGCCTCGAGATCGTCGAGAGTCCGAATATGGAGGCGCTGGTACAAATGACGAACGATGGCGGCGTTCAGCCCCGGGAGATTCACCCATGCGGCGATTTCAGCGGGAAGCTGTCCGGGCTCGATGGCTCCGACCTCGATCCGGCCTTTCTGGTAGAACGCCGCAACTTTTCCGGCCAAGTCCTCGCCGATGCCGCTGATCTTCGTCAGCTCTCCACGAAGAGCCAGCGCGCCCGCATCCTCCATGAGGCGGGCGATAATGCCTGCGGCCCGGCGGTACGCTCGGATGCGATAAGGATTCGCCCCCTCATCGTCCAGTTCCGCCGCAATTCTTAAAAACTCCGCGGCGATCATGTCATTTTGGGAGGCGGACATCATCGCTATTATAAGACATGCTTGATGAGTATGCGAAAGTGGTAATTCCGTCCGGTTGACAGCATTTCGTGAAGCTATGGTATGATGACCGAACCCATGCAGATCACGGTCAATGGCGAATCCCGCGACGTGGCGGAGGGGTGTTCCGTGGCTTCTTTGCTGTCGGAACTGGCCATCCCGAGTGAACGGGTCGCGGTGGAGTTGAACCTGAACATCCTGGACCGGAGGGCATTCGGTGCAACCCCTCTCTCTCAAGGTGATCGTGTGGAAGTGATCGGGTTTATCGGCGGTGGAGAAGGAACCGGGTATGAGCGATGATCCATTAATAATAGCCGGAATCGAATTTCAGTCCCGCCTCTGGGTCGGCACCGGCAAGTATAAGGACTTCATCGAGACGCAGAAGGCGATCGAAGCGTCTGGCGCGGATGTGGTGACTGTCGCAGTGCGCCGGGTCAACATTACGGACCGCAAGTCCGAGAACCTGCTCGACTACCTCAGCCCGAAGAAATACAAGATCCTGCCGAACACCGCTGGGTGCTATAATGTCCACGATGCGCTGCGGTATGCCCATCTCGCACGCGCCGCCGGGATTTCCGACATGGTCAAACTTGAGGTGATCGGCGATGAGCGCACGTTGTTCCCCGACACGGCCGGCCTCATCGAAGCCGCGAAGATTCTGGTCAAAGAAGGATTCATCGTGCTGCCGTATACCAACGACGATCCCATTGTGGCGAAACGTCTGGTCGATGTTGGCTGTCCCGCGGTGATGCCGCTCGCGGCTCCCATCGGATCGGGCCTCGGTATACGCAATCCGTACAACCTCCGGATTCTGATGGAATCCGTCAAGGTGCCTGTCATCGTCGATGCGGGGGTCGGGACCGCTTCCGATGCGGCTCTTGCCATGGAATACGGAGCCGATGCGGTGCTGATGAACACGGCGATCGCGGGCGCGAAGGATCCCATCCTGATGGCTGAGGCCATGAAGCACGCTGTGTGGGCCGGACGGTTCGCGATGAAGGCCGGACGAATCCCCCGGAAGCTCTACGCCACCTCCAGCAGTCCTATTGAGGGTATGCTATAGATGTTGCTGCATGCCGCAGGTTGATTTTTCTTTTTACCTCGTCACCGACCGTCACCAAACCCATGCCCGCCCTCTTCTCGATGTGATCCATGCCGCCGTGCGGGCAGGAGTCAGGGCGATTCAGCTTCGCGAGAAGGACTTGGCGACCCGCCCTCTCGCGGCGCTCGCCTGCGACGTCTCGGCCCTCGTGCGGGCAAGCGGCGGTCGAATGTTTGTGAACGATCGCCTGGACGTCTGCTGGGCCTCGCAAAGCAGCGGTGTGCAACTGCCTGCCTCCGGCCTTCCCATACCGGTCGCAAGAACACTGCTGGGTCCTGCTAAATTTGTCGCCGTCTCCGCCCATTCCGCGGCGGAGGCGGCGCAGGCTGAGGCGCAGGGAGCGGATTTCGTCGTCCTTGGCCCGCTCTTCGATACGCCTTCGAAACGGTCCTTCGGCAGCCCGATCGGATTGAAGGAGTTGGAGCGCGCGCGCAAAGTCTGCCGCATCCCGCTCTTTGGTATTGGCGGGATCACAGCAGAACGAGTTCCGGATGTCATTCGTGCCGGTGCGCACGGTGTGGCGGTGATCGGCGCCGTTATGTCGGCGCCCGACGTTGAAGCGGCGGCCCGCGGCTTTTTAACCGCGCTCGAAGGTCTCACACCTACTGAAGTTGACGGGGCGGACTGTTGACCGTCATGGGGGGCGATGTTAGAATCCCCTCATGCCCGCGAGCCAAATCCCTGATGGCGATAGAGGGAAGGAGCGACAGTGGCCGAGACGAAAAAAACACCTGGGCGGCTGAGTTCCATTCGGAATACCGTCAAGAAATTGACCGAGCGCCTGTCCGACGAGCACCCTGAGGAGGACGGCATGCAGGATAATCAGAGAGAGAAAGAGAAGCTGTTAGTCCAGATCCGGTCTCTCGAAGAGGAAGTGCGCCGGCTCAATCAGGCTCGCTCGCAGTTGGAGCAGGCGCACAAGCAAAATGACCGGCTGGCGGAGGCCCTGCAGGAAGCCAAAGGCCGGATTGAGGCGATGCGGGCCGAGGTGGAGAAGCTTACCGCCCCGCCGTCCACCTATGCCATCTATTCCAGCGCCAACGATGATCACACCGTCAACGTCTACGTCACGGGCCGGAAGATGAAGGTCAATGTGCATCCTGCCATCAAGGTCGAGGAGCTACGCAAGGGTCAGGAAGTCATCCTGAACGAAGCGCTCAACGTCATCGAGAGCCGCGGGTTTGATGTGCAGGGCGAGGTAGTGCGTCTCAAGAACACCCTGAACGGAAAGCGCGTTGCGATTACGTTGCGAACAGATGAAGAACGTGTGGCAGAACTCGCCGAGCCATTGCTCTCCCAGCGACTCAGCGTGGGCGATCATCTCCTTTATGATGCCCGGTCGGGCTACCTGCTCGAGAAACTCCCAAAGTCCGAGGTCGAAGAACTCGTTCTGGAGGAAGTGCCGGACATCAGCTATTCTGATATTGGAGGGCTGCGCGAGCAGATCGAACAAATCCATGACGCGGTGGAGCTGCCCTTCCTTCATGCCGACCTCTTCAAAGAGCACAAGTTGCGCGCCCCGAAGGGCGTGCTGCTGTACGGCCCTCCGGGATGCGGCAAGACGTTGATCGCGAAGGCGGTGGCGAACTCGATCGCCAAGAAACTGGGGCATCTTACCGGGAAGGATATCCGGAGCTTCTTCCTGCACGTCAAGGGTCCCGAGCTCCTCAACAAATACGTCGGGGAATCCGAGCGCCAAGTCCGGGAGGTCTTTCAGAAAGCCAAAGAGAAGGCGGATGACGGGTACCCGGTTATCGTGTTCTTCGACGAAATGGATGCCCTGTTCAGGACCCGGGGCAGCGGCATTTCCTCGGATATCGAATCCACGATCGTGCCGCAGTTCCTTTCCGAAATCGACGGCGTGGAGCGGCTGCGCAACGTCATCGTCATCGGCGCCAGTAACCGGCAGGATCTGATCGATCCGGCCGTTCTTCGTCCGGGACGTCTGGACGTGAAGATCAAAATTGACCGGCCCGACAAGACGGCGGCGAAGGATATTTTTTCCAAGTACTTGGCCAGCGATCTGCCGTGGCATCAGGACGAGTTGTCCCGGGATGGCGGCGATCCGATAAAAGTGGCCGAGCGGCTGATCGGCGTAACGGTGGAGGCCATGTACGCGTTGACCGAAGAGAACCAGTACCTCGAGGTCACCTATGGGAACGGCGACAAGGAGACCTTCTACTTCAAGGATTTTTCAAGCGGCGCGCTGATCGAAGGCGTCGTATCCAGGGCGAAGAAGTATGCCATCAAGCGTCTGCTGGCGTCTGGCGAACGGGGCATCAAAGCGGAAGATCTCATCAAGGCCGTACGGGATGAGTTCAAGGAGCATGAGGATCTTCCGAACACAACGAACCCAGACGACTGGGCCAAGATCGCGGGGAAGAAGGCTGATAAGATCGTGCATGTCCGGACGATCACGGCCGGGTCCCAGGAATCGCGGCGCATCGAAACCGTCACGACCGGCCATTATCTCTAAGCTGTCATGAACAAACGCGTCCTAGGAACAGAGACGGAATTCGGGATCGCCACTCGTGACGCGGAGGCTGTTGATCCTGTTTCAAACTCCCTGTTTTTGATCAATCACTATCCTCATTTCCCCTCTCCCAAAATCCTGTGGGATTATGAGAACGAAAATCCCTTATTGGATATCCGGGGGTTTGAAGTCGAGGGGGAGCGGGAGCGGCCTGGGCCGGATTACAACCGGTTGCTGAACAAGGTGCTTGCCAACGGCGCCCGCCTCTATGTGGATGGCGCACATCCTGAATATTCCACACCGGAGTGCACAAGCGCGCACGATATCGTCGTCCATGAGAAGGCGGGGGAACGGATCGTGGCAGCTGCGCTGCGCGCGGTGGAGCAGGTGCGAGGGCCCGGGAAGCTCCTCGTGTACAAGAACAACTCGGACGGCAAAGGAAACAGTTATGGGTATCACGAGAACTATCTTGTGAATCGAAGCGTCCCCTTCGAGCGTTTGGTGCGGATCCTCGTGCCATTTTTCGTCACGCGGCAGATCTTCGCCGGCGCGGGTAAAATCGGCGCCGAGAATCAGGCCGCTCAGGTGCCCTACCAGCTGTCGCAGCGCGCCGACTTCTTCGAGTCGCTCGTCGATCTGAATACGATGGTCAAGCGGCCGATCATCAACACTCGCGATGAGCCGCACGCCGATCCGGCCAAATACCGCCGGCTGCACGTGATTTGCGGGGATGTGAACATGGCGGAATGCTCCACCTATCTGAAGGTGGGCACCACGGCGATCGTGCTAGAAATGGCGCAGGAGGATTGGCCCATCCCCGCCATCGAACTGGAAGACCCGATTCATGCCATTCAAGCGGTCTCCCGCGACCTGGACGTCAAGAACGACATTCGTCTCGCGGGCGGACGGTCCACGAGCGCCATCGCGGTGCAACGGGTGTATCTGAACGCCGCGCGTGATTTTTATGCGAGCCACGAATTGACCGTGCCCGTGAAGGACGTGTTGATTCGCTGGGAGGAGACACTGGACAAGCTGGAGCGAGATCCGCGGGAGCTGGTGCGGGAATTGGATTGGGTGGCGAAACGCTCACTCATTGAGTCTTATCTGGAGCGGAAGGGCTGCGGGTGGGACGATCCGCGTACGGCGATGCTGGACCTCCAATACCATGACGTGCGCCCGGAGAAGGGCCTGTATTACACGCTCGAGCGCGGCCATCACATTGATCGGCTCGTTTCGGATGCTGAAGTCATGCGGGCTGAAACGACGGCCCCGCTCGATACTCGGGCATATTTCCGCGCGGCCTGCGTGAAGAAGTGGCCCCAAGAGGTCTACGCGGCGAGCTGGACCTCGGTGTTGTTCGACATCGGCAATGCGGCTATCAAAAAAGTTCCCCTCATGGAACCTCTTCGTGGAACTGAGGAATTGACGAGAGGGTTGATCGAGGAATCCGAAACGGTCGAATCACTCTTGTCGAAATTAAAGGCCTGACCGCGGTGCTCTTCCGCGATGATGATTCGGGTTCCAGCTTCTACGACTTTCTTCTAAGTAAGAGACCGGAGGCGAGCGCGCGCTTTCCTCATCCCATTCCGCAAGTCCAGTCTCACGCTCAAGCCCCTGCCGCGCTTCCGCCGTTCCCTCACGGCACCACGATTCTAGCGATTCGCTATCAGGACGGCGTGTTGATGGCCGGCGATCGGCAGGCCACCGAAGGCTTCCAGGTCTCGGGGCGCCGCATTGAAAAAGTCTTCAAGACCGACGATCATTCGACGATCGCCATTGCGGGCGCCGCGGGTCCCGCCATCGAACTGGCGCGGCTGTTCCAGATCGAATTGGAACATTACGAAAAGCTTGAGGGTGATATCCTGTCCTGTGAAGGCAAGGCGAACAAGCTTGCGCAGATGGTCCGCGGCAATCTCCCGATGGCGTTTCAAGGGTTGGTCGTCATTCCCATCTTTGCCGGCTACGATTTGAAGCGACGGGAAGGGCGGATCTTCAAGTACGACGTGACCGGCGGGCGCTATGAAGAGATCGAGTATTACGCGGTTGGGTCGGGGGGCAAGGACGCCCGCGATACCATGAAGCCGCTCTACCGCCGAGATTTGACGGAGCCGCAGGCCCTGAAGATTGCCATGGAGGCCTTGTACAATGCCGCCGAAGAAGATGTGGGGACGGGCGGTCCGGATTTCGTACGGGGCATCTATCCCATCGCGAAAGTGATCACCGAACACGGCGTTCGTGATGTCGAGACCCCGCGCATTGCCGAGATCTGCACGGCGTTGATCGAGAACCGCCGGGAACGGGCATAGTCATGGCACTCCCGTATTACGTCTCGCCAGAACAAATGATGGCCGACAAGGCCGAGTATGCCAAGAAAGGCATCGCGAAGGGCCGTTCGATCATCGCCATGGAATATGCCGATGGCGTCTTGCTCGTGGCCGACAATCCCAGTGCATCGTTGCACAAGATTTCAGAGATGTACGATCGAATGGCGTTTGCTGGGGCCGGCAAGTATAATGAGTTCGAGATGCTGCGTAAGGCTGGCATCCGTCATGCCGATCTGAAAGGATACATGTACAGCCGTGAGGACGTCACCGCGAAATCTCTTGCGAACGCGTATTCTCAGACCATTGGGACTGTGTTCAGCAATGACCCGAAGCCATTGGAAGTCGAAATCCTCGTGGTCGAAGTCGGCGAGGGGGAGAAGCTGAATGAGATCTACCGCATTTCCTTTGACGGCAGCATCATTGATGAGCGGGGCGTGGCCGCGATTGGCGGCAAGGCGGAAGCCTTGATGGCGTACCTCAAAAACCGGTGGTCCACGCCGTCGGTGTCTCTGAAGGAGGCGCTTCGCTTGAGCATTGAGGCGCTGGACACGATCACGAGCCAAAAACTCGGCGCCGACGTACTTGAGGTGGCGGTCTTGGATCGGACGCGTCCAGGACGGACATTCAGACGCATTACACCCACGGAAATTGGCTCGCTTCTGAAAGTCTCATGAAGCCGCGGATTTTCGGCCTTGAGAACGAATACGGGCTGATTTTCTCTCCGAACGGCCGGATTTACCTCCCCATCGAAAAAGTCCTCGGGTATATCTTCGAAGGCTTGATTCCCAATAGTTGGCCCTCCAACGCCTTTCTCGTCAACGGCGCGCGGTTCTATCAGGACACGGGTTGCCATCCTGAGTATTCCACGCCGGAGTGCGACAATGTCGAAGACCTCGTGATCCACGACAAGGCCGGCGAGCGGCTGTTGGAAGCTTGTCTGCCGGCTGCAGAAGAGCGGCTTCGGGAGGAAGGCCTGTCAGGAGAGATCTATATCTTCAAGAACAATACGGATTCGTTGGGCAACACGTACGGTTGCCATGAGAACTTCCTGATGCGGCGGGACGTGGATTTCTGGAAAGTGACGGAGCAGTTGATCCCGTTCTTTGTGACCCGCCAGGTGTTTGCCGGCGCTGGTAAGGTGCTGAAGCTGTCCGGGAAGACGCAGTTGTGCCTGTCGCAGCGGGCGCAGCATATTCACGAAAAGACATCTTCCTCAACGACATCTTCACGCAGCATTATCAACACCCGCGATGAGCCGCATGCCGACGCCGAAAAATATCGGCGTCTGCATATCATCGTCGGTGATTCGAACATGTCGGAGGTGGCGACGTTTCTCAAGGTCGGCACGGCGGCGTTGGTGCTGTCCATGATTGAAGACGGTTTTACCGTCCCGGGCATCGAGCTCGACGATCCGGTAAAGGCGATTCGCGAGATCGCGCGCGACACCACGCTAAAGAAGAAAATCAAGCTGGAAGATGGACGCGAGTTGACGGCGCTTGAGATTCAACGGATGTATCTCGAGCGGGCGATGGAATATCTGTGGTCCATCGAGGAAGACCCCGTGGAGGCGGAGGTCGTTCGCCGCTGGGGGACGGTGTTGGACCGCCTGGAAGACGATCCGATGCAGCTTCGGCATGAGGTGGATTGGGTCATTAAAAAGCATTTGATGATGGAGTATATGGAGCGGAAGGGCTGTGGATGGGACGATCCGCGCATCCTGCTGATGGATCTGCAATACCATGATGTGAAACGCACACGGGGCCTGTATTACCTGCTTGAGAAACGCGAGTTGGTGGAAAAATTGGTTCCGGAAGAGCAGGTGCAGCGGGCGATGTTCACGCCTCCGCAGACGACCCGCGCCAAGGTCCGCGGCGATTTCATTCGCTTCGCCAGGGCCAAGAACCGCTCGTACACGGTCGACTGGACCTACCTCAAGCTCAACGGCTATTGGGAAGAGACGATTCTCTGCATGGATCCGTTCAGCGCCTCCAACCGACGCGTCGAGGAATTGCTCTCACAGGTCGGAGGGCAGCGCGCGTTTCGAACGTGAGCGTCAATCTTCCGCGTCTTTCTGCTGCCTGCTTAGCGTTGCTCGCCCTCTACGCCGTCTATCAGCTTGTCACGCCGGTCGTGCATGCGGACATGGCGTCGACGTCTCGACCAGACAACCACGGCAATGTCCGGGTCCTCAACGCGAAGCAAGGGCAGGTGCTCTACGTCACGTTGTCGCTTCCGGGAAATCCTCTCTCCGTCGTCGGCCACTTTCACAATCGGCGGATCCCATTTTTTGGCACAGGTGAAGAGGGTCAGTTCGCGGCGCTGTTGGGCATCGACATGGCCGACGAACCCAACACGTTGGGTCTCAAGGCAGAGGTATCCTATGCCGATAGCATGCGGCAACGCGTCATCGCCGTGTCCGTGGCCCCTGAAGTGTTTCGTGAGCAGCGGATGACCCTTCCCAAGGACAAAGTGGAGCCCGACGCGGCCAGTCTTGAGCGAATCGCGATGGAGCGGGAAAAGGTGCAAGCCGTGTTTGCAGCATTCACCCCGAAGCGACTCTGGAGTGAGCCGTTTTTGGTACCGGTCGAAGGGACGATCACCGGCGCGTTCGGCAGCAAACGCATCCTGAACGGCCAGTCGCGTAACCAGCATAACGGAGAGGATATTGCCGCGGCGCTCGGTACGCCGGTGAAAGCCACCAATGACGGCATTGTGAAAATGGTGGATGATCACTTTTTTAGCGGGAAAGGCGTCATTCTTGACCACGGTCTGGGTCTCTATACGATGTACTTTCATCTCGATACCACGGCGGTCAAGGAAGGCGATCATGTGGAACGGGGCCAGGTGATCGGCACCGTCGGCAAATCCGGGCGCGCGACCGGACCGCATCTGCACTGGGGCGCGTGGCTCAATGGTTCGCGCGTCAATCCGTTCTCACTGACGACACTGCCGCTCGAAAAAGCCCGTCACTAATACGCGCTCGACCCATGCGCGACGTAGAATTCAGATCCGGCAACAGATGTGTTTCATGGCCTTGTCATGAGGATTGTATTGCGGATCATCCGGAATAAAGGTCTGCCCGTTCTTTTGAATGTTCTGTATCTCCGCGACGATCCAAAGCTTCCCGAAACCAAGGCCTTTTTTCCCAGAACGGCTCTCACCGCCAACTTGTATCGCCCGCAACGCCTCTCCGTTTTTGCTGATCCCATGGCAGTAGGGCTCGACCACACGGTGAAATCCTTCGTAGTCGAAGCTGAGCACTGACCGGGTTCTGATTGCGTCGCAGATTGTGGCACTTGTGTGCATAGTTTTATATTACCATTGATGCATCATGAAGACGCCCCGATGCTGGGGGGAAAAAATCAGATTGGCTAGACGTTGGTTTCGATACCGGAGGGTCGCTTATCCAGCACGGTCGCGGCGGCGCGGGACAGCTCCGAGTCGGTGCCATGGTCGGCGGCGTACAACCTGAACTGAAACAGGCGGGTGGGGAGATGGTCGAGAAATTCTTCCAATGGCTTTGTCGAGACTTCTTCTGTCGCGGGGTCGAAGACGAGCAGGGGCGTGCCTCGCGTGTCCTTCGGATCAGGCCTCGGGTCTTGCGGCGCCATGTCGACCTTGAACGCGAGGTGCGACAATCGAAGCGGTAGCTCCTTTCGGATTCGATCTTCATAGTACTCGCTGCTGGGGAAATCCATTCCCCGCCCTCTGCCGTCATCTTTGAGGATGGTGTTATAGGCCATCTTCCATTTCACATTCCGGTTGAGGATACGGGACCATTCCTCGCCGAGTTTCTTTTGTCTCGGATTCCTGGACTTGACCCACGCACGGACTTCCTCCAGCAGCGACCAGTCGGTCAGATGCAGATAGTCTTCCATTTTTTTCCGCGGATCGTCCTTGAAAAGAATGTCCATGGTCTCGCCGAAAATTTCCCTCAGGTGGATGTCGATCGCGCGCGTCGTACGGTGATAGTACACGTTCGAGTACAGATACATCCGGGTGTTGAGAAACATCTGAAGCGCCGGCAGGCCGGTCTTGTGAATCGTGAAACCTTTCTCCGTGATGATCGTGTAATGGATCAGCCGGCTGAGATCCACGGGACCGACGGCGACGCCGCACATGTAGGAGTCGCGAAGCACATAGTCCAGATTGTCGCCCGTGTAGCTTCCGGAGATGATGGGCTGCAGAAAATTGAGCCACGTGGGCACGCGCGAATTATCCTTGCTCTTGTCTTTCAAGATGAGGTGCGCGATCTGGTCGGGGTCGAGCGATTCTCCTTTCGCGAATGGCCCGCTCGGACTGCGTCGTATTTTCCGGATGAGCGGGCCCAAGTACTCCCGGATGATGACCTGGCCGAGCTTCTCATGCGTGAGATGAAACCTCTTGAGAAAATTGTCATCGAAGAAATGGCAGAACGGGCCGTGGCCGATGTCATGGGCAAGGGCGGTGATCCTGAGGAGTTCTTCCACATAGTTGGCCGACGGGACATCCGCCGCGGCTTTTGCAAGAAATGGATAGAGATGCCTGGCGAAGCGCCCGGCGACATGCATCGCGCCGAGCGAATGGACGAAGCGGCTGTGCTCGGCCGATGGATAGACCCATCGCGCGCTTTGAAGCTGGTAGATGTAACGCAGCCGTTGCATCCACGGCGAGTCAATGAGGTCATTCTCGGTGGTCTCCGAAGGCCTCACGGCCTTCTCTCGGACAGCACCGAAGGGAACGGTAAACGTGATGTATTCATGGATGGGGTCTGCGATGAGCGCCGACCCCTCGTACTGCAAGGCGCCGAGTGAGACGGGAGTTTTCACCCGCAAAATCCTAACATGATAAAAATGGGGGTGCAAGGCGATGGGGTTGTGCCTGACGCTTCCGGAACCTGAGAATTCCGAGGTAGGCCAGCGGGAATGTGAGAATGGCGGCGATGAATCCCAGCAGCGTCGAACCGAGGACGAACGGCACGACGAACGGTCGAAGCTGCTCCCATAACATGAGGATCGTGAAGTGATTCCAATCAATCACGGGCGGCTGGCCCTGCGGAATCAAGAGGAGGCCGACCCACATGCTCGCGCCGACGATCGGCAAGAACGTCCAGGGGTTATTGATGAAGGCACCCAGGAACAACGCGACGAAATTGAGACGAAACGCCCAAGCGCAGAAAAGCACCGTCAGTGTATGGAGGCCGTAGGTTGGTGAGAACGCGATGAACACGCCGACGGCGAAGGCCATGGCGGTTCGCTGTGGCGAGTCCCCCAGGTGCAGCACTTCGTAAACTTTCTCTTTGAGGCGGGCGCGCGACATCATGTCAAGCGTGCCGGCGAGTACAGACGGTGTTCATAGCTTTTGACGCGGAGGGGGCGCGAGACGCCGTCTCGGCCGATTGCCATCAACCGATTCGCCTTCGTGATGATTCCAATATTTGTTGCCTGGACCCGTTGTCCGCGGATCAGCGCTTCCATCCGGGTTACTTTCGAAACCGGCACCGTAAAAAGAAGCTCATAATCCTCACCACCAGGGAGCGCATATTCGAGCGCATTGCGCCGCCGCTGTTCGGCATAACGCGCAAGCGCCGAAGAGATGGGAATCCGACGGGTATCAATGAGAGCGCCCACGCCGCTTTCTTCACAGATGTGCCGGAGGTCACCCGCGAGACCATCGGAGAGATCAATGGCGGCGCTGGCGATGCGGTTTTGGGCCAGGCATTGGGCTTCCTTGAGGCGCGGGTGGGGGGAGAGGTGGCGGCGAGTAAGGTAGCTGAGACCTTTCGCTGATCGATTCCCCTCATCGAATCGTTTCGGCCCCTCACGGAGGATTTCCAATCCCGCCCGCGCGTCTCCGAGACTGCCCGTCACATACACGTGGTCTCCCGGACGCGCTCCGCTCCGCCGGAGGATGTTCCGACTCGGTGCTTCGCCCAACACCGTGACGGCGAGGAACAAATCCTTCTTGGAGGCGGAGGTATCGCCCCCGACGACGATCGCTCCGACGTCCTGACATGCCGATTGGATTCCCCGGTAGAGGTTTTCGACGTCCCGAGGCGTCTGATGTCGGCTGAGTGCCATCGCGACCAGAATAAACCGCGGCATGCCGCCCATCGCCGCAATGTCGCTAAAATTCACGGCGGCGGCCTTGTATCCCAGCTTGTCATACGAGGTATACGTCAGATCGAAATGAATGTGCTCGGCAAGCAGGTCAGTCGTGGCGAGCCATAGGTGGCCGCGCGTCTGTTTCAGGACCGCCGCATCATCGCCGATGCCAAGGAGGATGTGGCGAGAGGAGGCAAAGGGAGCGGCCGTGAGCCGCTCGAGCCGACGGATCAGGTCGAACTCGCCGAACCCATTGCCCGGCATCAGAGAGGGGGCAACGCGATTGGGACGGGGTGCTTGCCCGTGGCGCGCTTGAACTTCATCGCGGGTTTGAGCGGCTTCACCCGCTTGGTTGTGTCGGTATGGTGGCCACCAGGTGCAGGTCGCAACGCCGCCTTCAGGACATCGTCCATCGTATCGGCAAACACAAACGACATTCCCTTCAGTAAGTGTTTCGGAATGTCGGCCTGGTCCTTTTGGTTCCGTTGGGGAAGGATGACCGTCGACAGGCCGGCGCGCTTCGCCGCGAGTATTTTTTCCTTGAGCCCGCCGATCTGGAGCACGCGCCCTCTGAGCGTCACCTCACCCGTCATTGCGATGTCGTGACGGACGGGGGTATTCGTAAAAGCGGAGGCCAGGGCCGTCGCCATCGTGATGCCTGCAGACGGCCCGTCTTTGGGAATGGCGCCCGCCGGTACGTGAATGTGCACATCATGTTGGGCGAACATGTCCGGGTTGATTTTCAACCGCCGGTCTCGCGAGCGGATATAACTGAGCGCCGCGTGCGCGGATTCTTTCATCACGTCGCCAAGATGGCCGGTCAAGGTCAGGACGCCCTTGCCCTTCATCAGCGTCGCCTCGATGTGAATGATGTCGCCGCCTGATTCGGTCCAGGCGAGCCCCTTGGTCACGCCGATGAGATCCTTTTTCTCTTCGCTTTCGTTTTCGTATCGCGGCACGCCGAGATACTTCGGGATGAGGGCCGGCGTGATGGTGTAGACGCCGTCTTCTCCCTCGGCGATTTTTTTCACCACCTTCCGCATTACGTTGGCGATCTCTCGTTCGAGGTTGCGGACGCCCGCTTCGCGCGTGTATTCCGAGATGATCCGTTGGATGGTGGGTTCCGTAAACTTGACGTGTTTGTCGGTAATGCCGTGTTCGTCCAACTGCCGGGGGATCAGAAATCTTCGCGCAATGCCGAGCTTTTCCTCCTGGGAGTACCCCGGGATTTCGATGATCTCCATCCGATCGCGCAGTGCGGAGAGAATCGGATCCTTGAGATTTGCCGTGGTGATAAACATCAGATCCGAGAGATCGAACGGTACGCCGAGGTAATGATCGCTGAACGCGTGGTTCTGTTCCGGATCGAGCACTTCCAGCAATGCCGCGGAAGGATCGCCGCGGAAATCGGCGCCGACCTTGTCCACCTCATCCATCATGAACACCGGATTATTCGATCCGGCCTGCTTGAGTCCCTGGATGATGCGGCCGGGTAAGGCGCCCACATACGTGCGCCGGTGGCCGCGGATCTCCGCCTCATCGCGGATGCCGCCGAGAGAAATTCTGACGAACTCTCGGCCGAGCGCCCGCGCGATGGATTTTCCGAGAGAGGTTTTCCCAACGCCCGGCGGGCCGACAAAGCACAGGATCGGCCCCTTCATCTTCTCCTTCATCTTACGGACGGCGAGATATTCGAGGATGCGTTCCTTGACCTTCTCCAGGTCATAGTGATCTTCGTCGAGGACTTTGGCGGCCGCTTTGATGTCGAGGTTGTCTTTGGTCTTTTTACTCCACGGCAGTTCCACCATCCACTCCAGGTAGGTCCTGACCGTGGCGGCTTCAGCCGTATCGGGATGCATCTTTTCGAGCCGCTTAAGTTGCTTCTCCGTCTCCTTCAGCACCTTCTCGGGCATCTTGGCTTCCTTGACGGCCTTGCGGAACTCCGCGACCTCTTCGGCCCGTTCGTCCAATTCGCCGAGTTCCTTCTGGATCGCCTTGAGCTGCTCGCGCAGGAAGTACTCGCGCTGCGTCTTGTCCATTTCGCCCTTGGCTTCCGCCTGAATCTTTTGTTGCATGGACAGTACTTCAATTTCCCCGGCGATCAATTCACTGACCCGGCGAAGGCGAGCGACGGGATCTTCCATCTCCAGAATCTCTTGAGTGGACTCCACCTTGAGGCCGAGGTTCGAGACGGCCATGTCGGCCAACCGGCCGGGTTCCTGAAGACTTTCGATGACCACCATCACGTCAGGCATCAAAATCTTTCCGAGACTCACGAGCCTCTCGAGCTGCTCCTTGACGGTCCGCAGCAGGGCTTCGCCCTCAAGCGATGCGGTCTGGGATTTTGTTTCGGTGATGGTTTCGATGCAGACTTCAAAATGCGGTTCGGTCTGAACGAAAGCCTCGATCCTGGCTTTCGTCAAACCCTGGACGAGAATCTTGATACGGTCATCCGGAAGTTTCAGCATTCGCATCACCATGCCGACGGTGCCGACGGTATGGATGTCCTGCGGTGTGGGGTTCTCGACTTCGAGCGACCGCTGGGCGGCGAGCATGATGATCCGATTGCCGGCCAGAGCGGCTTCGATGGCTTTGATCGACATGTCTCGCCCCACGAAGAGCGGCAAGACCATATAGGGGAACATGACGATGTCCCGGATGGGCAGCAGGGGGAGGCGATCCGGAATTTCGACAGGAGGAGCTTCTGCAGGAGATTGTTCAGCCATGATCACTCTTTCGTTACAGCGACAGCGTCTTGAGGTATCGCGCGAAGCGGGCGCCGACTTCCGGGTGCTTCAAGCCGAATTCCACGGTCGCTTTGAGGAATCCAAGTTTGTCTCCGGCGTCGTATCGTTTGCCTTGGATCAGATACGCATACATGGGGGAAGAGTGCGCGACAGTCCGCAAGGCGTCTGTCAATTGAATTTCCTGGTTTTTGCCGGGCGGCGTTTTCTCGAGCGCCGGAAAAATATCCGGCGTCAGGATGTAGCGTCCGATCACCGCGAGCCGGGAGGGCGCTTCATTGCGAGCAGGTTTTTCGACCAGATCCGTCACCCGAAACAGACCGGGCCCGACGGGTTCGGGTGCGATGATGCCGTACTGCGAGACGTCATCCGGTTCGACTTCCTGAACTCCAATGATCGGCGCATGCAGCCGCTCGTACAATTCGATCAACTGTCCGATGGCCGGCACCTCGGAGTCAATAATCTCGTCACCCAGCATGACGGCAAACGGTTCATTGGCAACGAGATGCCGAGCGCAGAGGATGGCATGCCCCAATCCTCTCGCATGCCGCTGCCGGACATAGCAGAAGTTCGCCATCTCGGAGATCCGGCGCACGTCATTGAAAAGCTTGTCCTTCTTGTTTTCCTTGAGATTTTCTTCGAGCTCAAACGAGAAATCGAAGTGGTCTTCGATGGCGCGTTTTCCCCTACCCGTGATGACGATGATGTCCCGGATGCCGGCCGAGACTGTTTCTTCCACCGTATGCTGAATGAGGGGTTTGTCGACCAGCGGAAGCATCTCTTTCGGAGACGCCTTGGTGACGGGAAGAAAACGGGTACCGAGGCCCGCGGCCGGAATAATGGCTTTCACGACCGTGGCCGACATAATACGCGATTCTACGGTTGCCTTTCACTCAAAGTCAAGACAACCGGAGAAGCCATAGAGCGCCTTTTTCGCTTTACTTCCGAAGGGGTGATCTGTACAATTTCCTCGATTTTGCGGCATGTTTCGCCGGCTTGCGGTATTGCGCCGGAGGCGATGATGCGTGACCGATGGGAGGTGGGATGCGGGAGACTCGTTTCTGAAAATCACCGGCATCTCAGATCGCTCTCGCCTTCCTCTTTCATACGTACTAGTACTTGCTTTCTCGGCAGTCTTCGCCGGACCGCACGGCGGTGCGACCGAAGCTGCCGTGCAGGAAGCCGGGCAACAAATTAAATCCATTAAAATCCAGGGCAACAAGCGCATCGAAGTGCCGGCTATTCGCGGCCGCATTGCTCTTAAGGAAGGGGACACATTCTCGCAGGAAGCCATCCGCACCCAGATCCGCGCGGTCTATCAAATGGGCTTTTTCGAGGATGTACGAGTGGAGACCGAACCGGTCCCGGGAGGGGTCGCGGTGGTGTTTGCGGTCACGGAGAAGCCGTTCATCACCAAAATCCTTTTCGACGGCAATGACAAGATCGGCGAGGAGAAGCTCAGGGAAAAGATGACAGTGCGTAACCAGTCGTTCCTCGATCAGCAGCAGGTGAAGGACAGCGTTGAGCGGTTGCGCCTGGTCTATGAGGAAGATGGCTACTACAACGCGCGGATTATTCCGGTCATCAAGACCCTGGACGAGGAACGAAAATCACTGAGCTTCTTTATTCAAGAGGGGCCGCGCGCCCGCGTCAAGACCGTCGCGTTCGACGGCGCCAAGGCGATTCCGAAGAAAAAACTGAAGAAGCCCTTGTTTACGAGGGAGTATTCCTGGCTCTTCTCCTGGTTCGACGACTCAGGGATTTACAAGAAGGATGAGATCACCAACGATGTTGAACGAGTCCGGCAGGCCTACCTGGATGAGGGATATCTCAATGTCCAGGTCGGCACGCCGACCGTGGATCTCAGTGAGGACAAGAAGTGGTTCACCATCCGTTTTCCCGTTATTGAGGGGCCGCGGTTCAAGCTCGCCAAGATCGGATACAAGGGACAGACGGTCTTTTCCGAGGAAGAGCTCCAGAGCGGCACCAAGCTCAAAGAAGGGAACGTCATGCGGATGGCGGAGGTCCGCGACAACGTCACGCGGGTGACGGATCTCTACGGCGTGAAGGGGTATGCGTTTGCTGATGTCAATCCGCAAATCGTTCCCGATCAGGAGGCGAAGACTGCGTCGGTGACGTTTGAGATCACTGAAGGGGCGCTCATCCATGTGCGGAACATCAATATCTCCGGCAACGAAAAAACGCGCGACAAGGTCATCCGGCGCGAACTCCGTTTGAATGAGGCGGAATTGATCGATACGGCCGCCTTGAAACGGAGCTTCCAGCGACTGAACAACCTGAACTATTTTGAAACTGTGGAGATCATTCCGAAACAGCTCGACACCAATACCGTGGATCTCGATGTCAAAGTGAAGGAGAAGTCCACCGGGACCTTCAGCGTCGGCGGAGGTTTCAGCTCCTTGGACCAATTGTCGTTGGTCGCGGATGTGACGGAAGGCAACCTCTTTGGCCGCGGCCAGTTGTTGAAGATCCGCGGCCAGCTCGGTCAGCGACGATCGTTGGGGGTCATCACATTCCGGGAGCCGTACCTGCTGGACCAGGCACTCTCCGGGCAAGTCGATCTGTATGCGCGTGAAACTTTTTTCTTTAACTATTTCGAGCGACGGATCGGTGCCGATCTCGTACTGGGTAAATGGTTTTCAGAGTACTTGAGCGGGAGCGCGAGCCTGCTTCGGGAACGCCTGACCCTTAGCAATTCGGCGCCGACCGGATTTTTCCTCGGCGGTGGCGGGACGTCGACGGTGACGCCGGTCACCGATCTGCCGCTCCTGATCCAACAGCAAATAGGGACTTCGACCACTCAGGCGATTGTATTGGGCCTCGCCAGGGACACCCGCGACTTCTATTTCGACCCGAAGTCCGGCGCTCGACACGGTATCACCGCAGAGTTCGCCGGCAGCGTCCTGGGCGGCGACAACTACTTTTACAAGGTGATCGGCGATAGCGCCCAATACTATCCGATGATGTGGGATACTGTGTTTGCGCCTCGCGTGCGGATCGGGGTGGCCCATAGCTATCGCGCAGGAGACCCCTTGCCGGTCGGCGAGCGATTCTTCGTCGGCGGCATTCAAACCCTGCGGGGATTCAGCTTCGGGAGAGGCGGACCGGTCGCGCCGGATCAGAGCATTCTCGGGGCCACCAAAGAGCTGCTGTTCAATTTCGATTTTCTTTTCCCGTTAGTGCCTGAGGTGAAGGTTAAAGGGGTGGTCTTTTTCGATTATGGCAAGGGCTTCAATGACGGAGAAGCGCTGGGGTTGAATCTGCGGCCAGCGGCTGGCGCCGGCATTCGGTGGATCTCGCCGTTCGGCCCGCTGCGCCTTGAGTATGGGCTCAATCTCGACCGGAAGTCGGTGAACGGCGCGCGAGAGAAATCCGGACTGTTTGAGTTCTCGGTCGGCTCGTTATTTTAAGGCAGGTAGGAGAAAGGAACGGATATGAAGAATCGGTGGAAGGTGCTCATTGCCGCCATGGGGCTCGCGCTGGTCACAGCCGCGCCCGCGACCGCTGAGTTGAAGATCGGTGTCATCGAGCCTCAAAAGGTGTTGGACAACACGGGCCGCGGCAAGAAGATCAAGGATACGCTCCAGGAATACGTCAAGAGCCGCCAACGCATCATTGACCTGGAAGAGGAAGAGTTGAAGAAAATGGAGGAGGACCTGGTCAAGCAAGGCGCGGTCCTCAGTCCGGAGGCCAAGAAAGACAAGGAAGAATCCTTCCGCCGGCGTATGATGGAATACCAGCGGAAGGTCCAGCAGTTGAACGGCGAAGTCCAGGGCAAGAAGAAGGAAGCGCTGGACGAATTTAATAAGAGTCTGGAACAGATCATCAAGGGCATCGCCGACAAGGAGAAAATCAGTCTCGTGGTCGAAAAGGGCGACAACGGCGCCGGCGCACTGGTGATCTACAGCAACCCTTCCCTCGATCTCACGGACCGCGTGATCAAGGAATTGGACAAGGCGGCAAAGTGAGCCAGGACATCAATCACGCCGTGCGACTGAGCAGTATCGACATCCAGGCGATTCTTCCCCATCGCTACCCGTTTCTTCTGGTCGATCGGATCGAAGAATTGGAGATTGGCAAGCGCATTGTCGGCCTCAAGAACGTCACGATCAACGAACCGTTTTTTCAAGGCCATTTCCCGGGCCGCCCCATCATGCCGGGCGTTCTGATCATCGAAGCGATGGCGCAGGTCGGAGGCGTGCTCGCATTCAAATCGGCGAAATCCGCGAAGGATGGAGGAACGAACCTTGTGTATTTCATGGGCATTGATAAAGCCAAATTTAGAAAGCCCGTGGAGCCCGGTGACCAGCTTCGGTTTGTCGTGGATGTCTTGCGGGCGCGCCATCCGTACTGGAAGATGAGAGGGGAGGCGTATGTTGAAAAGAGTTTGGTCTGCGAAGCCGAATTGATGGCGATGATCACCGACGGGAGTTCAACAGCGGAGATCGAACCATGACCTGCGTCCATCCGACGGCCGTGGTGCATCCGAATGCCGAATTGGCCGACGACGTCAGGGTGGGACCCTACGCCGTGATCGGTGAGCATGTGCGGATCGGCCGGGGCACGAGCATCGAGTCCCATGTGGTGATCGAGGGATGGACCGACATCGGTGAGGAATGCCGGATTCACTCCTTTGTGTCCATTGGCGCGCCGCCGCAGCATTTACAGTATAAGGGCGAGAAGACGCTGGTGCGGATCGGCCATCACAACATCCTCAGGGAATATGTCACGGTCAATCGTGCGACGGTCTTTGGCGGCGGGGTCACGAGCCTGGGCGACCATAACGTGCTGATGGCGTACGTGCATATCGCCCATGATTGTCATGTCGGCAGCCATGTGGTGATGGCGAACGCCGCCACCCTGGCCGGCCATATCGTCATCGGGGACCACGCCATCGTCGGAGGCCTGTCGGGCATTCACCAATACGTGCGGATAGGGGCATACAGCATAGTCGGGGGTTGCTCGGCGTTGGGGCAGGATGTCCCTCCCTTCCTGCGGGCCGCGGGGGGATATCGGGCCCGGCTCTTCGGTGTCAACACCATCGGCCTGAAACGGCAGGGCTTTGCGGATGATCGCATTCGCCTGCTCAAACGCGTCTACCGCACCTTGTTTCGTTCGGGTATGGGGCTGGCCGAAGCGGTCAAAAAGGTGCGCGATGAGGTCGGTGACGCCGAGGACGTCCGCACATTGTTGTCATTCATGGATGACACCAAACGAGGGGTCTGTAAAGGCTCGGACGAGCGCGAGGACGAATAGCTCATGACCGCCCGGGCTTCGGAACGACCGAGCATCGCCTCAGGGCATCCCGAGAATGAATGGATCGGGCTGATCGCGGGCAACGGCCGTTTCCCCTTGCTCTTTGCCGAAAATGCCCGGCGGTTGGGCTATCGAGTGTCGGCCGTGGCCTTGACCGGAGAGACCGATCCGTCGCTTGAAGGCGCCGTGGACCGACTTCATTGGATCGCACTCGGCCAACTCGGCCGATTGATCAAAGCCTTCAAGAAAGACGGCGTCCGGCAGGCGGTGATGGTGGGCGGTGTCAAGAAGACCCACCTGTTTTCGGGTATCCGTCCGGATCTTCGCTCCCTCGCACTCCTTCGCCGCGTCACCGTCCCCAAGGACGATATGCTGTTGCGAGCCATCGCTGCGGAATTGGAAAGTGAAGGCATCGCGATTCGCGAATCCACGTTCGGCTTGACAGGTCTGTTGGTCGAGGAGGGCAAGTTGACGCGCCGCGCGCCGACGCGCAAGGAATGGCGCGATATTGAGTTTGGATGGGAGATGGCGAAGACCGTGGGAGCGCTCGACATCGGTCAGTGTGTCGTGGTGAAGGAGCGAGTCGTAGTCGCCGTGGAGGCGGTCGAGGGCACCGATCAGGCCATTAGGCGGGGTGGCAAGCTGGCGCGCGGCGGCGCTGTGGTGGTGAAAAGGTTCAAGCCGCAGCAGGACC
The DNA here is from genome assembly GCA_005877815.1 of Nitrospirota bacterium. GTDB lineage: Bacteria > Nitrospirota > Nitrospiria > Nitrospirales > NS-4 > NS-4. The sequence continues at coordinate 76,422 of VBOG01000098.1, forward strand.
GGCGATTCGATCTTCCGGCCGTGGGGCCGATCACCATTGAGGTGATGGCCGAAAGCGGGGCCGCTGTCCTCGCCATCGAGGCAGGCAGAGCGCTGCTCCTCGATCGGGCAGTTGCCATTGCAGCGGCGGATGAAGCGGGGATCGCCATTGTCGGCATTAAGTGAGGGCGGTTAACCTTCATCGTGAGGATCAGGAATCTTCTTCGGTGCCAGTAACGGAATAAGAACGGTATGCATCCAATCAAGGTGGCCGTCATTGGTGTGGGATCCCTGGGGCAACACCATGCAAGGGTCTATCGCGAGCTAGGCGCTGAGCTTGTCGGCGTTGCGGATACCGATCGCATGCGGGCCGCGGAGATTGGCGCCAGGTATGGCTGCCCGGCAATGACCGACTTTCGAACCTTGTTGCGTCGGGTGGACGCGGTGAGTATCGCTGTGCCGACACTGCAGCATCACGACGTGGGGCGTGCATGTCTGGAGGCCGGCGTCCATGTGTTGCTCGAGAAGCCGATGACGGCGACGCCCCAGGAGGCGGAAGATTTGCTGGGGATCGCCTCGGCCCGAAAGCTTACCCTGCAGATCGGCCATATCGAGCGCTTCAATGCGGCCTTCCGCAAGGCTCTTGGATCGGCCGGAGGCATCAAGGATCCGGTGCTGATCGAGTGCCGGCGGTGGGCACCCTTCACGTCCCGAGGCGCCGATGTCGACGTCGTGCTGGATTTGATGATCCACGATCTCGACCTTGCGCTGGCGCTCGCCGGCGCTCCGGTGCACGATGTCCAGGCGCACGGCGTGGCGATCGTGTCGGCGACCACGGATGTCGCGCATGCGCGCATTGTCTTCGAGAACGGCTGCGTCGCCGCGCTCAGCGCGAGCCGCATGGCCGAGTCGAAAATTCGGGAGCTCCGCATTTATCAGCCGGACGGGTATGTGATCGTTGATCTCGCGCAGCGAACCGGCCGGATCGGCCGCCGGGCCATGGGCATTGCCGGCGTGGCTGAAGTCCTCACGGAGACCATCGAAGGAGACAGCCAGGAACCGCTGAAGCTGGAACTCCAGGCGTTTCTGGAGTCCGTAGCCACCGGCGCGCCGCCACTGGTATCCGGCCGGGAGGGCGCGGCGGCGTTGAAATTGGCATACGACGTCATGGCGCGCATCGCCGGGACGGCGCATGACACATAGGGCGGAATACGAAACAGATCCTTATCATCACGGGTGAAGCTTCCGGGGATCAGCATGGGGCCAACCTCGCGCTCGCGCTGAAAGCGCTCGATCCTGATGTCGAGATATGCGGCGTAGGGGGGGCTCGGATGAAGGCCGCCGGCGTCCGCCTGGTCGAGGGCATCGGCCGTTTGGATGTCATCGGCATGGTCGGTGTGACTGCACTTCGCGCCGTCGTTCAACGCGTGCTCAGCATCAGGAGACTCTTGCGAGCCGAGCGCTGGGATGCCGTCGTGCTGATTGATCATCCGGGTCTGAACGTTCACTTTGCGAGAATGGCCAAACAAGCGGGGCATCGTGTGGTCTATTATATTGCGCCACAGCTCTGGGCCTGGCGTCCGGGGCGGATGCGAGCGATAAGGCGTTGGGTCGATCATGTCTGCGTGATTCTGCCGTTCGAGGAGGAGCTGTATCGGCGTGGCGGAGTGCCGTGCACGTTTGTCGGGCACCCGTTGCTCGACGATATGGCCGGTTCCTATGATCGTGATCAGGTTCGTGCGGCCTATGGCCTTCCCCGCGATGCGACGGTCGTGGGGTTGTTGCCCGGCAGCCGTATGGGAGAGGTGAGGGCGCTGCTGCCGCTGATGCTGGATGCCGCCCGCGTGCTGGGACATCAGGGGATGCGCCTGATCCTGGCGATTGCCGATACCGTCGATCGCGATGAGATCAAGAGAATATGTGAAGGGGCCGGAGCGGACGTCCGGTTGGTCGCCGGTGATGCGAGCGGTGTGATGGCGGCGTCGGACATGTTGGTTGTCGCGTCCGGGACCGCGACGTTGCAAGCGGCCATTGTCGGAACGCCGATGGTCATTGTGTACAAAGTGCCGTGGATTTCGTATGGGCTGGCGCGTCTCTTTGTTCGCGTGCGGAGCATTGGCTTGGCAAACCTGATTGCCGGACGACCGTTCATTCCCGAACTCATTCAAACCGAGGCGACCCCGGCGAATCTGGCAGCCGAGGCCCGGCGGATTCTCGACGATGTGACGTACCGGGATGCGATGCAGGCGGAGATGGGACGCGTGCGGTCGTTGTTGGGAGGCCCCGGAGCGTCCCGGCGGGCGGCAGCCGTGGTCTTGGGACAATTGTCGCATCGCGAGGCGGGCGCCTGATGCAGACCTATCTTCGCCTGCTGCGCTATCTCAAGCCGTACTGGGGCCGGCTCATCGCTGCGGCCCTGTGTTCCGCCGCGGTTGCCGGACTCACCGGCGCGTACGCCTGGCTGGTGCGGCCCGCTCTCGACGAAATTTTCATCAATAAGAACACCACCTGGTTAATGTTGTTGCCGATCGCGCTGATGGCCGTGTCCGTGTTGAAGGGCATGGCGAGCTACGGACAGACGTATCTCATGGTCTACGTCGGGACCCGCGTGGTCACCGACATCCGGCAGCAACTGTTCGGCCATCTGATGCGCCTGCCCGTCGGGTTTCATCTGAAAAATCCCTCCAGCCGGATGATGTCCCGCGTCATCAATGACGTGAACTGGATTCAGAGCGCCGTGTCCGGTGTGCTGAAAGATCTCTTCCAGCAAAGTTTGACGTTTGTCGTGCTGCTCGGCGTCTTGATCTATCAGAACTGGCTGCTGACGTTGTTCTCCATCGTGGTGGTGCCGCTCTCGGTCTACCCCATGATGCGGTTCGGGAAGCGGCTTCGCCTGATCGCGACAACCGGCCAGGAGCGCACGGCGGATATGTCATTGGCCTTGCAAGAGACGTTGACCGGAATTCGCATCGTGAAGGGCTTTACACGTGAATCCGCCGAAGACCGGCGGTTCACGAGATTCAACGAAGCGTACTTTCGAACCTGGATGAAATCGACCCAGATTTCGGCCATTACCTCGCCGGTGCTGGAGGCGGTCGGGATCATCGGCATGGCTGGGATCATTTGGTATGGAGGCTCGCAGGTCATCAATGGGACGATGACGCCCGGAACGTTCTTTTCATTTCTGACCGCGGTGTTTCTCATGTACACGCCGATCAAGCGCGTGGCCTCGGCGAACAATACGATTCAGCAGGCGGTCTCGGCGGCCGAGCGCGTCTTTATGGTTCTGGATGTGCCGACGGAGGCTGAGATCGATACGGGGGTCCGCGAGCTTCAGGGGGTGCGAGACGGCATTGAGCTGCGCCGGGTCACGTTCCAATACGACGGCACCGAGGCGGTTGCGCTGCATGACATCTCCCTGTCTGTTCGAGCCGGGGAGGTGCTGGCACTCGTAGGGAGCAGCGGCGCCGGTAAAACCAGCCTCGTGAACCTCATTCCTCGCTTCTACGATCCGACCGGGGGAGCGATTCTGATCGATGGCGTGGATCTTCGGGACATCCGCCTGTCCGCCTTGCGTCAGAAGATCGGAATCGTCTCGCAGGAAACGTTGTTGTTCGATGATACGGTGCGGAACAATATCGCCTATGGCAGGGACCAGGCGACCGCTGAGGCGGTGGCGGACGCCGCGACCGCTGCGTTCGCCCATGAGTTATCATGCGTCTTCCGAATGGGTACGAGACGGTCATCGGCGAGAACGGCATCAAGCTCTCGGGGGGCGAACGGCAGCGTCTCGCCATTGCCCGCGCGCTCCTGCGCAATCCCCCGATTCTGATTCTCGATGAGGCGACCTCGTCGCTGGACAACGAATCCGAACGCATGGTGCAGATGGCGTTAGCCAATTTGATGAAGAACCGCACCACGTTCGTGATCGCGCACCGGCTCTCCACGATTCAACGCGCCGACCGCATCGTCGTGCTCGAGCGCGGCTGTGTGGTCGAGGTCGGCCGGCATGAGGAACTCCTGGCGTTGAACGGGACGTACAAGCGACTGCATCAGATGCAGTTCCAGGAAGAGGGGTGAACCGGTAGGGGCATGTTCACCTCGTTCAAACTGACGGTGTTGCCGGCGCTGGGCTATGCGGCCATCCGGCTGCTCGCGCGCACGTTGCGGCTTCGCTGGCTGCACGATGAACGAGTCGAGGAATTCTGGGCATCAGGCCGGCACTTCATCATCGCATTTTGGCATGGGCGGCAACTCATGATGCCGCTGGTCTACAAAGGACCAGGTGTCCATGCCTTGATCAGCGAGCATCGTGACGGCGAATTGATCCATCGGATCATCCGCCGGTTCGGGCTCCAATCGGTGCGGGGGTCCACGACGCGGGGAGGCGTAAGGGCCCTCAGGGAATTAGTCCGGCTCGGTCGGTCGGGCACAGATCTCGCCGTCACACCGGACGGACCTCGCGGTCCCCGGTGCATCGCGCAATTGGGAACGGTGGAATTGGCGAAGCTGACGGGCTTGCCGATTATGCCGGTCACCTTTGCCGCCTCAAAAAAAAAATCTTCAGGAGCTGGGATAAGTTTGAAATGCCGCGTCCCTTCAGTCGGGCATGTTTTCTGTGGGGCGAGCCCATCACGGTCCCGCGGTCCGCGACCCGGGCTGATCTCGAGGCGAAGCGGATGGAATTGGAATCGGCACTGAATCGTCTGGGCGATGAAGCGGACCAGGCTGTCGCTGATCCGGAGCACCGCCGTGATCTCCTCGGTCGGATCCTGTTCGGGCTCTACAATATCCTGTTACTCGCGGCCGCACCGGTGGTGCTTGCGATTCTCTTTGGCAAAAAGCGCTGCCGTAGTGGCCTGGTGCAGCGTATGGGATGGCTTCCCCACGGGTTGGCCGAGGAATGCCGTGATGGACAGACGATCTGGGTGCATGCGGTTTCGATGGGTGAGGCCACGGCGGTGGTACCCTTAGTGAAGGCGCTTAAGCGCCGGTACCCTCAAGACCGGATTTTTGTTTCCACGGTGACCGAGACCGGTCGGGAGACGGTCCTGCGCAGGCTGGGCGAAGAGGCGCGGCACGTGTATTTCCCGCTGGATTTTTCCTTCAGCGTGCGTCGCGCGCTTGATACCGTGCGACCGAGGGCGTTTATATGCGTCGAAACCGAGCTGTGGCCGAATTTTCTGCGAGCGGTTGCGGCGCGCGGCATCCCCGCCGTTCTCGTCAACGGCCGCCTCTCCACCGATTCTTTTCAGGGCTATCTTCGGCTCGCACCGTTCTTTCGTCGAGTGCTGTCCGCCTTTTCTCTCTGCTCCATGCAGACCGATCGTGACGTGGAGCGGATTGTTCGGCTCGGTGCCGATCCTCGTCGAGTGGCGCGGACCGGCAACCTCAAATTCGATCAGATTGTTGTCGATGCGGCCTCGTCGATCACGAGCCGCAGGGCGGAACTGGGCATTCGGCCGCACGAGGACATCTTTCTGGCGGGGAGCACGCATCCGGGCGAAGAGGATGCCGTGCTTGCCTGTTATGCTCGTGTGCTGAAGGCGTGCCCCGGCCTCGTGCTGATCATCGCCCCTCGCCATATCGAGCGTGCCGACGAGGTGATGGCCTCCGCGAAGGCTCATGGGCTCGCCGTGTTTCTGAGGACCGCACTCGGCGGACACCAGCCTTCGGAAGGCCCGCGGGTCATCGTCCTTGATACGAGGGGCGAGTTGGCGTCGCTCTATCCTGAGTCCACCGTGGTCTTTGTGGGAGGGAGTCTCGTGCCGGTCGGCGGACACAGTCCCTTGGAGCCGGCGGCGTGCGGCAAGACGGTCGTCTTCGGCCCGCACATGGATCATTTTGCAGAAGTCGCGGAAGGTCTTGTGAGCCTGGGTGGAGGACGGCAGATTGCGAATGCGGATGAATTGCCCGCGGTGATGACCGCGCTGCTTGAAGACCGGTCGCGTCTGGAGACAATGGGCAAAGCCGCACGGGAATTCGTGCGGGCGAACCAGGGCGCCGTGGCGAGGACCGAGGCCCTCATCGCGCAAGTTCTCCAAGAATGATTCTGCGGCATGGACCGCATGCCCATGTATGTGTTTTCCTCGTCGTCGTCTGAGATGGAACGGCGACTTGCGACCGACCGCCTGTCCTGGATGTCTGTTGCCCTTGCGCCGCTCATTCCGGTCAGCCATCTCTACGGTCTGGTGATGCGTGCGCGGTCGGCCCTCTATGCCGTGGGGCTCCTGCCTTCCCGGTCGTTGCCCGTTCGCGTGGTGAGCATCGGCAATCTCACGCTGGGAGGGACGGGCAAAACCCCCGTCGTGATCGCATTGGCGACGGCTCTGGCCGCCCGCGGGCGCCGCGTTGGGATCGTGAGTCGGGGATACGGGCGCCGACACCCCGCCACGTTGGTCGAAGTATCTGATGGGCAGTCGATGCGCAGTACGGCGTCTGAGTCGGGAGATGAGCCGGTGTTAATCGCGGAACGCTGCCCAGGACTGCCCGTTGCGGTCGCCGCCGACCGCTATCAGGCGGGCCGCCATCTGATCGATCGTTTTCAGATCGATACGCTGCTGCTTGATGATGGGTTTCAGCATCAGCGGCTGCGTCGTGACATTGATGTGCTGATCCTGGACGCAACCGCTCCGTTTGGAAACGGCTATGTCTTTCCTCGTGGACGGTTGCGGGAATGTCCCTCGGCGATGCAGAGGGGGACGATGGTGCTGCTTACGCGGACGAGGCGCGCTGTGGGCGTGGAATCTCTCAAGGCGCGGATCAGGGACATTGCTCCTGGCATGCCGATCGGCGCGGTGGATTTTACGCCTTCACAATTGATCCACCTCGAGTCCGGTCGGACCGAGCACCCAACAGCGCTCAGAGGAGAGCGGGTTATGGCGGTGAGTGGCATCGGGAATCCTGAGTCCTTCGAAGCGATGCTCTCTGCTGGGGGGGCGGTGGTTGCGGCGCATCGGGTGTTTTCCGACCATCACGAGTATTCTGTGGAGGAGGTACAGCAGCTCGCGGGCCACGCTGATGAACTCGGTGCGACCCGGATCGTGACGACGGAAAAGGATGCGGTGAAGCTCAAGGCGTTTTCAGAAAAGACCAGAATGTGGGCCGTCCGGATAGATGTAGAATGGGTTGAGGGATTCGAGGAATGGACGCGGGTCGTTTTAAACAATTGACCCGCCCCGGCGCCGTCCAGCGGCTGCTGGTGCGGGCGACGAACTGGCTCGGAGATGCCGTCATGATGGCTCCCGCGCTGGCCGCATTGAGTCAGCGCTTTCCAGACGCGCGGATCAGCCTCCTGGCCAAGCCGGCAGTCGGCGAGCTGTTCAAAGGACATCCGGCGATCGACGAGATCATCTGGTATCGCAGTCCCGGTCCGCATGCAGGTTGGGGCGGTAAGTGGTCGTTGTCCCGAACGCTCAGCCAGGCACGATTCGATCTCGCCATCCTGTTTCAGAATGCGTTCGAGGCGGCGCTGATCACGGCCCTGGCCGGCATTCCGAACCGCTACGGCTATGTGACCGACGGCCGCCGGTTGCTGCTTACCCACCCGGTTCCTCGAGCGAAGGGGCTCCATAGACGGCACCAAGTGGCCTACTATCTCGAACTGCTCTACCCTTTGGGGGTCGCTGTCGAAGCGACCGCCCCGGTCCTCTATACGACCGCCGATGAGGATGCCGCCGCCATGGCGCGGTTGAATGACCTCCAGATCGACACGGAACGGCCGATCATCGGACTCAACCCCGGATCATCGTACGGATCGGCAAAGCGTTGGCTGCCGGAGCGGTTTGCGGAGGTGGCCGACCGCCTCATCGCAAGCTCCGGAGGCCATGTCCTGATTTTCGGCGGTCCCGGCGAGTGGGCGCTCGGTGAAGCGATCGCAGAGAGGATCTCCTCCCCCAACGTGAGCGTCCTATCCGGCCGAACGTCGGTGCGTCAGCTCATGGCGCTGATCAAGCGATGCAAGCTGTTTGTGACGAACGATTGCGGGCCGATGCATATTGCGGCGGCCTTCGACGTGCCCTTGGTCGCGGTCTTTGGCCCGACCGATCCTGTCACCACGGCGCCTTTCGGGAGCGGGCATGAGCTTGTCCGCCATCCCGTGGATTGTTCGCCCTGTCTTCTGCGCGAATGCCCTATTGACCATCGCTGCATGCGGGGATTGAGCGTTGACATCGTCTCCCAGGCAGCGTTGCGGCTGCTGCCTCTCCCTCCGGGTAAAGAGCGCGCAGAACCGTGTCAGTTTGCCAGGGATGAAACGGCCTCGGGGAACGACGGGATGCAGGCGGCGACTGACTCGGCGCCGGTCGTCTTTTTGGATCGCGATGGCACCATCAATGTGGACCCCGGATACCTCAACGACCCAGAAGCCGTGCGGCTCTTACCCGGAGTGGGGCCCGCGATGGCGCGACTCAATCGGGCCGGTTTCAAAACGGTCGTGGTGACCAATCAATCGGGCATCGGCCGCGGGTTGATCCGCGAGGAGGTCTTGGATGCCGTGCACCAACGCATGCGCCAGTTGCTCGCCGAATCCGGGGCTTGGTTGGACGGCATTTATTTCTGCCCGCATCTGCCTGAGGATCTCTGCGGGTGCCGGAAACCATCTGCCGGCCTGGTCGATCGCGCGCGCCAGGAGCTCAAGCTGTCATCCGACCGGGCCTTCGTGATCGGTGACAAGGCGACAGATGTGGCGTTGGCGCGGAATATCGGGGCCTCGGCCGTCTTTGTGTTGAGCGGCGATCATCCTGACGAGCAGCGTTCGAGCATGGAGGCCCGCGGTCTCGTTCCCGACTACGTGGCCAAGGATCTGGACGATGCCGTGCGATGGATCTTGGAGAAGGAGAACGCCATTGTCCTGGAGTGATGTCCGCAGCATTCTGATCATCAAGCCGAGTTCGTTGGGAGACATCGTGCATGCACTGCCGACGGCCCGTGCGTTAAGGCGCCTGTGGCCTTCGGCATCGCTCTCCTGGATGGTCAAACAGCGGTGGGCCGAGGTTCTGGACGGCAACCCCGATCTCGATCATGTGCTCGCGGTCGACCTGTCCATCGGCGGCTGGCCGCAAACCATCCGGGCGCTTCGAGCCGACCGGTTCGATCTGGTCGTGGACCTGCAAGGGCTCCTGCGAAGCGGGGTTCTTGGTTGGCTCTCCGGGGCGCGGCATCGCGTTGGGTTTTCCAATGGCCGGGAAGGCAGTCCGTGGTTTTATACCCACACGACCCCCGTTCCTGATCTCTCGGTGCATGCCGTGGAGCGCTACCTGCTCCTGGCGCGATCGTTGGGGGCCGCGACGGATCCGCTTTCGTCGGCTTCCTTTCCATTGCCGGACGATCCGGCGGCGAACACACGTATCGCTGCTCTTCTGGCCACGGAAGGCATCCCCGCCGGTGCGTCATTTGTGGCCTTGAACGCGGCGGCGCGATGGGACACGAAGCGATGGCCTGCCGAATCATTCGCGCATGTCGCGGATCGTCTCCAGCAATCCGGCGCCTGGCGCGTGGTCCTGATTGGGAGCCACGATGAGGAAGCCGTCGGGCGGCAGGTGCAGGGGCATATGCGCACGCGACCGATAGATCTGGTGGGGAAGACGACCTTGAAGGAGCTGATTTCATTGTTGAGGCGCGTACGCGTCCTCATCACGAACGACTCCGGGCCGATGCATCTTGCCGCCGCTCTGGGGACGCCCGTCGTCGCAATGTTCGGCCCCACAGATCCCATCAGAACGGGACCCTATGGAGCCGGGCATGAGGTATTGCGTGCGGGCATTCCGTGCAGCCCCTGTTTCAGCCGCCGTTGTGTGAATGCCAATCCAATGGAATGCCTGACGACCATCGCACCTGAGGCGGTGGCGGCCGCCGCCATGCGATGCGTCATGGCATCTGATGTTCATCAGGAGGTCTTATGCCACTCGATAAAGAACTCTTAGCCATTCTGGCGTGTCCGAAATGCAAGGGCGATATCCAATTAAATGAGAAGGGTGACGGACTGGTCTGCCAGCGGTGCAGGCTGATGTATCCGATCAAGGACGACATTCCGGTGATGCTGATTGACGAGGCGATCAAGCTGTCGTGAATATCCTCCTGGTCAGGCCGGACGGCATCGGTGATGAGCTCCTCTCGCTTCCAGTGGCGACGGAACTGCGCCGCCTCATGCCCGGCGCGCGCGTGACGTTTCTCTCCAGCGCGTATGCCGCCCCGGTGCTGGCCCATCATCCTGATCTTGACGAGGTTCTGACGGTAGCGGCCCACGAGCCTTTCGGGAATCTGGTCCGTGTGTTCAAACGAGGGTTCGACGCCGCGATCTTTCTCAAACCGTTTCGGCGGCTGATGGCGGCCGCATGGCTGGCGCGCGTGCCGGTGCGCGTCGGGACCGGATACCGATGGTACTCCTGGCTGTTGAACCGGCGCGTGTATGAGCACCGGAGCGATTTTTCACGCCATGAGAGCGCCTATAATGTTGGATTGCTGCGCGGGATGGGGCTTTCGCCGGGAGACGTGCTGCCGCCGCATGTCATCGTCACCTCGGCTGAACGGACATGGGCCCAAGACTTCCTGGGACATTCCCATCGGATCATCATCCATCCCGGCGGATTTTCGAGCCGCCTGTGGAAGCCCTCCAACTTTCGCGACCTGATCCTCCGGCTTGTTGAAGAGGGACGGGAAGTGCTGCTCACGGGTAGCCGCGAAGAAGGGGCGCGGTTCCAGGCCGAAACGGAAGTCCCAAGATGGCCCGAAGGCGTGCAGGACTTGATGGGGCTGCTGACGCTCCGGGAGTTGATGGCGGTGATGGCGGAGAGTCAGGTGGTGGTTTCGCTCGCGACAGGACCCATGCATCTGGCGGCGGCCCTTGGCATCCCCACCGTCAGCCTCTTTGATCCCAGGCGGAATAATTCCCCCGCGCGATGGCAACCACTCGGCAAGGGAACCATCCTGATGCCCGACGTGCCGACCTGCGAGAAGTGCATCTATGAGGCCTGTCCATACTGGGACTGCCTGGATCGAATCACCGTGGAGTCGGTCGTCGCGCGCGTTCGCGCCCTGGTCGATCAGAACTCCGTCGGCCCTCTCATGGTGGCTCGTGTCTAAACTGTCCGCGTATGTCTTGACCTATAACGAGGAAGCCAAGGTCCGGGAGGCGTTGGAAAGCGTGAGCTGGGCGGACGAGATCGTGGTCCTTGATTCGCATAGCACCGACCGGACCGAAAGCATTTGCCGAGAATACACCGACAAGGTCTATCAATGCGATTTTGAGGGTTTCGGAAAACTTCGCAACCACGCCCTCGGCCTGCTCACCCATGACTGGGTCCTGAGCATTGACGCCGACGAGCGCGCGACCGATGAACTGCGGAAGGAGATTCAAGCCGTGCTGTCGCAGGGGCCGGACGCCGATGCGTTTTTCGTGCCGAGGAAAAATCTGTTCATGGGACGCTGGATCCGCCACTGCGGCTGGTATCCCGATTATCGGCAGCCGCAACTGTTCAACCGACATCGGTTTCGGTATCGTGAAGATCTCGTCCATGAAGGCTTCGAGCTGGACGGCCGTGTCGGGTATTTGCGGGGGCATGTGCTGCAGTATCCGTTCCTGAATCTCGAGCAGTATCTTCAGAAGATGCGCCGCTATTCGACGCTCATGGCCGAGCAGATGGCGCTTCGCGAGCGGAGATTCCATGTGCATCAACTGGTGACGCATCCGCTCTTCTCGTTTTTCAAGATGTATGGCCTACGGCAAGGGTTTCGAGACGGAATGCCGGGTTTGATTCTCTCGCTGCTCTACGCGTATTACACCTTTGTGAAATATGCCAAGCTGTGGGAACGCACCAAGGCGGGCGGGTAACACGACACGGTCTCAGTTGAAAGGAGACGGCGAACGGTGAAAGGAATCATTCTTGCGGGCGGTCTCGGCACCAGGCTTCACCCCCTGACGAAGGTGACGAACAAGCATCTGTTGCCGATCTACGACAAACCGATGATCCACTACCCGATCCAGACGCTGGTCAATGCCGGTATCACCGACATCCTCCTGGTGACGGGCGGCAACAGCGCGGGAGAGTTTCTCCGGTTGTTGGGGAACGGCAAGGAATTCGGGCTGCAACACCTGAACTATGCCTATCAGGAGGGCGAGGGCGGCATTGCCGCCGCGCTCGCACTCGCGGAATATTTTTGTGCCGGCGACTCCATGTGCATCGTGTTGGGGGACAACATCATTGAGCGCAATGTCGTGGCCGCGCTGCGCGCGTACCAGCGCCAAAACACCGGCGCAAAGATTCTCCTGAAGGAAGTCAAAGACCCGCAGCGGTTCGGCGTGCCGGTGCTTGAGGGCGACCGCCTGATCAGGATCGAAGAAAAGCCGAAGGAGCCGAAATCCCCCTATGCCGTGACGGGCATTTATTTCTTCGATGCACGGGTCTTCGAGATCATCAAGACACTCCGGCCTTCAGCCCGCGGGGAATTGGAGGTGACCGACGTGATCAATAACTACCTTGACCGCGGGGAATTGACCTGGGATCTGTTGGAAGGATGGTGGTCGGACGCTGGCACCTTCGCCTCGTTGCGATTGGTCGGCAATCTTGTCGCCGAGACCGGCGCCAATAAACTGTAAGGGACATAGGCACATGCCAAGCACCGTGCTGGTGACGGGAGGAGCGGGATTCATCGGGTCTTACTTTGTCCGTCGCCTGCTAAAAAAGCAGGATCTGCGGGTCGTCAACCTCGATGCGCTGCGCTATTCGGGAAATCTGGAGAATCTCCGTGATGTAGAGCATCACCCGCGGTATGTCTTTATCCATGGCGATATCTGCGATGCTGCGGTGGTGGATCGCGCCGTCAGAGACTACCATGTTGACACGATCGTCAATTTCGCGGCCGAAACGCATGTAGACCGATCCATTCTGGAGCCGGGCGGCTTCGTTAAAACGGATGTGCTCGGCACCTATGTGTTGTTGGAGGCCGCGCGGGCCGCGGGCATTCGCCGATTCCTGCAAGTCAGCACGGATGAAGTCTACGGCGATGTTCCCGCCGGTTCTTCCATGGAGTCCGATCCCCTAGCGCCCCGCAGCCCCTATTCCGCGAGCAAGGCCGGGGGCGATTTCCTCGCGCTGAGCTATTACGCGACCTATGGTCTTCCGGTGGTGCTGACGCGCGGGAGCAATACCTTCGGACCGTTTCAATATCCGGAAAAGTTCATCCCCTTGTTTGTCACCAACGCCATCGAGGATCAGTCGCTGCCTCTGTATGGGGACGGTCTGCAGCGCCGGGATTGGCTCCATGTCGAAGACCACTGCGAAGGCATCGAGACGGTGCTTCAGCAGGGGACACCCGGCGAGGCCTACAATATTGGCGGCGGGCAGGAACGCGAGAACAAGGAGATGGCGGACAAGATCCTTACGCTGCTCGGCAAGCCGCAGTCGCTGCTGCGTCACGTGACGGACCGCGCCGGGCACGACCGCCGTTACGCCTTGAACTGCGACAAGCTCCGGTTGCTGGGATGGCGTCCCCGCCGTACCCTCGAGGATGCGTTGGCCTCGACGGTCACATGGTACCGCGAGAACCGCTGGTGGTGGGAAAAGATCAAATCCGGAGAGTTCCGCGCGTACTACGAACGCGTCTATGGCGCGCGGCTGAGCGGGGAATGACCTGCACACATGGCGAAGATCAGAGTCCTGCAAGCGTGCAGTCAACTGGGAATCGGCGGGACGGAGAAGACGCTGCAGGTCTTTTCGAAGTACCTGGACCGCTCTCGATTTGACGTGTTCGCCTGCGGCCTGCGCACGGGAGGTACGCGCGTGGCGGAACTCGAACGGCTCGGCGTGCCGGTCATCGTCCAGCCCCCCGACCTCGACGCTCTCCTCAAGGATCTGAAGATCGATGTCTATCACATCTATCGCGCAGGGGATTACGAGCCCGGCACCCTGCCGCGCAAGCAGAACGGCGGCCCTAAAATCGTGGAGACGAATGTCTTCAACGCGATCGATCACGCGGAGAACTCGCTCATTGACGCGCATGTCTTTTTCTCGGAATGGTCTCGCCAGGATTACCTCGTCAAGTATTGCCGCTTTCCGGGCAAACGGTACGAGGTGCTGTACGGACCGATCGACTTCGAGGAATTTCCGCCGGTGAAGCGAAAGTTCGACTGGACCATCGGCCGGTGCAGCCGCGTGGATGATCAGAAATGGCACCGTGCCTGCGTGGACATGCTGCCCAAGGTCTGGCGGAAGGTGCCGCAGATGCGCTGCCGGTTTCGTGGCGCCACGGATCGCATCAAGGAGCGGCTGCATAAGCTGGGCATCGAGCACCGCGTGGAATTGTCCGAGCCCTCGGTGGCGGTCGCCGATTTTTATGCGGGCCTGGATGTGTATGTCCATGGAGCGCGCGTCGGAGAAGGCTATGGGGTGGTCATTGCCGAGGCTATGGCGAGCGGTTTGCCGGTTGTGACGATTGCGACCCCGCAACGCAAGAAGTGCAACGCCCAGGCCGAGGTCGTGGATCACAACGTCACGGGGTATGTCGTCCGCTTCGCATGGCAATATGCCGACGCGGTCATTGACCTGCTTGAAAACCAGGATGTTCGGGAACGGTTCGCGGCGCGAGGGTACGAGAAGGCCCGCGAGCAGTTCGAGGCGTCGCGTCTCACGCGCAAGCTCGAAGCCTTGTACACTGATCTCATGGAAGCGGGGGCGAGATGAAGGTCAGCGGCTTCACGTTTTGCCGGAATGCGGTCCGCTACGATTACCCGTTGGTGGAATCCATTCGGTCCATCCTGCCGATCGTGGACGAATTCATCGTGAACGTCGGCCGCTGCGATGACGGCACGCTCGAGTTGGTCCGATCCATCGGAGACCCGAAGATACGCATGATCGAATCGGTCTGGGACGAGACCCTGCGCAAGGACGGCCTGATCTATTCGCAACAGACGAACATCGCGCTGGCGCAGTGCACGGGCGATTGGGCATTCTACCTGCAGGCGGATGAAGTCGTGCATGAAGATGATCTGCCGGCCATTCGTGCCGCCATGCATGCACACCAGGGCAATCCAGTCGTGAAGGGGCTGATATTCC